>NZ_JAAGOU010000039.1:0-48964 GCF_010500775.1 Salipiger sp. PrR002
CGCGCCGAGATCGATGAAATCTACAAGGCTCGCGACGAAGGTCGTCCCCCAGTTGAGCGCCAGAGAACCGGCGCGGACCTGGGGGCCGCTCTGGAAACCGTCAGGCACAAGGCGTTGATCTACCGTGGGCTCGCGGCGGAGGCGTCACGTTCGAATTTCGACGACGTGGCCGAAGCGCTCGAGCGGGCCAGCACCATCCTTGCCAGTGGCGGTCAGATGCAAGCTGACGGAGCCATCTACATGTCCCAAGACGAAGCAGCGTTCGACACGCTGATCACCGAGTTTTCTCAGAACATTCGCCAGATCGAGGCGGCGATCGACAGGGCGCCGGCGGCCGAGAGGCCGGTGATCGAGCGCAAGCTGACCGACGTTCTGGCCTCGGTCGCGCATTTGAACCCGCTCGGGGATCGCTCCGCCGCCCTGGTCGATGCTCCGTCCCGGGACGGCATCTATGCAAGGCCAAACGCCAGTGAAGATCACCTCGCGCGTCTTGACGATGGAGAGGTGGCACCAAAGCTGGCCGAAGCGTTGCAAGGCACGGGCATCGATGCCGAGGCTGTGGCCGCGCGCCTGCGGGAGGGGGCAGGCAATGCCGCATTGGAGCGCCAGTGGCTGGCACAGGATCTGCAGGGGATTGCCAAAGCAAGCGACCTCGATCTGGAGAAATCTGCGGACCGGGAAGACGCGCTCGACCGGCTGGAAGCCGTGCATGTTCGGCTGGGCGATGTTTTGACCGATGTACGCGTCCTGCGCGCGCCAACCGAGGTCGACGAGGTGGATGACGCTGAGGCAGCGCTTGGTGAACGGTTGACGACACCTGGGAGTGATCTCGCGCAAGATGGGTCCGACATCTTTGCCCCATCGGAGCGGCAGGCGTTCAGAGCGCTGGTGGCGCAGTTCCGCCGGACGGATTTCGATCATCCGTTCTTCGACGACCCGTCCGTCCGGCGGGCAGGTGCCGTGGAGGTTGAAGAGGCCCGCGCCGCGTTCGACGTCTACGCGCAGAAATCGCCGCAACATGCCGAACTGGCCTCAATGGCCTGGGAACAGATCACCGACAGTCGAATGCCGCCGCAATATGCGGTATCCGAGCAGGACCGCACGCTTCATGCTGGCGACATGGACCTCGCCTTGCGGGATCCTTCGGATCATCTCGGTCCGATTGCCGAAGAGCTCCGCACCCTCGCCCGCTATCGCACGGAGATGCCGGATGATGAATTCGGGAAGGCCGTCCAGGACGAAATCAATCACCTTCGTTCGCTAGGCGCGTCGCGTGCCTATATCAGCGAGCGCAGTTTCGAGATCGAGGACCAGGCGCGACAAGACTACGCCGAGCGCCGGTATCTGGAAGAGACAGCGCCAACCGTCATGGCCTTTGTGCGAAACGCCGACGTCGAGGGCCCGCTCTCCGAGTCAGAGCAGCAGGACATCGTCCGGCAGATAAACGAGCGACTAAGCCACGACGCAATCGACGCGCTGCGGGCCGGTAACGCGGACGTCCTGGACACATTCACCGAGGATCCGCTGCGCCAGCTGGAACTCGCCAAGACCTATCTCCAGAGCAGCGAGGTCACTGCGCACGGCCCGGCGATGGAGCGCGTTCTCGATGCATTGGCGGAAGAACAGATAGAGGCGCAGCGCGCACGCCACGCTGCGGCAGATGGCGAGAAGGGGATCACCCATGGATAAAGGCAAGATTGCCTTAGGAGTGTTGAGCCTCGTGCTGGTCGGTCTCGCCATGGGCTATGTCGTGGCGACCGGCTTTGTCATGTTCCGCTATGGGCTTTCTCCCACCCGTTTCGACGTCACCCTGCTTGCCCGCGAATATCGGGGTCTGTCTCAGTCTGCACCGAAAGACTTCCTCTGGGTGAACCTCATCCTTGGCAGCTTCGGCCTGGCATCGCTGATGCTGAGCGTCACGCTTCTGGGGGATGCATTGACCCGCTTCGGGACGACGCATTGGCAGACCCGCAGCGAGATGAACAGGAACGGTTTCTTTGCCAAGCCCGACGGTGGCTTCCTTCTGGGCAAGCTCGGCTCCCCGAAATCCAAGCGCCCGTTCCTAGTCTCAAAAACCTTCCCCCACGCGCTGATCGTGGCGCCTACAGGCCGGGGCAAGGGCGTGGGGTTCGTGATCCCGAACCTGCTGACCTACAAGGGCTCCGCCGTGGTGCTCGACGTGAAAGGCGAGAACTTCCGCGAGACCTCGCGCTTCCGCGCCAGCATGGGGGACAAGGTTTTCCGCTTCGCGCCGACCGACTGGGACCGACCAACACATCGCTATAATCCGCTGGCGCGCATTGCTGCCATGACCAACCCCGACCGGCAGCAGATGGAGCTTAAACTCACCGCGAAGCTCTTCCTGCAGACCGACAACGAAAAGCTGAGCGGCCTTCTCGCAGGCGGTATCGACTTGTTCGTGGCGGCCGGTCTTCTGGCCTTCGAGCGCGGCGTGCCGACCATCGGCGAGATCTACCGCATCACCGCCTCGGGGGGCGACAAGCAGAAGGAATATCTGAAGCGTTCGCAGGAGGTGAAGAACACCTCGGCCAAACTGATCTTCGAGCGTATGGCCTCGACCAACAACGACACCCTCACCTCCTACCTCTCGCTTCTCATGACATCGGGTCTCGACACCTGGGACAACCGCGCGATCGACGCGGCCACCGCGACCTCTGACTTTTCCTTCCGGGATATCCGCCGTCGCCCACATGCGATCTATCTTGCGGTCGAATCCGAGATGATCCGCCCGCTTGCCCCGCTGATCCGCCTCTTCTTCTCGGACCTGATCGCCTCGCTGCAAGCACAGGAACCCGGCGATGACGAGCCCTGGCCGGTGATGATCATGCTCGACGAGTTTGACCGGCTCGGGAAAATGCCAATCGTCGCCGAAAGCATAAAGACGCTGCGCTCCTTCGGCGGCAACCTCGCCATCGTGACCCAGACGATCCCGGCGCTGGACGAGATCTATGGTGAAAACACCCGCAGGTCGCTGCAGGGCGGCGCCGGGGTAAAGCTCTACCTCACCCCGTCCGAGCAGAAGACCATCGAGGAATTGAGCCAGGCTGTCGGCAAGACCACCAAGCGTGTGGTGACCCGCTCCCGTGCTGTTGGACGCAATCCATTCGAAGGGCGCAGCGTCTCGGAGAGGACAGAAGATACCCCGCTCCTGACCGAGGATGAGGCCCGACGCATGGACCTCGACGAGGTCATCCTCGTGATCGACGCGCAGATGCCGATCCGGGCAAGAAGGGTGAAGTATTTCGAGGACCCGGCGTTGAAGGTTCTGCACGCCTGTCAATCGGGAAGCTTCCCATATCCGGACGAGGACGGCCTGCGGCGGGATCGGCAGATGTCTGAGACCCGGGAAACGGTGGAGAGGTTGAAGCAAGAACTGCAGGAAGTGCGGGCGGCTGCGGGACCGCGGGAAGTCGGCCACAATGTGCCTAACGCATCGAAAACTGACCCTGTCAGCGCAGCGAAGGCCCGCGGCCGCGCGGCTCGTGCTGCTGCAAGCGGAGGTGGCCAAGGTCAACTGTCGCTTGATGTTGAGGGCCTAGGTATCACGAACACAGACCGGACAACGCTTGCTTCGGCAGTTCAGACAACGAGAGCTATCATCGCGGAGCACGGATGAGTTTCGCAGGAGTTGACGTTCATTCTCCTCGCGGCGAATGTAACTGAAGAGCCCAAAATACCGGATGCTGCGGACTCGTCGAACGTCCTGTCTAGCCAGGTGACTTCAAGCAAATCGTCAATTCGGTCTTAGCGCGTGCCTACCGAAATTGAGGGTTTGAGATGCAGGTGATTTCTGATCTAGGCTGACGAGATCAATTCATCAGGTAGCAAAACAGCATGATAAATGAGACAAGTGACCTTGCCCGGTCTGAAAGGCCCAAAACGCTGCGGGCCAGAACACTCGGTCTGAAGCTCGACGGTAGCACAGGGCAGTGGAATTCGATTACAGATGTCGAAGGTGTTTCAGTTGGGTACACGACGCTGATCAGTGGCAGCGGCGCACTCGAAGTCGGTTCTGGGCCAATTCGAACCGGGGTGACAGCCATCTTGCCCAGACCGACAGATCAGCTTTGCGATCCAGTAATGGCAGGCATATTCAGTTTGAACGGAAACGGAGAGCTTACCGGGTCGCACTATATCGAGGAAACTGGAAAGTTTTCCTTGCCTATAGCTATTACGAACACGCATTCCTGCGGTCTTGCACGTGATGCGGTCATCAAATGGGCTGCCGCAAGGTTCCCTGATGTCTATGCCGACGGATTTGCGCTTCCGGTCGCCGCCGAAACCTATGATGGATTTATGAATGACATCAACGGGTTTCACGTCACAGACGCACATGTAATTTCCGCAATCGAACATGCCACGACTGGCCAGATACAAGAAGGCAGCGTTGGTGGCGGCACGGGGATGAAGTGCTTTGGTTTCAAGGCTGGATCAGGGACTTCCTCGCGGTTGGTGCAGTTTGATGGCCACACTTATACGGTCGGCACATTTGTACAGGCCAACTTTGGCGGCCGGACAGACCTGACCGTAATGGGCTATCCTCTGGGTAAAGAGATGAAAGAACCCGCTATGGTCAGGAATACTCATGACCCTGATTTAAGTTCGATCATCGTCGTAGTCGCGACTGACGCGCCAATTCTGCCGCATCAACTGAAGCGTTTGGCGCGCAGGGCGACGCTTGGGGTCGGCAAAACCGGCGGCATTGGCCGACACGGGTCCGGAGACATCTTCTTGGCATTCTCGACAGGGAACACAGTTCCGGATTTTCGCGCTTCCGAGCGCTTGCTTCGCCTTGAGATGGTACCGGATGAACATCTTGACAGGTTCTTCGAGGCGGTCGTCCAATCCACTGAAGAGGCGATACTGAACAGTATGATCGCAAATTCGGACATGACCGGTCGCGACGACAACTTTGTGCCAGCAATTCCACACCGAGAACTCTTGCGCGTAGGATTGTAGGTCCAAGGGGATAGCCCCCCGACCAGCCACAAAGCCGACCTTGGATCAACAGCGTCGAATTCACACTTTGTCCCGCATTGTGTGAGTTCATGCACAGTGCGGCGAAAGGCTGCTTTCTCCTTTCTACTCTCGCAAACGTTTTGCTCGTTCCGCCATTCTGACCACCTGCGCGCTTGTCGTTGCCGCGGCGCTCCGCACAGCGGCAGGCGTCTGCACCGCGCCTCGTCCGATTACTTCGCTTGTCGTGAGCGCACCGATCCGCGCCCGGCCCTTCACGCCGTCGGTATTGAAGATCCCCCGCATGATCCCGGTCGATCCAGCGACCACAGCGGGCGCTGCGGCTACCATCAGGTTCCCAGAGATCCCCCGCACAATCAGGGGCGTTGCAGCGACGAAGCCCTTGGCTAGGAACACCATGACGAAGAACGGCACGAGCGATCCGATGTTGGTTGCCGAGTTTGGATCACCGAGCTGCGCGAGAAGCGAATTCGCCATGCCGACGACGGTCGAAAACATTGCTGCGATGACGATGGGGTAGAAGGCATAGCTGACCGTCGTCGAGACCCACCTATGGAAGAAATCCTTGGTCGCGTCGAAGAGCGACAGAGCGATCATGATCGGAGCAAGGCCGAGCATGAGGGTCAGCATCATCTTGGCGAATATGAGGACGATGCCGGTCATGAAGCCAAGGAGGCTCAAAAGAATAAGCCCGATGCCGCCTAGGATCGCGCCCGTCATCCAGTTCAAATTGCTGCCGATGGCATTCAGGTACTGGCTGAATTTTTCGATCAGGATGTCGAATTCGCCGGCAAAGTGTGTGGCTCCGGCTCCTCCGCCGCCAACCGAAGACACCAGCGCGCCAGCGACGTAGTCCAAGCCTCCAATGACGGCGTTCGCTACTGCATTGAAGTTTGCCCAGTTGAAGGCGAAGAGCCCTATCAGCATCAGCTTGATCAGGTACCAGAAGAAGCTGGCCCCATCCATGCTGCGGAACTGGAATGCCATGTTGATGCAGACGCCGATTAGCGAAAGCGTGACCATCAGCAGGACGATCGTGCCGGTATTGCTTGCCACGGCCCCGAACTGGGACTCAGCCGCATCGACAAGGAACGCGTCTGCCGTTCCGACCATCCAGCTGACGACGCCCATTACCAGTTGCCTTGAGCTTCGCAGATTGTACGCACGCTCGGCTCGAGTTGCTTCCTTACTTCAATCCAGTCGCGGCGAAACGCTGAATGCTCGGCTTGGCTAAGGCCTGCATACCTTTCATGATACTCGCCATCGGAGCTACCCCAAGCGGGAAAGCGGGTTTCACAGCCGCAGTCGCCAGATTCAGCGATCTCCTCCCAGGCCCGAATTTCGTACAATTCCATCAAAGCTGCTGCCTTGTAGGCTTCCCGCGGATTGATTTCGTCCATCCAGGTCGGGCGCGCCGGACGATCGTTGCAAATCCGGTACTTTTGAGGCGACATATCGACCGTGAGATCGTTTGAGATCGGAGGCGAAGTCTGCGCCACAAGGGGGCCCGCCAAGGCGGCAAGCATGAGTGCGAGAATTGGTTTTCGCATCTGGGGGGTTCCTTTTTTACTCAGCGGCAACGGAGGGGCTCTTGTTGCCTCTGCCGTCGACCGTGTCGAGGTTCAAATCTGTGGTTTGACCCGGGAGGAAGAACTCGGTGATCCCGCGCGCGCCTTCATGGCGGCCTGCCTGAATGATCACGTCGATCGAGCCCTCAATGTAATCGATCATGTCGGCATAGGTCATCGGCACATCGGTTTTCAGGGCGGCGATGGCGAGGCGGCGAACAGCAAGTTGTGGGGTCTCGGCATGCAGCGTAGTCAGCGATCCACCGTGGCCGGTGTTGATTGCCTCGAGAAACGTCATCGCCTCGCGACCGCGGACTTCGCCTAGGACAATCCGGTCGGGTCGCATGCGAAGCGTTGAGGCCAAGAGCACATCGGCACTGCGGGCATCCGTGTCCCGGTCCGCGATCAACGTCACGGCATTGGGCTGCTCGGGGCGCAGCTCGGCCGCCTCCTCGATGGTGATGATCCGCTCTTCGGGCGGAATCAGCGAAAGGATCTTGCGCGCCGCAACCGTCTTGCCGGTCGACGTGCCACCCGAGACGATCATGTTGAGCTTGTTCTCGACGCAAAACCGCAGCGCGGCGCCGATGTCGCCGGATGTCACCACATCGCGCAGTGCGGCGTTACGTTCGCGGCGCAAGCCTTCGAGGCTGCGCTCCTTGCCATAGAGAAATCCGAGCCGGATCGCCTCTAGCGGCAGGGAGGAGAAAAACCGCAGTGATATCGAAAACCCGCCCTCGACTGCCGGCGGCTGGATCACCTGCGCGCGGATCGGGCGATCTCGATATAGGATCGAGACCGAGACGATAGGCTTCTTGGTGCTGAGTGTGGTCGAGGCGGCGGAGGCAATCTGGTTGCCGAGGTCCTTGATCTCGGTTGGGCTCAGCGGGCTGCCGAGACCTCGCATGAAGTGGTCGCCCTGGAATTCGCCCCAGATTTGTCCGTCGGGATTGATGCAGATCTCGATCGTGTCGTCGCGCAGGACCTCGGGGCCGAAACGGTCGAGCGACGCTTCCAGATAACTTGCAGCCATGTCAGAAAATCTCGAGGTCACGATCAACCATGACCGTGATCCGTGTACCCTGATCGACATGTATCACTGGCCGGATCGCCAGATAGTCCTGCATCACGCTTTGCGTGCTATCGCGCAGGTCGCTGCCGACATCACTCGCAACATCGGCCGCCGCCTCGCTGTCGATTTGACCCGCTGCAGCCGCAGGCAAGGCGCCGATCAAGGAGATCAGCGCGGCGGAGCCGAAGCGTTGCGCGAAACGGGTGTCGACAAACCCGGTGGTGCCAGTACGGCCGAGTTCGTCTCCACCGAAGGCGCTGATCTGCACGGTCTGATTATCGGGCAAGATGATCCGATCCCATGCCACCATGACGCGCGATTGGGCAAGTGCGACATCGGAGCGGTAGCGCCCGATCAGCCGCGCGCCGCGCGGGATCAGGATACGCGTTCCATCGAAAGAATGGACGTCTTCCGAGACGATGGCGCGGATCGCGCCGGGCAGTGTGCTGTCGAGGGCCGTCTCTGTCACAGCCTGAATCATGGTGCCTTGAACAACCGTGTTCGATGGGTTCGCGATCACTTCGGCACGTGTCACCTGTGCTGGTTGCGCGCCCGAACGAACAAAGGCTTCATCTGCATTCAGACGCGCGGCTTCCAGCGTATTCTCCCTATCCGCACCCGCGCCCATCCCGGAGAACGCGATCATAGGAGACGCGATGCGCTCTGCGCGGGCCTCAGCTTCGGCTGCGCGCCGCCTTTCGAGTTCGGCCAGCCGCAATTCTTCTTCACTTGGTCCCAATGAGCTCGGCTCTGGTGGTACAAGCCGTGCAAGCTCCAAGTCCATGCGGAGCTGATTCAATTCGCGATCCCGCTCGGTCAGTTGCCGCTCGAGGGCACGCTGCGCCTCGGCGGATGCTTCCTGTAAGGTGGCAATTTGCGCCGTCAGGTCCGCAATCGCCTGCTCCGCCCCGCTATCCGCGGCCTCGGCCGGTCTTGCGCGCAGTTCCTCGAGTTCCGCTCTCAATGTCGCAAGACTTTCCATCAGCGCGAGTTCCGACTCGCTCGGACCTGTGTCCGCAGGCGGGGCTTGGCTGGGCTCCGGGGCAGAAATCAGCGCCAGATCTCCGAATCCGGGGCCGCTGCTCTGGAACTCTTCCGGCGCGGCGGTCGCCATTGGCGCTTCTGCCGACGGCTGCAGGGCAGCCCATGCCAGACCGCCTGCTGCCGCGATGCCGACGACCCCAAGGATCGCGGCAAGCGGCGCAGGCCGCTTGCTTGCCTTCGCTTTGCCTGTCGAGCCTTCGAGAGCCGCGAGGCGCGCGGCGAGGTCTTCCGTACCTTCGGTCATGATGTGGCCTGTCCTGCGTCCTGGACGCAAACCACCTCTTCGCCAAGTCGAAGGACCCATTGTCGGTTGACGCCGGACACGCGGATGACGCCGTCACTCAAGGCTTGGCTGTTCACCGCGCGTTCCCTGCCGTTCGAATAACGGAAGATGGCGGGCACCGGCGCATTCCGTGCGAACCGGAAATACGTGAAGGTACCATCATCCCAGATGGCCGTCGGCGTGAACTCTTCTCGGGCGCTGACCGCATAGTTCGCATTCGGCGCATCGGCCGCAACCGCCCTGGTGGGTTGCACGCGGTTTTCAGGATAGCGGAACTGCACGACATAATGCGGCGTCTCCCGGGCTTCGACGACATGGAAGTAGTAGGAGCGGCGGTTGGTGTAGACGGTGATGTTGGTGGCGACGCCAGATGCTGTCGGCTTAATGGCGAAGGCACGGCCACCCGGGACACCGTCGAATTGAAACCCGACCGTATCGCCGGCGATGATCGAGCGGATGGTTTCACCCTCACCGAATTCGACCGTGGTGACGCGGGTCAGAGTCGTGACGACACGGTAAACTTGGCCTTCAGTCCAGGTCGCTACGCGCACGCGGTTGTCATGAGAACCTGGGCGGGGCGTGGTCTCGGCCAAGGCAGTCGATCCCGCGAACGTGAGAAAACTGGCGGCCAACAAGGTAAAGATTGGAGTGCTAGTCATTCGGAACGGTCCGATCGGATGGCATATTGGGTGACGGTGAAACCGAAAGGGTTTTGCCAGACATCGTCGATCGCGCGGGTCCGCTCGGGCCGGAATTCGAACATCAACGTGGCAGTGAACGATCCATCCTGTACCCCCTGCGGGCTTGTCAGGCGCTTTCTGAGCCGGACCTGGGCGCGGTTATCGCCAATAAGGGTGATCGATGCGATCTCAACGGCCATCTCGGCCGCAGCCCCGTATCGCGTCGGCGGATAGTTCTCCTGACCCGATGTCCACATCTCGCGCATGCTGGCCTCGACCGACCCGGAAGACTGCGCCAGGACACGGCGGACACGAAGATCGTTGTCGAGCTGGTTGTAGGTTTCGCGGTCGAGAATGTAGCGGTAGATTTGCGCTTCGATCACGGCAGGGCGTTCGGCGAGCGACACGGTTTCAACCGTGGCATTGGGGAGCGCCATCCCGGTCGCGGGATCGTAGGGGACAACCACGGGAGGCGGCGTCTCGACCATCAGCGCGACAGCCGCAGCTGTCAAACAGCCGAATACACCAAAGCCTGCTCCAGAAAGGCCGATCATCCGCCAAAGCTGTTCCCGGCGCAGGGCACCGTAGACAAGTTCCTCTTCCACGAGTTCGCGCGCAGTCATCACCCCTGCCCTACTCATGGCTCAAGGTCCGGCAAGGTGAAGTCCATGTAGCGGCGTTCTTCGGCAACGGTGGCGGCGTCAACCACGCCTGCATTGCCTGCGCCTAGGGTTTGAATCGCTTCCAGCTCCCACATCCGGGTCATAGCGATGGCGAGTTCCGCCGTGACGCGGGTGTTGTGATCCATCGAGGCTTTGAGATCCTCCATGTCCGGGATCATCTCGACCAGACGTTCCACCCGTTCGAGAGACTGTTCCGCCTCTGCGTGGCTGTTCTGCGCCGCTGCCGACATCACAGCACCTGTGGTTGCCCGCGTGGCCACGCCTTCAGCGCCCGGATTGCCGCTGGTGGCGATTTCGCGGAGAGAATCCTCGTCGAACCCGGCACTTGCCAGCGCCTGTTCCATCTGCGTGCGCATGGGCCCGGCATTGGGCCCGATGAGAGCGCTCCAATCGCCCGCCTGGATGCCTCGGATCAGGCCGGGGATGTCTTCGAAGTTGGCCTCAAGCAAGGTGTCGAGGTCCCCGCCCATGGCAAGTCCGAGGATGCTGCGCGGCCCGGTGAGCGAGGCATACATCTCGTTCAGCTGATCGAGTTGGCTTTGCAGCATGTCCAGTTGCTCCAACGCATTGTCCAGAAGATCCGTCTGGATCCCGAAATCCTGCAGCATCTGTTGAAGCTGGCGGATTTCCTGAGCAATGTTCTGAGTGTCCACCGTGGGCACACCCTGTGCCGCGACAGGTCCGGTGACATTGAGGGTGAGCGCGAGAGCAATGCTACCGGCGAAAAGGGAACGGGGCAGGCGCAGGTTCAACGCAAATCCTCCTGACTGAAATCCATGAATTGCCGCTCGGCAGCCTGGGCCGCCGCCAAGGCGATCTGCTCGGCACTGAGTGGCTCGGTTCGGGCGGCCTTGATCCGGGTCCGGATTGCGACCAGCCGGGCCTGTTCGGCCCGGGCATAGGTGTTGAGCGCGATGGCCTCGTGGAGATCCTCGGTCTCGCCAATGCGGGTGATGATGTCCTGCACGCGCAGGGCGGCCGCGCGGACTGAGACCAGCGAGTAGTCGCCATAGACCCCTGCGCCGTGGGCCGAGAGGCTGAAACTCGCATTCGCCAGAAGGACCGGGTCGATGGTGCCGAGCGCATCGATGCCGCCCATGGCCGCGAGGTAGCTGTTGTACTGCTGCGGGATCACCACGACATAGTGCTGGGTTTCCGCGAAAGGCGGCACACCGCCATAATCCTGCACATTGCCAGGACCGGCGTTATAGGCGGCGAGCGCATGGATAATGTTGCCATCGAACATGTTCAGCATTTGTGCGAGGTATCGCGCACCGCCGGTGACCTGCAGATAGGGATCGTCGTAATAGGCCGGGTAGATCCCGAGATCGCCCGCGGTACCGGGCATGATCTGGGTAAGTCCGAAGGCCCCCACGGGTGAGCGTGCCCCGATCTGGAAACGACTTTCCTGCCAGATCAGCGCCTGCAAGAGACAGCGCCATTGCACGAGCGAAAGACCTGCGCGGCCGACCCCGGACAGACTATGGGTGTCGCGTGCTGCGCGGATGATCAGCTCCTCGATCCCCTCCCTGGCATCGCCGAACATCCGCGCTGCCGCTGGATTGGTGTCCTCGGGCGCATAAAGACTGGCGGCCGCGCTTTCGACGTCGTCGACCGCCCCCTGCCCCGCCTCGAGCCCCGCCACGGTTCCGGCCACGTCTCCAGCGCCAAGCGACATGGCATCCATCAGCCCTTCGAGGGAGGCGAGTTGCTGGCGCTCGATTTCGGCCAGTTCCTCCTCTCGGCTTAGCCGGACCTGCTGCAGTGCCAGGTCCCGATCGGTCTGCTCAAGGATGGCCTGCCGCTCTGCGAAGAGGCGCAGATCGAAGGTCGGCACGCCTTGGGCGACCGCTGGCCCCGCCGTGGGACCTGCCAGTGCAAAGCCGATCATCGAGAGAGGAAGCCAGGTCCGCATTGGCTCAGCCGCCCGCCCCCAAGAGGACGAAATCGCAGGCCGTGTCGCGGCGCGTGACCTCCGCCCCCATGGTCGAGATCGTGGCGGTGGCGGTTCCTGCCTGCGCAGGAGCCTCGCGAAAATTGAAGCAGTTGGCTTGCGGGGGGTTATGCTGCGCACAGGCTGTCAGGGTCAGGCCGAGCCCGAGCAGCACTACGCTGCGAATGATGGTACGGGTCATGTCACTCTCCAGAAATCAGGACGTTCGCGATAATCGGCGCCGACAAGCGCTTCGCCCTTCTCCATTCCGCCAAGGATGGTCACGAGCGGGCCGAGCGCGCTGAGATCGGCATCGATCACGACGGAACCACGGTCGTCGCGTACAAGCGCGAGCCGCGAGGCCGAGCCGACGCCCAGAAGCACGTCGAGCTCTTTCTCGGTCAGGCCGAGCATCGCGTAGTCAGCGGCGGAAGCACGAATGTTGGGCAAGAGCACCTGCGTCGGCACCGCTTCCACGATGGTCTTGCCGGTGCGCGTGCGCTCGAGCTGGCTGGCATATTGCGTCATCATCACGACGACGGCGTTCTGCTTGCGGGCGGTCACCAGCCAGTTGCTGAGGCGCTCCGCAAAGTAGGCGTTGTCGAGGGCTTTCCATGCCTCGTCGATGACGATGATGGTGGGCTTGCGGTCCTCGATCACCCGCTCGACCCGGCGGAAGAGGTAGGACAGGACCGCCATGCGTTCCCGCTCGCTCTCGGAATCGAGGATGCCGGTGAGGTCAAAGCCCGCGACGTCTCCATCGATGCTGAAACTGTCCTCGGCATTGGCCCCGAAGATCCAGCCGTAGCGACCCTCGGCCGTCCATTCCTGCATACGCTCGAAGAGATCGCCCTCGTCATCGGTCGAGACCAGCAGCGAGGCGAAATCCGACCAGTTCCGTAGACCCGCATGTCCTGCGCTGGCGTTCTGGCGCACGACTTCCTGCAGTCGGTTGGTCTGAACCGGGGTTAGCGGTCGATCGCGCCGCTCCAAGAGGCTCGCGAGCCAATCAGCAAGCCATGCCTGGCCCCGCACGTCGATCTCGGTCTGGAGCGGATTGAGGCCCGTGGGGCGCCCCGCCCGCACGGTCGAATAGCTGCCGCCGAGCGCGCGGACGGCCATCTCCATGCCCGCGCGATAGTCGAATACGAAGACCCGCGCACCTGCCCGCCGTGCCATGGTCATCAGGAAAGCCGCCAGGACGGATTTGCCGGAGCCGGGACGGCCGAGGATCAGCGTGTGGCCTCCCGTGGGCTCGCGATCCGGCGCGCCCTGTTCGTGGAAGTTGAAGCGAAAACCACTGCGCTCGGGTGTCGGAAAGAGCGTGATCGGCACGCCCCAGGGGACTTCCCGCCCTGTCTTTCCGAGCGGGGTGCGGTGGAAGGTAGCGAGATCGGCGAAGTTGTGGTTCGTGATTGCGGCCTTGCGGCTGCGCGCCCCTGTGTTCCCGGGATGCTGCGCCATGAAATGCGCCCGCGCCCCGAAGGCTTCCGAGATCAGGTTGATCCCGGAGGTGGCGGAGATGTTGCGGATTTCGGCCGCGATGTCGTCGAGGGCGGCCTGGGATCGCGCATAGACAGCTACGGTCATGTGGTGCTCGCCGAAGATCAGGCGTTTGGATTCCAGATCGTCCTGCGCGAGTTCCAGTTCCTGGGCGAGACTGACGGCTCCGTCATTGGCGGCCTGCATTAGCCGCAGCTGCCGCTTGATCCGGCCCGCCATAATGTTGGCGTTGATCGGCACAAAAGAGTGCGTGACCACCATGTCGACGGGCAGATTCAACTCGTCGAGCATCAGGCTATCGGTCTTGGCCGGGTAGTTCTTCACCGCAAAGATCGCCCCGAGCTTGTCGCCGACGGCACCGTCCGAGAGTGCGATGGTCGTGCCGCGGAAGGTGACGCGCGTATTGGCTACGTCCTCGGCGATCACACCGAGGCGCGACCGGGGGAAGAGCGGGTGCTCCTCGCCCGTGTTGAGTGAACCGAGGAAGCCCAGAAGCTCGCCGGTGCTTGCGGCCAGAAGGCGGGGCTTCAGCTCATCGAAGGAGGACAGCAGAAAGCCCACAACCTCGTCGAGCTTGCGCAAGCGGCGGGTGGTGTCGGCCGCATGTCGCGAGCGAGACGCCCCAAGTCCGAACGGCAAGCGGCTGCTCACCTCGGGGCGCTTCAGCACGGTCAGGGTCAGCGTCTTGTCGCGCAAGCCCGCGCGGCCGAGATGCGCGTGCCATCGTTTGTCGATGGCAGCAGCGAACCCCTCGCCCGGAATGGGCGGCAGGGTCACATCGACCGCTTTCGAGACCTTGTGCAGGTAGAATGAGAACTCGGTCCCGACCTGCGCCACGATGCCAGCCAGCAACCCTCCGATCCGGTCGAGATGCCCGTCCTCGCTCGTGATGCTGTTCACCCCCTCGAGCCGGATGCATTGCATCAGCTCGTTGCCGCGTGTCCGGATCGTTCGGTCGTTCACGAGGCTCACATAGGGCAGCATCATTGAGAGCCGCTTCTCGCCCTTGACCCATGCGGGTAGCGCGGTCAGCGGATCGATGGCGTTCTCAACCGCATCGGCAATTCCATCACGGGGCATAGCTGTCGCCTCCGTGCAGCTTGCGGTTCGTGGTCGGCGGGGTTTCCTGCAGGGTGATCACCAGGACATCGAGGAAATTCGGATCCCAGTCTGCGGCTTTCCAAAGCGCCGGCCAGGCCAGCCCCGCGAACACAGCCACCACCCAGCTCTGCACCCAGAGGAATAGAAGCGTCGAGCCGAAGAGCCAGACCATGGCGTACATGATCGGCAAGCCCATCAGCTTGGGTGGCCTGAGAAGACCGATGAACACGCGGGACTGGTCAGCCATGGATAGAGCTCAGGTGGTCCAGATGGCGGCGACGATGGTGGGTGCTGCGGCGATGCCCGCGATTGCAACCACGACCCAGAGCGCCTGACGAAAGTCGAGGATGCCAAAGAGCCAGGAAAGGAACACCCCGATCAGTGCGAGCGTGCCAATCACGATCCCCAAGGGACCGGTGATCGCATCGACAATTCCTTGAAGCAGGGTCTGTACCGGCGAGAGGTCGATGCTCTGTGCAAGCGCTGGACCCGCCAGCACGATAAGGGCCATCGCGCCGAGCGCGACGATCGAAGGTCTCGATGTCATGAAAGATCTCCTCTGAGCCGCTCAAACACGGCAGTCACACGGGCCACATGCCCTTGGGTTTCGCGAAAAGGGGGAATGCCGCCGTGGCGTGTGACCGCCTCCGGACCAGCGTTGTATGCCGCAAGGGCCAGAGAGCCCTCGCCGAACTGGTCGAGCATCATCAGCAGGTAGCGGGCTGATCCGTCGAGATTCTGCGCAATGTCATGTGGGTCCACGCCGAGGTCGCGGGCGGTATCCGGCATAAGCTGCCCGAGGCCTATAGCCCCGACAGGGCTACGTGCAGCCGGATTGTATGCGCTCTCGACTTCAATGTTGGCGCGGTAAAGGAGCGCCCAATCAGTGACGGAAAGCCCCGCGCGACGCAGCGCACCATGCCCGGCATACCGTAGAGCCGTGGTCTCGATCGCATGGAGGATTTCTGGGGTGGCGCCGGCGGCAGATCGGGCCGGGATCGCTGTCTCGACAGTGGCGCCAGGAACGCGAGGTTCTGCGAAGAGAAAAAGGCGCCCGTTTGCCTCTTGAGAAGTGGAAATCAATTGGCCGTCTGGGCCAACCGAAAAGATGAAACCGTCGGCCAGGGCCGGGGGCGCGGAACAAACGCCTGTACCCAAAGCAACGACGAGCGCAGTCGCGCGGTCAGCTGCCTTTGACCGGAGGCGCGGCGTGGCGTTCGCGGCCACCTTCTTCAAGTGGGATGCTAGCGGTCGTACAGCCCATGTCGGCCAGGAAACTGACAAGGCCAACGATGGTTTTGAAGTCGCGGAGCTTGAGGACGCTTCGGCTGGTGACGAGCATCTTATCGTCACGCCCATCAGTGGCGACGGCGCGGATGACCCACGAGCCGTACCAGCTGTTATGGCGCTTCTCTGCTCTCTCCTTGCAGACCACCTCAATGAGGTAGCCCTCGGCGAGCAAGCCGCGCAGTCCGTCTTCTGTAACCACATTCGGGGCTTCTTCTATCATGGCCTTCCCTTGGGTCCTTGTTCTGCCTGGGTGCAGTATCAGGCCCACGGGGTCGCAACACCGTGAGCGATACAAAACAACATTAATGATAGCAAGACAATAATAACGTGTTGACGAAGTTCGCCTTGCTCCGATAACGGTGATAGCCGACAGAATGATAATCTTAAAGGCGGCAAAGGAGTTTTGCCCTGCGGCTGTTTATTGCGCGCAACGCACCGTTGCTGTTCGCGTTCCTGCTTGGAAGCATGCCGATAGCCGCAGCAGCAGATTGCGTACCTCCCGAACGACCGTTCTTGCCTCAGTCGCAAGACGACATGCGTGCCTACGCCGATCTGATCAGAAGCGATTTCGAGGCCTACATTGCCGATGTGCAGGACTACTTCCGTTGTCTCGACGCCGAGCGCGCTCGCGCCTTTGTTGAGGCGAGGGAGGTCAGTGATGACTACGCTAGGTTCCTGAATGCTCTCGAGTAAGCGACTACGGGTTTGTGCCGCCAGTAGAAATCAACCGTTAGACCAACGCTCCGTCAGTCTCCAACGCAATGATGTTTTTCAAGCGGGCGATCATGTCGTCACCGCTTGCGACATCTACGCTCGCACATTCATTGATCGATTAGGATTTCAGCAGTTTTTTCAAACTTCTACGAAGAATGTATGAAAAATTTGCCCACACGTTTTGGTGACTTGCCGACATTTTGTTTCAGCAATACAGCTTCAAAAATGATGTACAGGATTCGGGCCGTTTTTGGGATACTCCAGATTGCCTCCATATTGGTGGCAGTGACCCTGATGCCGTCCAATGCATCAGCCATGGTTTCGTGCTCTGTTGAACAAGTCGCTCAGGAGTCTTCAAACGAGCGCCACCATCATGAAACGGACATTCCGGCTGCAGATATCGACCATGGAGCAGACCACTGTGCGTCACATATCTGCGTGGTCGGTGACTTCGTAGGTGCCGAAAGTTGCACAAAGCAGTCCGCTAATGTTTCCCTCCGGTCCTGGGATATTGCGTCCCTAGTCCGTTCGGCCACACCCGAAGGTTTGCGGCGCCCTCCTCGCGCCTGATGCACCTGTAGCCGCAGTTTGACTGCGACCATCTGCATCTGACATTTCGAGGAAATCTAAGTGAAAATTCTGCTTGCGGCATCCTTGCCGCTGTTCGGGGCCGCCTGCTCGGCGCTTCCTGAACTTGAAACCGTGCCAGCGCTTACGGCGGCGGTTACATCGCCTGTGGTCGCGTCTGCGCAACCCGGGCCTGTTGTTGCTTACGCGGGCTACTCGGTCGGAGAACCGGCCGAATGGCGGATGCTGAATGATGAACAACGGGAGGGTGGCGAATGAAACTGCCTCTTCTCATGGGGTCCATGTTGCTGGTGTCCGCCTGCGCCAGTCCTGCCGTTCTTGAGCGTGCAAAACCAGATCGCGCGGGCTTTGGCAGTGTCGAGACGGGTGCACGCCAGGCTCTAGGGGCCACACCGATCTGGAACCTGTCTGCCGCGGACCTTGAGGAAACGCGCAAGAGGGTTCACGCCATGGTGCATGGTAAGACCGTCAGCGCCGACACCGCAGTGCAGGTTGCCCTGATAAGCAGTCCCGCACTTCAAGCCAGCTTCGCTGAGCTAGGTCTGTCCTCAACTGACTTATGGGAAGTGGCTATGGGGCCGGTGCCCTCGATCGGTGTGTCAATCTCCGGGTTGGCTGGCGATGTCACTCGCACACTTGAGGCAACATTAATCAACTCCCTGCTCGACGTGGCAACATCCGCACCGCGGACCCAACTTGCGGAGATTCGCTTCAGACAATCCGAACTTGCTGCGCTCGCCGACACGATAGACTTGGCCGTTGAAACCCGCCGGGCCTGGATTGAGGCGGTTGGCGCTTTCGAAGCCGCTGCACTGATCGCTCAAACTCAGGGCACTGCCGAGGCAGCGTCCGAACTTGCTGTGCAACTGGGCCGTACCGGCGCGATGAGCAAGGCCGATCAAGCAAGGGAGCATGCCTTTACTGCTGAGCTTGCCGCCGAACGTGCAGCCGCCCAATTGGAGGCGCAATTGGCCAAAGAAAAACTGCTTCGGCTGATGGGGCTTTGGGGTAGCGACACCACTGTATTCGTGCCGGACTCGCTGCCCGCCTTGCCTGGTGGCCCGCGCGTTGCAGGAAATATCGAACAGCTGGCACTGGCAAACCGCGTAGACCTGGCATCTGGAAAGCTGGAACTCGAGGCGCTCGCGCTGGACTACCGTCTGACCGGGCAAACCCGTATGGTCTCGGACGTCCAGTTGGTGGCTGGTTTCGACCTGGAACGTGCAGCCGGAGAAACCGAGGCCAATCCAGCGCTTGCTCTAGATTTCGAGATCCCGCTCTACGACACCGGTCCGCTGGTGTCGAAGCGTGGCCGCATGGCCTATCTGCAGGCAGCGAACAGGCTGGCCCAGCAGGCCGTCGATGCGCGTTCGGACGCACGCATGGCCTATAGGGCCATCACCGGTCGCCATAGCATCGCGCGGCATTGGCGCGACTCTGTTTTGCCTCTGCGACGCCAGATCGATGACGAAGCGCTGCTGTCCTACAACGGCATGCTGACCTCGACCTTTGAATTGATCGCTGATGCCCAGGAGGGGCTCGCTTCGCGCCTCTCTGCCGCAGAAGCGAAACGTGACTACTGGCTTGCCGAAACAGACGCGACCGCGGCGATTTGGGGCGGGGCAATTACTCTGACCGGAGGTAGCGAAGAATGATGAACCGTCGTCAATTACTGGGCGCGGGATTGACCGCGAGCGCTGGAGCTGTGCTGGCGAACGCCGGGGCCGCGCAAACACGCTTTCGCGATCTGCCCGAGGCCGCCTTTACCGACAGCCCCTATACACAAGTTCCCCCAAGGCCTTCGGATCGGTTCGACTACAACCCCGTTGTAACACTGAACGGATGGTCTTTGCCGTATCGCATGAACGGAGATGTAAAGGAGTTCCACCTCGTTGCAGAGCCTGTTGAAAGGATTATGGCGGACGGGATGATTGCGCGGCTCTGGGGCTACAATGGCCAATCCACCGGACCCACAATCGAAGCGGTCGAAGGCGAGCGGGTGCGTATTTACGTAACCAACCGTCTTCCGGAACATACCAGCGTGCATTGGCACGGACTGATCCTGCCATCGGGAATGGATGGAGTTGGTGGTTTGTCGCATCCCGGCATCCCGCCGGGTAAGACCTTCGTCTACGAGTTCGACCTCATCAAGTCCGGCACCTTCATGTACCACCCGCATGCGGACGAGATGGTACAGATGGCCATGGGCATGATGGGGCTCTTCATCGTGCATCCGCGCGACCCGGCGTTCATGCCGGTGGACCGGGATTTCGCGTTCCTCCTTGCGGCCTATGACATCGACCCGGGGACCTACATCCCGCGCGTGGCCGAGATGACCAATTTCAACATGTGGACCTGGAACAGCCGGATCTTCCCGGACATCGATCCTCTGGTGGTCAACAAGGGGGACCGTGTCCGTGTGCGTTGTGGCAACCTGACGATGACCAACCACCCAATTCACATGCATGGCTATGACTTTCAGGTCACCTGTACTGACGGAGGCTGGGTGCCGGAAAGTGCCCGTTGGCCCGAGGTCTCGATCGACATTCCTGTAGGCGCCATGCGCGCCTACGAGTTCGACGCGATTCACGAAGGTGACTGGGCGATCCACTGCCACAAGTCGCACCACACCATGAATGCTATGGGCCACGACATCCCTACATTTATTGGCGCCGACAAGTCCCGCCTGACCCAAATGATCCGCCGCCAGCAGCCTGGCTACATGCCGATGGGCACGGCGGGTATGGCGGATATGGGCGAGATGTCGATGGAGATCCCCGAGAACACCGTGCCGATGATGACCGGATGGGGGCCGCATGGCCCATTGGAAATGGGTGGCATGTTTAGCGTGGTGAAGGTTCGCGAGGGCATCGACCGCGACGATTACAGCGATCCTGGCTGGTACGACAACCCGCCCGGAACACAGGCCTACGAATGGACGGGCGAGCTGCCCGAACATGCATACAACACCAGTCCGAAAACCGTGATCACGCCGCGCGGCGGCGTGCGGCAGGGCTGATGCCAGAGCACAGGAGAAACACGCTCATGAAAACTGCACTTTTGACATTGGGGCTGGCCCTGATTCCCGCCCTCGCAATTGCGGACGCCGGGCACGGCAACGGTCAAATGGCCATCGGCATGCCTGCGATGCATGGCCATGAACCCACGCGAACCATCGATGTGATAATGCGTGAGGACTACGACAAGGACGCACCGTTCGTCTTCGAACCCTCCTCGGAAATGACTTTTTCTGAGGGTGAAACCGTGCGCCTGCGCATCACGAACATGGGTGAGGAAACCCACGAGTTCGTGATGGATTCGATGGCACAAAACGCTGAACACAAAGAGCTGATGGCCAAGTTCCCTGAGATGGAACATGACGACCCTAACGCTGTGCGCCTTGAACCAGGTGAAGAGGCGGAGATCCTTTGGACTTTCAACAAGGCCGGCAACTTCGAATTCGCCTGCCTGCTGCCCGGCCACTATGAAGGCGGCATGCACGGCGCCCTTACTGTCAACTGATCTCAAATCAAAGGAAACCAATCATGACCAAATTTTTGACGCTCGCCGCTGCCCTTCTGATGACCGCTGGAACTGCAATTGCTGCTAGCGATAGTGCCATGTCCTCGGGCACGGTGACCAAGATCGATGCCAAGTGGAACAAGATTACTGTCGACCATGGCCCGCTGGAAAACCTCGACATGCCAGCAATGAAAATGGTCTTCGTTCTCGCCGATCCCGCGATGCTGGAAGGGCTGAGTGAAGGCGCACAGATCAACTTCGTTGCCGACCGTGTGAATGGCAAGCTGACTATTACAGAGCTGGTGCAGTAACTACAGGTCGCGCGCCCTGTCTCGCAGGGCGCGCGATTTCATTCGTCGTCGGAGATCATGAGAAAGTTGCGTCGTCTACGACAGAAAGATCCGCAAGAATTGGACAATCCGGTCGGTGATCGCCAGCACACTGGTGCACGAGAGACGAAAGAGTTTCTTTCATCGACATGAGTTTAGAGATCTTTTCATCAATCTGGCGCAGGTGCTCCTCTGCGACGGCCTTTACCTGCGCACTTTCTCGATTGTCATCGTTATAGAGCGCCAAAAGCGTACGGCAGTCTTCGATTGTAAATCCCAAGGCTCGCGCTCGTCCGATGAATGCCAGCTTATGAAAATCGATCTCTCTGAAGCTTCGATACCCGTTTGCAGCGCGCAAAGGTGTTACTAGACCGATATCCTCATAGTAGCGAATGGTCTTGGCCGGCACTCCTGACCGCTCGGCAACATCACCAATGTTCATTTCTGCCTCCTCTCACTCGGCCGGGACGGGGGCGAAGTCCTCCACCCGCCCAGACTCTTGGCGCTCGTCCATCGCCGGTCTTACGCGCCGCAGCCGCAAGGCGTTCGTCAAGACAAAGACCGAGCTAAGTGCCATCGCACCGGCAGCGACGACCGGTGACAGCAGCACGGCGAAACTCGGATAAAGCGCTCCGGCGGCCAAGGGTATCAAAGCCACATTGTAACCAAAGGCCCAACCAAGGTTCTGTTTGATGTTTCGCATGGTGTGTCGCGAGATCTCGAAAGCGTTCACAACGCCGCGAAGATCACCGGACATCAATACGACATCTGCGCTTTCGATCGCCACATCCGTGCCAGTGCCGATGGCGATGCCAACATCCGCGTGGGCGAGCGCGGGTGCATCGTTGATGCCATCGCCAACAAAGGCCAATGTGCCCTGCTGGCGCAGATTTTCCAGTGCCGCCACCTTGCCGTCGGGCAAGACCCCCGCGATCACGTGGTCGATACCAGTCTCTTCGGCAATTGCTTCTGCCGTTTCGCGTTTGTCGCCGGTAATCATTGCCACCTTCAAACCCAGACTGTGCAGTGCGGCAATCGCGGCTCGGCTCGAGGGTTTGACCGGATCGGCGACGCCAATCGCAGCCACCGCCTTGCCATTGATTGCGGCGAAGAGTGCGGTGCGACCTTGCCGTGCGAGCATAGTTTCAGCCTCTGCGAGTTCACCAAGATCGATCCCTTCGCGCTGCATCATTCGGTCAGCTCCGACAACAACCTCGGCCCCGTCAACGATGGCGCGCACGCCATACCCTGTAATCGAAGTAAACGCGCTCGGTTCCGACAGTCTGATGTTTTCCGCCTGCGCGCCGCGCACGATAGCTTCGGCGATCGGGTGTTCTGATCTGGCTTCGACCGATGCGACTGCCGCAAGAACGGTGCAGCGCTCGGCTCCTTCCGCCAGCACAAGGTCGGTCAGCGCGGGACGTCCGGCGGTGACGGTGCCGGTCTTGTCCAGAGCGACAACCTTGACGTCCCCCAATGCTTGCAGAGCATCCCCCTTGCGGAACAACACGCCCATTTCAGCAGCGCGACCGGTCCCGACCATGATCGACGTCGGCGTCGCCAGTCCCATCGCGCAGGGACAAGCAATGATGAGAACTGAGACACCCGCGACCAGCGCATAGGTGAGGGCGGGATCAGGGCCGAATATTAGCCAGACAAGGATCGTCAAGGCGGCGAGGGTCATCACAGCGGGGACGAACCAAAGCGTGATCCGATCCACCAACCCTTGAATGGGGAGCTTGGCGCCCTGCGCATCTTCGACCATGCGGATGATTTGGGACAACGTGGTATCCGCACCAACACGCGTTGCTTTATAGGTCAGACTGCCCGCGCCATTGACCGTACCGCCCGTGACAGGATCACCAGCCGACTTGCCGACCGGCACGGGTTCCCCGGTGATCATGCTTTCATCGACATGGCTTTCGCCGTCCACAACCTCACCGTCCACGGCGAGTCGTTCTCCGGGGCGCACAACAATCAGATCTCCGGTGCGCAAGGCATCGATCTCGACCTCGACCGCATCGCCGTCACGCAAAATACGCGCCGTACGAGCCTGTAGGCCGAGCAGCTTCTCGATTGCAGCCCCTGTTCGCCCTTTCGCTCGCGCTTCGAGCCAGCGCCCGATCAGGATCAGGACCACGATGACCGCGGCGGCCTCGAAGTAGACAGCGCGGACGGCCTCGGGCATCAGCGACGGGAAGAACGTTGCGACAACTGAATAAAGATAAGCTGCGCCTGTGCCGACGGCGACCAGACTGTTCATGTCTGGAGCACCTTTCAGCAAGGCCGGAAACCCTTTCAGATAGAACTGTCGGCCGGGCCCAATGAGCACAGCCGTTGTGAGGATGAACTGGATCAACCAGCTGGCCTGCTGTCCTATGGTATTGTTGATCGCCATATGCACGGCCGGGATCAGGTGCCCGCCCATTTCCATCAGGAAAACCGGCAAAGCGAGTGCTGCGGCCAGTGCCACCCGGCGTGCCAACCCGCGCGCTTCCTCTTCTTTTCGCGAAGTGCGATCCTGTGTTGCCGTGGCCTCGGCCACGCTGGCTGGATATCCGGCTTGCTCGGATGCACGGATGAGGGCCACAGGGTCGGTCATGCCCTCAAGATATGTGATGCGCGCATTTTCCGCCGCAAGATTAACGTTGACCTCCAACACGCCGGGAACCGAGGCAAGTGCCTTATCGACGCGCCCGACACAAGAAGCACATGACATGGACGCGATGTTCAGCGTCACGGATGCCGTTCGCGCTGGATACCCGAGATCTTTCAGGGCTTGGACCGCATCTTGCAGGTGGGACGAACCATCCACGCTGAAACGCGCAGTCTCGTTCGCGAGGTTCACCGAGACATCGGATATTCCCCTCAACGCGGCTAGGCCCCGATCCACGCGCCCTACGCATGAGGCGCAAGACATTCCTTCAATCGAGAGTGTCACTTTGGATTGATCTGTCATTTCAGTCTCCTGGAATCCCATTTGACACCCCAAATAGGAGTTCCAGTGACTGGAAGGTCAATACCCAATTTGAACTTTCCTGGCTTCGCTTTAAAAATCTACGGAGACCCTTGACCTTCCCCCCACTGGAAGCCCCATCTGCACTGAACAAGCTGTCACAGAGGAGACATCGACATGAAATTCAACGTTCCCGACATGAGTTGTGGTCATTGCACCAGTACGATCGAAAAGGCGATCAAGGCAGCTGACGCAAATGCGAGCGTATCTTGCGACATTCCGGCCCGCACGGTTTCTGTTGAAGGTGCACTGTCAACAGAACGGCTGACGGCCCTGCTTCGTGAAGCTGGGTACGAAAATACCGTGACTGCCTAATCTATGGGTCATCGCACCCGTCGTGACGGGTGCGATGACCTAGCGATTTCTAGCGACGGATTTGCCTGGTTTTCTGAGGTTCCGCAGATCATGAGCGCGAAGGCAACAGGATGAGAGCACTGCCTAGGAGGCAAAGAAGAATGCCTGCAATGTCCCAGCGGTCCGGTCGGCTCCCCTCCACTAGCCACATCCAGATCATGGACGCCGCTATGTAGACGCCCCCGTAAGCTGCATATGCCCGACCGGCCATTTCGCTTTCTGCGCGCGTCAAAAGCCATGCGAAGAGTGCCAAACTTACCAGACCTGGCCCGACCAAAAGCGGCGAACGATCGAGCCGCAACCATGCCCAGAAAGCAAAACATCCAGCGATCTCGGCAAAGGCAGCAATAAGATACCAAAGGTAAGTCATCTTCTCGCCGCCTCTTTCAGTGGTAGGCCGTGCCTAGGTCTTTTGGTCTGTAGGGGCTCCGACTCATTCGCCTGCATCATTGCTCATCGGGCGTGATGTCAGAACCCACCGCAGAGTGCTAGTTTGCCGACGCCCGCACGTTGTCGACCAGTTCCGTGAGCTTATCGCTTTCCACGAAGCCTGGAACCAGATTGTCGCCGATCACAAATGAAGGCGTGCCACTGAAGCCGAGCGACTGCGTCAACCGCATCGAGGTCGCGATATGCTCTTCAATTTCGGGGCGCTCCATGTCAGTTTGAAGGCGTTCGATGTCGAGACCGACCTCTTGTGCTATCCTGAGAACGCTTGCTTCTTCCGCCCGGCCGTTCATACCCATTAGGGCCCAGTGGAATGCCTCATACTTGCCTTGCAGCCGCGATGCGAGTGCAGCTTTGGTTGCAAACACGGATCCGTCCCCGAGAATTGGCCATTCGCGATAGACCAGACGCACATTGGGGTCAGCCTCCAGCAGTGCCAGAACTTCCGGCATAGCGCGGCGACAATATGGGCAGTTGTAATCGAAAAATTCGATAACGGTCACATCCCCATCGGGATTGCCGAGAACCGGTGCATTCGGGTCTTGCTCGAGCAATTGTCGCTGATCGCGCAAGACGGTTGCCTGCGCTTGTGCCTGGGCTTCGGCGTCCTGACGTTGAAGTATTTCGACTGCTTCCATGATGATTTGCGGATTCTCGCGGATAGCCTCATATACAAGTTCCTTGACCCGCGCTTCGTCCAGGTCTGCGGCCTGCACTGCCATTGGAAGTAAGGCAAATGACGATACGAGCATCAAATTTCTGAAAATCATGTCCATTATCCCTCTTGTTCTGCTGCTGTGCGTGCGGCCTGAGCATTGCGCTCTCGCTCTGGCCAGGTCGACTTAATGAAGCCGAGAATGTTCCAAATTTCCTGATCTGTGAGTTTGCCGGCGAAGCCCGGCATGCCACTGTCGAAATCTGAGCCCTGTTGTCGCATCAGTTCCGCCCCCCCGAGCTTGGTGTAGGAGAACAAAATCTGGTCACTATGGTGCCAGGTATGACCGTTGCGATCATGCGGCGGCGCGGGCAGGCGGCCATCTGAACCAGGGCTTCGCCAGTCTGGTTGCCCTTCGAGATTGGCGCCATGGCAGGACGCACAGTTTTCAGAATAGAGAGCTTGCCCCAGTTCGATATTGACGTCGTCAAACGGGGAAGAACCCTGGGAGGCATTGCCGCTGAACCACCAGGTTGCACCTAGCCCAATCAGGCCAATGGATGAAATTACCGCCAGGTAAGCTGATCTCATGCGACCTCCAGCCACGTCATCATGCCGGATGCCGCGTGCGAGAGCATGTGACAGTGAAACAGCCACTTTCCCGGATTGTCGGCAACGAAGGCGATCTCGCGAGTCTCGCCACCGAACATCAGCAAGGTATCCCGCAGGGGACCAACTTCACCGCCCTCCAGCACCTCCCGGAAATGCATCCCGTGCAAATGCATGGCGTGGGGGAAGGATGTATCGTTGTAGATCTCCACTCGCGCTGTTTCACCGCGTGACAGGCTAGCCAGTGGCTTCTCGGTCATGCCCACGGTACCATTGAAAGCCCAGAACTGGTTCGCGTCGACCAGTTGGCGGAACGTTTTTCGCTCACCCTCAAGTATGGCTGCGTCAAGGTTGCCCATTGCCCCGCCTTCCATGTTGAGCCTGATGCGTCTCGCCTGCTCCAGTCCCGGCACATCCATATTAGGGTTCGGTGGCAGAACTTGGGGGACATCCCGCACAGCGGAGGCCAAAGTGCCGGTCACGCGAAACTCGGTTTGGGCAAATCCCTGGCCGTCTTCAAGCCGCACCAGATGAGCACTTTCCCCTTCATCCGCAATGACGTCGACAAACAAATCCGCTCGTTGGCCCGGCCCAAGGATGATCGGTTCGCTGATCTCACTCGGCGTCACCAGTGGCATTCCGTCGAACGCCATCACCCACCCCTTTAGACCTGACAGGCCCAAAACAAAGATCCTGGCATTTGCCGCGTTGATCAACCGAAGCCGCATCCGCTCACCCTGGCTCACGTTGAGCGTAGAATTGAAGCTTCCGTTGGTGGCGACAAAGTTGCCACGTCGGCCTGCATGGCTACGATCATGAACGGCTTCAAAATCTGGGTCGAGTTGTGCGGTCTCCGGGTTGAGGAGCCAATCGTCAAGAATAAGGACTTCATCGCGATCAACATCCGGGGCTATCGGTTCTTCGACGATCAACGCTCCGTAGAGCCCACGAGCGACCTGTTCGACGGAGCGATTATGCGCGTGAAACCAAAAAGTTCCTGCATCTGGAACGGCAAAATCGTAGTCGAAGGTTTCGCCTGTGGGGATGGCATCTTGGGTGAGCCCGGCCACGCCGTCCATCGCATTTGATATCCGCACGCCATGCCAGTGCAGGGACGTCGCCTGCGGCAACTTGTTGACGAGCCGACGTTGAAGACGCGCGCCCTGCCGAACACGGATCACGGGGCCAGGAAACTTTCCGTCATAGCCCCAAATCTCCGTCTTGGGGTAGTCCGGAGGGGCGAGTTGTACGGCGCCACTTTGCGCTGTCATCACCTGAAATTCAGGGGTGGCTGCAGATCCGGCCTTGGGGAAGAAGCTCAACGCACTCATTGCCAACCCCGATTGAATGAATGCTCTTCTGGTGTGTGTCATTTCGTTCTCGTTTGTTGTGCGAGCCAGTTTTGGCTCACACATTGTCTCTATTGCAGTCACATGTCTTTATTAGCAGCGGCGCCCTCGCCCTGAGCGACCCGGTCGGCTCGAGGTTCGTCACCATCAAGCAAGTACACGGCCATCGCTTCCAGATCATCGGGGGACAAAAAGCGCGTATTGCCCTGCACGACCTCCACCATGCTGCCGCCGAAAGCGTCGCCTGACGGCGTCACGCCAGTACGCAACGCATAGGCGAGGTTGGAAACGGTCCAGCCGCGTTCCGCCAGAGAGTTCGGCGTGATCGAAGGCGCCTTGCTCCCCCCTGGCAATGCCTCATTTCCAGCAAAAACCGCGTCAAGCAGGCGCCCGCCTCCGATATTGCGTGGCGTGTGGCAAGCACCGCAATGTGCTGCACCTCGAACCAGCTCGCGACCGCGGTTCCATTGTGCGTTTTTCTCGTCAATGGGTTCCGTGGGTGGATCGTAGAGATAGGCCGCCCGCCATAGCTTCAGGCCCCATCTCTGATCGAAAGGAAACTTGACATCATGCTCAAGCGCTGCCTCGGCGACTGGTGGCACGGTCTGGAAAGCTGCCCAAAGGTCGGCAATGTCCTGATCCGTGAAATCCGCATAGAACGGATAGGAAAAAGCGGGATAATACGGCTCTCCGCTAGGACTAATGCCCTGGCGAACCGCCTTGGCGAACTGCTCAACCGTCCACCCCCCGATGCCGTTCTCTTTGTCTGTCGTCAGATTGGGCGGAAAAAACGTGCCAAAATCTGTCGCCAGCCCCGCGCCGCCTGCGAGTGCGGCGCCGCCAGCCTCTGAATTGGTGTGGCATGAAATGCACCCGGATACGCGAGCCAAATAGGCGCCGCGCTGGACATCACCCGTTTGCGTGATCGACGCGGGCACCTTGCCAATCGGCCAGATCACAAGGCCGCCGACCACAAGGGCGCAAAGCGCCCCTGCAGCAAAGACCAGTTTTTTCATCCGGCACATCTTTACTTCGCCTCGTAGCGGAATTTCGCGTGACATGCCGAACATGTCTGGGTCACCATGTTGAATGCCCCATCTGCGGGCATCGAGGCATAGTCCATCATCGGGCTTCCTGACGAAGTTCCCATCATGGACGAAGCTCCCATCATGCTTCCGGGGGATTGCGTGCCCATCATGGAGCCTGCATCCATTCCCGCACCTGACGCCATAAGCCCGTTGTCGGCGGCCTCGGCAAGACCTTCGCTAACCACCTTGAGCTGCTCTGCGAGCGCACTGAATTCTTCCCAATCCGACCAGATCTCGGACTTTGCTTCGGACGGTTTCCCAGCAGACCCTTCGGGAAACAATTCGGTCATGCCTTCGCTATGTTCGACAAAGACGCGTGCTCCCGTACGAACAGCTTCAGCATCATAGGTGATTTCACCACGCATCATCGGAGCCAGTTCTTTGACCGATTGCCCCATGGCCATCATGCCGTCCATGCGTTCTTTGACGACACCTTCCGCGCCACCATGTGCAAATGCAGCTGCGGCCATTGTCGTTCCAGCCAAGAGGCCGATCATCAGTTTGCTTTTCATCGTTCCGTATCCTGTATTTCCATGCTTGATAGATTTAATTTGATGAGGCGTGGTTGCCCCTAGGTCAGGATAGGTGTTTGGGAGGCGGGGTGTCCCTTAGGACATTCCGGTTAGAAAAGCTCTGATCTGGATGTTCGCGAGGCAATTGCGACAAGTTGGTCGAAGCTCTCGGAGCTGATAAAATGACAATTACCATATTTTTCGAGCAGTCCGGCCCCGGATCGCAATGCCCGGGGAGAAGATTATCTGCATCTTCCTCATGAGAGGTCTGATGTTTTTGCGCACTTCGTTCGGAAACTTTGGCAGCGACCGTTTCATGGCCAATTGCATCGAGAGATCCCGCCGGGAGGACGACAAATAACGCGATCGAGACCAACAGGAGAATCTGGATCGCGCTACGGAATATGTTCAGCCTGGCGACCAAAGTCAGTTGATCCCGTTCGCGCGCTGCAGTTCGCGCACGTATCCCGCAATCATCTTCACATCACCTTGGGTGAGGCCTTCAACGGGAGGCATATTGCCAAAATTCCAGTGATGAGATTGGACGCCGTTTTGCGCCGCATTCAGGAACGCGGCATCCGAATGGTGGTTCGGCTCGTAGATTTTGTGAACAAGCGGAGGAGCGACCCCATTCTGGCCTGCGGCATTTTCACCATGACAGCTGGCGCATTTTGCCTCGAACGCGCGTTGCCCCATTTGGGCTTGCGGAGAGAATTCAGCTGGAAGGAGTACATTGGCAATGGGCGCGCCCTGAGGTATGCCGCTCGTGTCCGGCGGAACCATTGAGTGTCCTTGAGCAGTCTGCGCCGGGGCCGGCTGCAACGCCTGCCAACCGACCGCTCCAAGGCCGAGCACGAAGAACCCGCCAACGAACCATCCCCAGAAATTCATAGTGTTTTACTCTCCTGCATGTGATCCGTTCAGATCAACTTAACCTGCGTCCCGACCGGCGTGCGGTCGAAGACCTCTTCTATATGTTCGTTGTAAAGGCCGATGCAGCCGTTTGATGATCTACGCCCGATTTTCCGCGTGTCTTGAGTTCCGTGGATCCTGTAGTATTGCCACGACAGATAGAGCGCACGCGTTCCCAAAGGATTGGAGGGATCTCCTCCAGGCACATAGGCTGGCCATTCCGGGTTGCGTTCACGCATTGAAGGGGTCGGCGCCCAACCTGGATTTTCCCGTTTCTCGACAACTTCTGTATACCCGCGCTTCGTCAATTCATCAGTCAAGGGAACAGAGGTCGGGTAAATCCGCATCTCTTCATCTTCTGTCCAGTGTTGGAGCACCTTTGTGACAGTATCCGAAATGATGATGCCCTTCCCGAGACGGTCAAAGTGATCACGCCAATTGTGGAGAACGAACGACGAGATATTGCGTCTTACCACACCAGCCTCTTCCGCCCGGAGAGTGTGGGGGGTCATCAAGAATGCGCCTGAAATTGCAATCAGGCTCCGCCTGTTCAAACTCGGTCTCTCTGCCATTTGTTCGTCCTTGGTTACTCAATTGGACGAGACAGGCATTGCTCAGATGGGGCTGAATCTCAACCGCAACAGGCCGCAAGATTTGTATCGAAGTGTATCCTTGACCTTCCAGCGGGAGATCAAGCTAAACAGGATACGTTGACCAAAATCAGAGGTGGATTCCATGCAAGAGGATAGCGAGTCAGGTGGCAATCGCCACGGAAAGTTGATGCACTGGGGCATGATGGCTTGCTGTGCTGTCATGCTTCTACCCATCGCAGCTTTCCTGATTGGCGGAGGCACCGTCGCAGGCCTTTGGGCAAACGCTACCGTCTTTGCGCCTCTGGTGCTCTGCGTTGGCGCCCATTTTGTGATGCACAAGATGATGGGGCGTTCATGCCATGGAAGCGACAAGCACAAGAAGACCGCCCCCCAGCCAGTGCTGATTGAAGATATGACCGACAGCGCCGTCCGGCGGTAAGTCGAAATGAGAACAAGAGCGCGGCTGGCGACTGTCTTCTTGGGAGCGATTTTCGTGAGCGCTTGTTCCGGCGGACCAGTCCTGTGCCCGACAAACCCGCCGCCAACTTTGTCGACAAAGTCACCAGAGCTGGAGCTGCCCAATGGATGTCGTCTGGCAGGGCCTATCTCCAACGGTGTGGGCCAGTTGGATTGTGTAAACGGCCGATCAGGCTTTGTTGCCACTCAAGTTCAAAGCCTGGAGATAGTGCGATGACCATCTGGCGCTCGCCAATCCGTCTTGCTTTCTGCGGTACCCTCGCTGCCGCAATGTTCTGGCTCTTGATCCCCTTTGCTGCAACGGCCGAGGTATCAGTCGCCCACAAGGTCACTGCGGTGGAAGCGCGGCTGATCTCCGCCGAGGATGCCGTTTCCGCCGAAGCTCAAACGCTCTCCGCCGGTCTGGATCTGAACCTTGCTGACGGATGGAAAACCTATTGGCGTTCGCCTGGCGAGGTTGGCATTCCGCCACAGATCGACTGGAGCGGGTCGACGAATGTCGCGGGCGTTGATTTCCTATGGCCTGCGCCCGAGCGGTTCACTGCCTTTGGCATCGAAAACTTCGGCTATCATGATGAGGTTGTCTTTCCACTTCAGATCACCCTGAAGGATCCTGGGGAACCTGTCGAACTCAGAGCAAACGTCAAGCTCTTGACCTGCTCAGCAGTTTGTGTCCCCCAGGATTTTGACTTGGCACTTTCGTTGCCTCAGGGGAACTCAATCGATCAAGTCTCGGCTAATCGTATCGGGGCATTTCTCGCACGCGTTCCGGCGGAAGGAGGAGCGGCAGGCGTGACCGCCGCCACATCCCATATAAACGATGATTTCACCCGCCTAACGATAGAAATAGCTGCCACGACTGCCTTCAAAACCCCGGACGTCTTTCCTGAAATTGGTGATGGCAACACGTTGGGGAAGCCCGACATTCGCCTTGGGGCAAGCGGGCGAACGCTTTGGGCTGAATTCCCAATTCTTGCCTACATGGCAGATACAGACGCGCCGCCACGGGTAACCGTGACGGACGGGCCGGATCACGCCCTCACCGTCACGCCAGATCGGGCAACAACCGCCCCAACTCCCCCTTTCAGTATTGATCGGGTGGTCCCCGGCATTGATCAAGTGATCTGGATCGCCATCATCGCTTTTCTTGGGGGCTTGATCCTGAACGCCATGCCTTGCGTGCTTCCTGTTCTGTCGATCAAGTTATCTTCTGCCCTGAAATCCGAAGGACGCGGCAATGCCCAAGTCAGGGCAGGCTTCTTGGCCGCCGCCGCCGGAGTCATGGTCTTTATGTGGGCACTCGCGGCTGTTCTCTTCGCATTGCAAAAGATTGGCGTTGCCGTCGGTTGGGGGCTCCAGTTCCAGAGCCCAACGTTCCTGGTTCTGATGCTCCTGATCCTTGGTCTGTTCACCGCAAACCTGTTTGGACTGTTCGAATTCTCTTTGCCTGCCGCCCTGACAACGCGGTTGATGAAAGCAGGAGGTACGGCCGGGTATGGAGCGGATTTTGCCACCGGATTTTTCGGGGCGGTCATGGCTACTCCCTGCTCCGCGCCGTTTCTTGGAACAGCTATCGCATTCGCACTTGCGGGGCGGGTGATAGACATCGCTGTCGTTTTCACCTTTCTCGGGTTAGGTCTGGCCAGCCCATATCTGTTGGTGGCCATCGTGCCGAACGTTGTTCGGTTCGTGCCCAAGCCCGGCCGCTGGATGATCGCCTTGAAAGCCGGCCTTGGCATTCTCCTGATGGGTACCGCGGCATGGCTGTTCTATGTCCTGCTCGGCGTTGCTGGATCGCGCGCGGCCCTAACAGTTGCATCTCTCGGTGCGGTTATGCTCTTCATAGCGGCATCGCCCTGGGTGCCAAGATCTCTTCGCTGGCCCTTTGGGCTGGCGCTGGCGGCACTCGCGGTCGCGGCCGCGCCATTCTTGGCAACACCCGCCGCACCCGATGCCCAAGCAGGAAAAATTGCCTGGGTCACATTTGACCGCGGCGATATTGCCCGTCGAGTATCACGCGGAGAGGTCGTTTTTGTCGATGTAACCGCCGATTGGTGTTTGACCTGCAAAGCCAACAAGGCGCTCGTTCTTGAACGCGACCCGGTTCTTTCGGCATTGAACAGCTCTGGTGTCACGCCGATGCTGGCCGACTGGACCCGCCCAGATGACGCGATCACCCGTTTTTTGGAGACCAACAACCGTTACGGCATTCCATTCAACGCGGTTTATGGGCCGTCTGCTCCCGAAGGAATTATCCTATCTGAAATATTGTCGACTCAGGATGTTCTTGCTGCTCTGCACGCGGCGCGTCCGGGGGCCGCTCAAGCAACGCTCATCGAGGACGATGTGAAGGTTTCCAGATTTGGAAACACTTTGGAGCAAAGTGCCGACTGAGTAATTTCGCCTAAGCTGCGCATCAAGGACGCCGAGTCAGGCAGCATTTAACGCCCTGATTTAGATCAACCACACCATCTGGATAGCGTGTTATAATCACCTAGGAAGGACTCAAATCATGCGATCAAGGCCACATATCGATGTCAGAAGAGTGTCGCGTATTCGCGTCAGCTTCGTCCTGATATTGATCGGAGCCTTGTTTTTCGGTCTCATTGCCGATGGTTTGCATGCGCATGAGGGCGAGCCTGCCGGGTTAGAGACGCAGATTGTTCAGGTCACCGACGCAAATTCCTCCGTCCACGTTATTCTGGACGCGGATTGCGGAATTCATCCCGGTTGCGCCGCTGCTCTGATCCCTAACGGGCTTGTCAGCGCAGTAGTTTCGAACCGTAGCACGCGAATGGTAATGTCGTGGCGGCAATCGGCGTCTTTCGCCGATGACGAATTCATACACGTCCCCATTCTCTTCTGAGCATTCCAGTCAGCGAGGTAGCGAAGCGCCTCCCTTTCGGCTTTTACGCCAATCGTGACGCTTAGGTTTTTCGACAGGCTCGTAGTCTGGATGTCCGGATTCTACCTGACCGCGCTCCTCACTTCATTCGCTCCTATCAACCGTGGATCCGCCGGTTTTCTGCCCTCGCCACGGCCACCGCATGATCTCGACCAGATAAAGGTTCCAAAAATGAACATGTCGTCCCGCATCGCCTATACGCTCGCCACTTTGTTCGTGTCAGCACCAGCTTTGGCCGCTCCGCCTACGGTCTTCATTCCAGAGGGCAGCGCCAATTCAGTCCTGATGGTTCAGGCGGAGACTGGAAAAGTCCTGCGTCGGATCAATGATGTCGAGGCGGTCCACGGTCTCGCAGGCGCACCCGGCGTGCCGTATCTGGTCGCCGGCAGCTATTCGGAGATCCCGCGCGAGGATGTCGCGTCGCTAGAAAAGCCCTCCACCGTGTCTGCAGACGATCACGCCGCGCACCACGCACCAAAGGCCGCGCCAATGGGGCCACCGGATGCCGGGATCAGTCTTCTCTCGATTCTGGACGCAAAAAGTGGCGATATCCTCCGCCGGATAGAGGTGCCGGGTGCCGTACATCATACGGCAGTTTCCCCTGATGGACGCTTTGCCGTTGCGACCCATCCGGCAGGTGACGGAATATCGGTGATTGACTTGGCGACTTTCGGCATGACGGCATTTGTCCCGACTGGATCGATGCCGAACTATGCAGCGTTCGGAACTGATCCAAATCTCGTCTACGTCTCCAACACCGGTAACGGAACGATCAGCGAAGTAGATCTGTCGCGGGGTATCGTTCGTCGCAACTTCATTGCAGGTGACACCCCGGAACATATGGCGGTTTCGCCCGAAACTGATCGACTCTTTGTCGCAGACGCGGACGCAGGTCAGGTTCTGGAACTGTCTTTGAGTACCGGTGAAAAGCTGCGGACCTTCGAAATTGGCGGCGAGATTCATGGACTGGGGCTGTCAAATGATGGGGCAACTTTGTTCGTCGCGGGTAGGGGAGAGGACAAACTCGCCTCAGTTGCACTCGCTACCGGGGAAGTGCGCACAGCCACGCTTGCACCAGAACCCTACCACCTGACGGTAATTCCAGGCTCCGACATCCTTTATGTCTCAAGCCGTGCAGAGCCCGTGGTTTGGCTCAACGATACCAGCTCACTGCAAACGCGTGAAACAGTTTCTGTCGAAGGAGAAGGACATCAGATGGTGGCGCTTCCCTGAAGGGCTGCCGATGGGAATGAAAGGCACAGGATCATGGCACAGGACACTCGCCCAACACTTCGTTTTCTGGGAGCCGCCGGAACAGTAACCGGATCGCGCTATCTGATTGAAACCGGGGATCGCCGCATTCTAGTTGATTGTGGCTTGTTTCAAGGCTTCAAATCGCTGCGGGACCGCAACCGCAAGGCGTTTCCGGTACGCCCCACCACCATTGACACCGTACTTCTGACGCACGCGCATCTCGATCATTCAGGCTATCTGCCTGCGCTGATCCGCGGCGGGTATCGAGGGAAGGTGATGTGTACCGAAGCGACGGAGGAACTCTGCGGCCTGATCCTGCCGGACAGCGGCCATATCCAGGAAGAGGAGGCACGTTTTGCCAAAAGGCACCGATACTCCAAGCACAAGAACCCCAAGCCGCTCTACACGTTGAAAGATGCTCAGGCGGCGCTTGAGCATTTGCACAGAGTTCCCTTCAACAGCACAGTCGATGTTGGTGACGGAATATCCGCAGAGTTCATCCCGGCGGGCCATTTGCTCGGTGCGGCGCAGATCCGTATCAGACTGCCAGGAAGGACAATCCACTTCAGTGGCGACCTCGGCCGACAGAACGACGCACTGATGCGACCGCCACAACCGTTCTCAGGTGCGGACGTGTTGGTTTGTGAATCCACCTATGGCAATCGCCATCACGCAGCCATCGACGCGGAGGAAGAGCTTCTGCCAATCCTGAAACGTGTTTTCGGGCGGGGCGGTACGGTTCTCATCCCCTCATTCGCGGTTGGGCGCGCGCAGGGGCTTATGTATCACATTGCACGCCTGCAAAACCGCGGCGAGATCCCATATGTGCCGGTTTATCTCAACTCGCCAATGGCGATCGACGCGACCGAAATCTACCACGGCCATCACGAAGAACATCACGTTGCCTGGGAGGATTGCCTTGCGATGTTCCAGATCGCCAAGCGGGTCACTTCGGTCGAGGAGTCGAAGAAGCTGAACACGCAGCATGGCCCGATGATCATCATTTCGGCGAGCGGCATGTTGACCGGCGGGCGGATCCTGCATCACCTCGCCAGCTTCGGCGGCGACCCGCGCAACGCAATCCTGCTGTCGGGCTTTCAGGCTGGCGGTACCCGCGGGGCGGCACTGGCCGCTGGCGCGGACAGTCTGCGCATGTTCGGTCGAGATTTCCCGATCAGGGCAGAGGTGATCCAGCTCGAAGCCTTTTCCGGACATGCCGATGCCGAAGAGTTGCTGGCCTGGATGCGCGCGTCGGATCGCGCGCCGCGCATGACCTATGTGACTCACGGCGAACCTTCTGCCTCGGACCGGCTGCGCTGGCGGATCGAACATGAACTCGGCTGGCCTGCCCGCGCCCCCGAACACCTCGAAACGATCCGGCTGGACAATCCAAAATGACAGAAATCGACAATACGCTCGCCCTGTCCCGCGCGGGGATCGACACTTACCGGCAACCCGTTGTCTTCATGCGCGAAGACTGCCACGTCTGCCGCGCCGAAGGCTTCGCAGCCCTGACCCGGATCGAGGTCACGCTCGGCGACAGGTCGGTGATTGCCACGCTGAACGTGTTGACCAATGGCGACTGGCTGCCCGACGACACTGCCGCCTTGTCGGAAGAAGCCTGGGCCGCCCTGAAGCCCCAACCGGGGGACCGGGCAAGTTTTACGCACCCGGAGCCACCGGACTCCGTCTCAGCGATCCGCGCCAAGGTCTATGGAGAAACCCTTGAGCAGCAAAGGTTCGACGCAATCATTCGTGACGTCCTCGATCATCGTCTCTCCGATCTCGATCTGGCAGCCTTCATCACCGCCTGCGCGGGCGACCGGCTTTCGATTGCGGAAACCATCGCACTGACCCGATCCATGCAGGCGGCGGGCGAAACGCTGGATTGGGGCGGCGCCGAGATCTACGACAAGCATTGCGTCGGGGGGCTTCCAGGAAACCGCACCACGCCGATCATCGTTTCGATCATCGCGGCGGCGGGGCTGATGATCCCCAAGACCTCTTCTCGCGCGATCACTTCCCCCGCAGGCACGGCCGACACGATGGAGGTCATGGCTCCCGTCTCGCTCGACATCCCCGCGTTGAGACGCGTCGTCGAGGCTGAGGGCGGGTGCATCGTTTGGGGGGGCAACCTCGCTCTCAGCCCTGCGGACGATGTTCTGATCCGGATTGAACGGCCACTCGATTTCGACAGCGACGGACAGCTGGTGGCGAGCGTCTTGTCGAAGAAGGCTGCGGTCGGTGCGAAGCGCGTGCTGATCGATGTGCCCGTCGGACCAACGGCCAAGGTCCGCTCGGCGGAAACCGCCGCTGCGCTGGCAGAGCGGCTCCGCGCCGTTGGCAAGGCCATCGGCCTGACGCTCTCGATCCATCAAAGCGACGGGACTGCACCTGTCGGACGCGGAATTGGACCCGCACTTGAAGCCCAAGATGTCCTTGCCGTGCTACGCCGCAACGAGAACTTCCCTGTCGACCTGCGCGACCGTGCACTCGACATCGCTGGAGCGCTGCTGGACCTTGTCCCCGAGACGGGCGGCGCGGGCGGGCGAAAGGTGGCCGCACAGCTGCTCGACAGCGGCGCTGCCGAGGCGAAGTTCATTGCGATTTGCGATGCACAAGGCGGTTTCACTGAGCCCGGTGAGGCGCGTTATCATGCGGTGATCACCTCCCGCACGGCGGGGCGCCTCATTGCGATTGACAATCGCCGCATCGCGCGCACAGCGAAACTCGCCGGCGCACCGCGGCAGCAGCTCGCAGGGCTGCGCCTTCTGGTCCAGATCGGTGACCATATCGAATTTGGCAAGCCGCTGTTCGAGATCCACGCCGAAACGCTGGGAGAACTGGAATACGCCCGCTCCTATGCCGAGGCGCAATTGGGACTTTGCACAATTGAGGAGGCAAACTGATGACCATTATCGCCCCCTTTCCCGGCATGGAGCCATTGGCGCGCAGAATGGCGGCGACATCCGGTGCCGAAATCCAGCCGGTGGACTTGCACCATTTTCCCGATGGTGAAACCCTCGTGAAGCTCGGCGGCGATCCTGCAGGACGCGAAATCGCCTTCCTCGCCACGTTGCGCGATCCTGATCGGCTGGCGTTGCCTCTGCGTTTCGCAGCTCTGACGGCGCGCGAACTTGGGGCCGCGCGTGTGGGGCTGGTCGCGCCCTATCTTGGCTACATGCGCCAGGACAAGCGGTTTCATCCACGCGAAGCTGTGAGCGCCCCGATCTTCGCGGGATTTCTTGATGAATGTTTCGACTGGGTGATGACCGCTGACCCCCATCTGCATCGCAACCCGAGCCTTTCAGCGCTGTTCCGCATTCCCGCATATCGTGTCGCCACAGCCCCTCTGCTGGCCGACTGGATTGCGGCGAACGTTCCAGAGGCCGTGCTCCTTGGGCCTGACAGCGAAAGCCAGCAATGGGTGGCTGAAGTCGCCAGGCTCGCCGGACGCCCCTACGAAGTGCTGACAAAACATCGCTCCGGGGATCGGCAGGTCGAGATCAGCCTGCCGGGCAGCGCCGTTTTCCGACAGGGGACACCCGTGATCCTCGATGATATCGCCTCGTCCGGACACACGCTGATCCGAACGCTCGAACAACTCGAGCAGGCCGGTGCCCGACCTGCGACTTGCGTAATTATCCACGCGGTTTTCGCACACGGCGCAGAGGAAGCAATCCGCCATGCCGGTGCCGCGCGGATCGTCAGTACCGATACGATTCCACACTCAACGAACGCAGTCTGCGTCGGCGAGCTGTTAGCGACAGAAATGAAAGTTGCTCAATGCGCCACTTGACCTTCCAGTTACTGGAAGAATTAGGTTTGAGGCAATGAGCTAGAAATACGGGAAAGGATCCCCGAATGAACAACCATCACGAACATGCCAACGGATCTGACGATCAAGTTCCTTCTGGCTACGCGGGCACGGTCTTCACTTGCCCGATGCACCCCGAGGTACGCCGCGCCGAACCGGGAGATTGCCCGAAATGCCAGATGCATCTGGTGCCGGAGGGCGAGCCCTCGCAACACCACGCCCATCATCAGCACACGGGCGACGCGGTGGAGCCAAACCACTTGGACTCGGTTCCCAACGACTACACTGGCCCGGTTTATACCTGTCCGATGCACCCTCAGGTGCGCCAGACGCATCCCGGGTCTTGTCCGATCTGCGGTATGGGGCTGGAACTGGAATCGGCCGCCATGGAAGCGGAAGGCCCGAACCCGGAGCTTGTGGACTTCAGCCGTCGTTTCTGGGTGGGGGCCATTTTGACCGTACCGCTCCTTGTGCTGACCATGGGCCCCTATCTTGGCCTGAGCGGGGTGCGCGAGATATTCGGTGAACGCGTCACCCTCTGGGTCGAACTCGCGCTCGGGACACCCGTTGTCTTTTGGTCCGGCTGGCCTTTCCTTGTTCGTGGCTGGAACTCGTTCCGGACAAGGAACCTCAATATGTTCAGTCTCATTGCCATGGGTGTAAGCGCCGCATGGCTGTTCAGCATCATCGCCGTCCTGGCACCGGGCATATTCCCCGATGGGTTCCGGGATGCCGAAGGGCATGTCGGCGTCTATTTCGAGGCGGCGGCTGTGATCGTCACGCTGGTCCTTGTGGGACAGGTGATGGAGCTGCGCGCTCGCGAAGGCACTGGCAAGGCGATCCGTGCTCTTCTGGATATGGCCGCCAAGACGGCACGTATTATCCGCGACGACGGAAGCGAGGAAGAGGTTCCATTGGAACAGGTCCAGGTCGGCGACCGACTACGTGTGCGACCCGGTGACAAGGTGCCGGTCGATGGTATGGTCGTCGAAGGCAGGTCCTCAGTTGACGAAAGCATGATCACGGGCGAGCCGGTACCGGTAGAAAAGGTCGGAGGAGACCCTGTAACGGGCGCCACGATCAACGGAACCGGCAGCCTGATCATGGAGGCGACGCGCGTCGGCGCCGACACGATGCTGAGCCAAATCGTCGAGATGGTGGCCAATGCGCAGCGGTCTCGCGCGCCGATCCAGAAATACGCCGACAAGGTCTCCGGATATTTCGTGCCTGCAGTTATTGGCATCGCCGTGCTGGCCTTCATTGGCTGGGCCATTTGGGGCCCGGTCCCGGCCCTTTCCTATGCTCTTATTGCGGCCGTTGCCGTTCTCATCATCGCTTGTCCCTGTGCCCTCGGCCTTGCGACACCGATGTCTATCATGACGGCGACGGGGCGCGGCGCGCAGGCGGGTGTCCTGATCAGGAATGCAGAGGCACTGGAACGGTTCGAGAAGGTCGATACCCTGATCGTCGACAAGACCGGCACGCTGACGGAAGGCAAGCCGAAACTTGTCGGCGTCTACCCTGAACCGGGTCACGATGAGGTAGAAGTGCTTCGGCTTGCCGCATCGCTGGAACGCGGCTCCGAGCATCCTCTCGCGGAAGCCATCGTACGCGGTGCTGAAGAGCGTGGCGTCGACCTGGCAAAAGCCGACGCCTTCGAGGCGGTCACCGGCAAGGGCGTCAAAGGCACGGTGGACGGGCGGGTAGTGGCGCTCGGCAACGTGAAACTCCTGACTGACCTCGGACTTGATGCAGCAGAGCTTCGGGACAAGGCGGATGCCCGTCGGGATAATGGCGAAACGGTTATGTTTGTCGTCGTCGAGAATGACGTTGCCGGTCTTGTCAGCGTCGCAGACCCGGTAAAGGCGACCACACCGGCCGCCCTGAAGGAACTGCACGCACTTGGGTTCCGTATTATCATGGCGACGGGAGACAATGAGCGTACCGCTAGGGCCGTCGCGTCCAGTCTAGGCATCGACGAGATCCGCGCCGATGTGATGCCGGAAGACAAAGCGAAGATCATCAAGGAACTTCAGGCCAAGGGGCACAAGGTTGCCATGGCCGGCGACGGTGTCAACGATGCACCTGCCCTGGCTCAGGCCGATGTCGGGATTGCCATGGGCACCGGCGCCGATGTGGCCATTGAGAGCGCAGGGTTCACGCTCGTCAAAGGGAACCTCGACGGTATCGTGCGTGCGCGCAAACTCGCCCGCGCGACCATGCGGAACATACGCCAGAACCTGTTCTTTGCTCTGATCTACAACACTGCGGGCGTGCCCGTCGCTGCGGGGATCTTGTTCCCATTCCTCGGGATCTTGATCAGTCCGATGTTTGCGGCCTTTGCCATGAGCGCTTCCTCAATCTCGGTCGTCCTAAACTCCCTTCGGCTACGGCGCGCGCAGATTTGAGGGGAAACAAGAACGATCGCGAGGTCCATCAGACCGTTCAATAAACAGTATTGGGTACAATCCATCGCCGGAGAAGGGGCAACAGCGTTCAGACAATCACCTGCAAACCAAGGAGACCAAAATGACCTACATTTCCAGACAGATGATCTTAGCCATTGCTGTGGTGTGGGGGCTGCCAGTCGGCGCCTGCGCACACCGGGGTCATCCGGTCACCGATTCCGATAATATCCGGTCGGTCATTCCGATTTAATCCGGTCACGGATTCCGAGGTATCCGATCATCCCGGTTTCGAGTTGTGAGACCGGCTGCTGGGCGATCGTGCAGCAGGGTAGCCTTGCCGTCATCGAGGACGAGCAAGGAGCCCCAGAATGAGACGATTGCCAATGCGCAAGATTTCAGAAGCCCTTCGCCTGAGGGCCACCGGATTGTCGACGCGGAAGATCGCGAGGAGCCTGAACGTCGGGCAGTCGACGATCAGCGAGTATCTCAAGCGGGCGGAACGGGCCGGACTGTGTTGGCCGCTCCCGGACGGGCTGGACGAAGCCGCGCTGGAACGACGGCTGTTTGCACCGCCGGGCGGCCAAACGCGCCGAGGATTGGCGCAGCCGGATTGGGCTGCGGTTCATCGGCAACTCCGCCGCAAGGGGGTCACGCTGTCGCTGATCTGGGAGGAGTATCGCGCCGCCCATCCGGACGATGGCTATGGATACAGTCGGTTCTGCGACCTCTACCGTCGCTGGGAAGGCCGCCTGTCGCCCACCATGCGCCAGCACCATGCGGCTGGCGAGCGCGTGTTCGTCGACTATTCCGGCGATACCATCGAGGTGATCGATGGCGAGACCGGCGCGATCCGCGTGGCGCAAATCTTCGTCGGCGTCCTGGGTGCCTCGAACTATACCTATGTCGAGGCGACCTGGACCCAGAGCCTGCCGGACTGGATCGGCGCGCATGTTCGCTTGCTGGCCTTCTTCGGCGGTGTGCCCGAGCAGATCGTCTCGGATAATCTCAAGGCTGGTGTGACCAAGGCCTGCTTTCATGAGCCGCAGATCAACCGCACCTATGCCGAGATGGCCGCTCATTACGGCACGGCGATCCTGCCGGCGCGTCCCTACAAGCCTCGCGACAAAGCGAAGGCCGAGGTCGGCGTTCTTGTCGTCCAGCGCTGGATCATCGCGCGGCTGCGCAAACGGCGGTTCTTTTCTCTGGCCGAAGTGAACGCGGCGATCCGCGATCTGCTGCCGGGACTGAACGGCAAGATGACCCGGCACCTGGGCGCCAGCCGCCGGGATCTGTTCGAACAGCTCGACCAGCCCGCGCTCCGGTCGTTGCCCGCGGCCCCCTACGAGTATGCCGACTGGGTCGAGCGGCGGGTCGGCCTCGATTACCATGTCGAAGTTCATAAGCACTACTACTCCGTGCCCCACCAGCTCCTGAAGAAGACGCTCTGGGCCCGGATCACGGCCCGGACTGTCGAGATCTTCCATGAAGGACAGCGCGTGGCCTCCCATGTCCGAACGTCTGGGAACCGCAAGCATACGACCGTGGCCGCGCACATGCCCGCCAGCCATCGCCGATATGCCGGGCTCACCCCCGCCGAACTGCGGCGCATGGCCGAGAAGAACGGTCCCAACACGGCGAACCTCGTGGATCTGATCCTGCGCGCCAAGCCCCATCCCGAGCAAGGCTTCCGCGCCTGCATCGGGATCGTGCGCCTCGCCAAGCCCCAAGGCCGGGACGCCCTTGAAGCCGCCTGCCTGCGTGCTGGCGAGATTGGCGGCCTGTCATACAGCTCGGTCAAATCAATCCTCCGGAACAACCTGCATCGCCGACGGCCAGAGACCCCCGCGGAGGGCCCGGCGATCACACATCCCAATATCCGCGGCGCCAGCTATTTCCACTGATAAGGAGACATCCGAATGCTCGACCATCCCACCCTGAACCACCTGCGTGCCCTCAAGCTCGATGGCATGGCGGAGGCCTTCGCCGAGTTGCAGCGGCAAGACGATGCCGCCGAGCTCAGCCATGCCGAATGGCTGGGCCTTCTGATCGACCGCGAGGCCGCGAACCGCAGCACGAAGCGCTACCAGAGTCGGATGCGCGCGGCCAAGTTGCGCCATGGGGGCGCCGCCATCGAGGACGTCAATTACCGCGCCCCGCGGCAACTCGACCGGGACCTGTTTCGCCAGCTCGCGCACGGCGACTGGATCGGAAAGCGGCAAAATCTGATCATCACCGGCCCCTGCGGTGTCGGAAAGACCTGGCTGGCCTGCGCGCTCGGACAGAAGGCCTGCCGCGACGGTCGCACCGTCCTCTATCACCGCTTGTCGCGTCTGTTCGCCGATCTCGAACTCGCCCATGGTGACGGGCGGTTTCCCCGCTTGTTCCGCCAGATCATTCGCACCGACCTGCTCATCCTGGACGACTGGGGGCCCGAACGGCTGACAACATCGCAGCGCCGCGACCTGATGGAAATCGTCGAGGACCGCTACCAGAACGGATCGATCATCATCACCAGCCAACTGCCCGTCGACGCCTGGCACGACGTCATCGGCGAGCCGACCTTCGCCGATGCAATCCTCGACCGCATCGTCCACAACGCTCACAGGTTGCCCTTGGACGGCCCCTCACTGCGAAAGAACGAAACATGACGCGCGACAGGGCCACCGCCACGCGCGACGCCGCGCCAGCGTCGTGGGGCGCGCACGGCGCCGCGCGCGGCTCCCCTATCGCAAGCCTCGAAAAGCTTGACCGCATCAACCAGAGGCGACATCAAGAAAGCACGCTCAGTGGCGACGTCTCGCGGTGACCGGATATCCGGAACAGCTGACCGGATGTTGTCGGAATGCCCGACCGGATGCATCGGTGTGCGCATCGGCGCCCAAGACAGCGGGCATATGACAGATAATGGGGCGATGAGTCAGATGATGAGCTCCGGACTGTTCCTGCCAAACATGGATGCAGCCAAGGGGCGTGCGCTGTTCGCCTCGAAAGGCTGTGTCGTTTGTCATTCTATCAACGGGGTCGGAGGCGAGGATGCCCCCGCCCTTGATGCAGCGTATATGGACCTGCCAATGAACCCGTTTGAATTTGCCGCCCGAATGTGGCGCGGCGCGCCGGCGATGGTCGCTGCCCAAGAGGATGAGCTCGGCGGGCAAATTGAATTCACAGGTCAGGAGCTTGCCGATATCATCGCGTTCGTTCACGATTCCGAAGAACAGAAGGCATTCTCTGCCGGCGACATCCCCGAAAAGATTGAAGAAATGATGCACCAAATGGGTGAGGAGGATCACGACTGAAGCGTCAGGGGATATCGCAGTAGAATAAGGCAATGCGTCGAAAGTTTCATTTGCGCCCTAAGATGCCGATCCTATGGCGGACCGCTTCTGCGCCAGCCAAAGTAATCCAAATCCCGCGGCTAACATCGGCAAGGAAAGGACTTGCCCCATCGTAAGCCCCCAGTCACCAAACTGCACAACATACCCAATCGGATTGTTCACGTCTGCGAATTGAGCGTCGGGCTGGCGAAACAACTCTACAAAACTTCTCGCAAAACCATATCCGGCCAGGAAGAGCCCGCAAATTGCCCCTGGTGTCCTAAGCCATCCGCGCCGCCACGCAAGGAATAGGAGAGCGAAGCCAAGCAACAGGCCTTCCAAAAGGGCTTCGTACAGTTGCGAAGGATGCCGTGCGCAAATGTCGGTTATTCCCGGGCATGATTGCGCTGCGTCACCGGGAAATATGACGGCCCAGGGCATGTCCGATGGGCGGCCCCATAGTTCATTGTTTATGAAATTTGCGATCCGGCCCAAGAACAAGCCCGGAGGCGTTGCCAGAGCGAGAAGGTCAGCCATGCTCAGGAGCGGCATACGCTGACGGATGCCATAAACAAGCGCGGCAATGGTTACTCCAGCAAACCCACCATGAAATGACATTCCCCCTTGCCAGACCTTCAGAATTTCTAACGGATTGGCAAGATAGAACCCGCGCTGATAGAACATCACGAACCCTAACCGCCCGCCAACGATCACCCCGATGATAATCCAGGTCAAAAGATCCTCAATTTGGCGCGGTGTTAGCGGGGCGCCCGATGCAGGCCACAGAGCGGCGCGTTTGACCGTGGCAACACAAATTCTCCAGCCGACGAGAAGGCCGATGATATAGGCCAACGCATACCAGCGGAGAGTCAACGTAAACGTGCCGATCTCAACCGAAAATATATCCGGCCCGATATTTGGGAACGGAAGTGCGGACAAAGGCATGGACATTCTTTCTAGTCATTCGGGTGAGGTCGGATCGTGCACATACGCCGTTCGTGCTCTCTCATGGTTTGTTCATCGCGAGTGAAGCTTCCGCGGGCTATTGGCCCGACTGGAGTTCTTCCAAGGACTGCAAAATGACACTTTGGCGCGGGTCTTCGGAGGAAACGGGCACCAATAGCTCTTTGGCTCGACTGTACGCGTTCAAGGCGAGGTCAGTTTCGCCGAGCACCCTGTAGGCCCTGCCAAGACGCATCCATCCATCGATATCGTCTGGTTCAGCCTCAAGGCGTGTTGCCAAACGTTCCACCATGGATCGGATAAATGCATCTCGATCGACATCATCCATCTGGCTGGCCGCTTCGACATCTGCAGCAGTGGGGCCGGGCGAATTGCCTGACATTACTGGAGCATAATCCGACAAACTGATAGGCGCTCGGCCTAGTGCCGCACCTATCCGGTTTGCTTCCGCGACAAATGTTTCCATCCAGGGTGCGAACCCATCCACTTCGTCCAATCGCGTGAGAAGACGATTGTAGGCCTGCTCATTCGCACCCGCTTGCGCAAGCCCGACAGCATCGTAAAAAGTTCCAGCAGGATTGGTCGGATCGAGCTCAAGTGCTCTTGCAATGGCCCGCTTCGCTTGGGGTGTCACGATCCCCTGTTCGGAAACGATGAGAGCTTCCGCATAGATCGAAAACACAGCAGAATCGGCATTCATGGATTGTGTTGCACGCTCGTAGGCCGATGCGGCATCCGAAGCGCGGCCCAATTTCATGAAGGTCTGTCCAAGGAGCATCCAGCCCTCCAAGGCTCCGCCTTCTGAATCCGCCTGCAACCGCTGCAATAGCTTCTGCGCCAACGCTTCGATTTCACGATTTTGCGCGACCTCTGCCTGGCGATCCTCGAAAGCGATGCTGGATAGGTTTGGCGCTCCAGCAAAACTGTAATACCCCGCCGCGAACAGCGGCACAAAGACCGCAGCAGCCATGAGTATGACCCTGCCGCCGCCGCTGGATTCCCCGGTGTTTTTTACTCTCCCCACGGAGAGAACCCGCCGCTTGATTTCCTGTCGCGCCGCATGCGCCTCTGCGACTGAAAGCAGGCCGCGTTCAGCATCCCGATCGACTTCAGACAACTGGTCCTTCAAAACTGCGAGAGTCCTGTCTTCGGCCGGACCTTGCACCAAGGCAGGCTTCCACGCCGAAGCCGCAACAATCCCTGAGGCAGTCAAGGCGAGGACTGCCATTGCAATCCATATCATCGGTGGTCCCCTTCGCTGGATGAAGTGAAAATGCGTGCGACCTCGGCCTCCTCGTCATCGCTCAGGTCTGCGATTTTTTTTCTTTTTCGAGAGCCCATCAGGATGCCGCCACCGATCCCCAGAGCCAAGAGCCCAAGGAGTGGGGGGGTAAACCAGAGAGCGTAGGTCTCGGGTTTAAACGGAGGCTTCAGTAGAACGTAGTCGCCGTATCTCGCTTGGATGAAAGCAATTGCATCTTCGTTCGTGTCACCCGCAACCAACCGTTCCCGGACCAAAAGTCGTAGGTCGCGCGCAACGCCGGCGTTCGAGCTGTCAATATCCTGATTTTGGCAAACTACGCAGCGAAGCTGCCTGGAAACCTCCCGTGCCCGAGCCTCGAGGATTGGATCGGAGAGGATTTCGTCGGGCTCAACAGCCTGCGCAGACATTGGCATGATGAGTGCCAACACAAGGAAGAAACTACGCATGTCAGCTCCTCTCCTCTAACACACCCGCTTGTCGGAGAGCTTGGCGAAAGGCTGATACAGCCTCTTCACCGACGATCGGGCCGACGTATCGGTAGAGCACCGTTCCATCGCCTCCGACAATGAATGTCTCGGGCACACCCGAAATCCCCCACTCGATCCCGGCACGACCTGACAGATCCGAGCCAATACGTTCGTACGGGTTCCCGAGATTTCGAAGCCAATTGACCGCGTCTGCGGGTTGATCCTTGTAGTTGATCCCGAACAAACGCACGCCATCGCGCTCAACCAAAGCGCTCAGAACCGCGTGTTCGGCACGACAGGGAACGCACCAGGAAGCGAAGACATTGACGACGACTGGCGTTGGGTTTCCGAGCAGGTTTTCCCGAGACAGTCCCTGTACATCAAGACCCGGCACCGGCCCGAGATTGAACGAGGGAGCTGGCTGAGAAATGAGAACCGAAGGAATCTCGCTTGGGTCACGATTGGGATTCAGGCCCCACAAGAAAAATCCGCCGACAATCACTGCCAGTACCAAGGGAATAATCGCTACAGCTCGTTTCATTGCTCACTCCGCTGCGACCGGTTTCGTGGATCGTGCCTTGGAGCTTTGGGGTGCCCCGACACGGAAGCGGCGATCGGACAAGGACAGACTGCCGCCTATGACAAGCATGGCCGCACCCAACCAAAGCAAGCCGACGAATGGCTCATAGAGAATACGCAGAGTCCAGGCACCGCTCTCTTCGGCTTTGTCCAGAGAGGGTTCCGTGATCGAAGCGTATAGGTCTCCCGCCAGGGTTGACCGTATCGCCGATTCTGTTGTCGTACTTTGTGCGACCGGATAGCTGCGCCGCTCAGGTTTGAGAGCCGTCACGAAAGAGCCGCCCCTTTCGACGCGCAGGGTTCCCTGATCCGCAATATAGTTCGGGCCACGAACGCGCTGCACACCTTCAAATGTGACATCAAATCCCGCAATGTTGACACTCGTGCCGGGCTCTACAAATGCGATCTCTTCAGATTTCCAAACCGAAGAGCCAATCATGCCGATCATCAAGACCGCAACTCCCGCATGAGCGAGCGTCATTCCATGCGCCGCGCGGGGCAAATTGCGGGCACGCCGGATGCTTTCCTGGAGCGGAACCTCGAACAAACGAACCCGCAGCGCCCATTCACGTAAGGAAGCAAAAAACAACCAAAGCGCGATGAGGATCGAAAGATATGCCGTAAGCGCCCGATTGATGCCGCCTGCCTGATGGAGGCGGACCGAGATAAGACA
>NZ_JAAGOU010000003.1:0-299378 GCF_010500775.1 Salipiger sp. PrR002
TTCGATCTCATGCATGAGGGCAAGTCGATCCGCGCGGTGGTCGAGTTCTGAGATCGGCGTGACCCCGCCGGGCCAGATCGCCCTTTGTGAAAATTTTCCCGGCAGGCGCTTGGCTTGCCGGGAGTCCCGCGCCACCCTATAGCTGCTATATTGCCGAACAGGGGATGGCCGAGATGAGCCTGCGCGACAAGTTGAGGGAGCTCTATGAGGGCGATAGCGATCTGGCGCACCGCTTTCGCTATGCGCTGCTGGCTTTCGACATCTTCACCGTCGTGTTTGTCATCGGCACCTCCTTCACCGATCACGGGCGGTTGGTGGAAACCTTCGACGTGCTCTTCGGTGTGGTGATCCTCGCGGACTTCCTCGCGCGGCTGTGGATCGCGCCGCGCAAGACGCCTTTCCTGTTCAGCCCGGCGACGCTGGCCGACCTTGTCTCGCTGATCTCTTTCCTCGCGCCGCTGGCTGGGGAAGGGCTGGGCTTCCTGCGGGTGCTGCGCACACTGCGGCTCTTGCACACTTATCAACTCAGCAAGCGTCTGCGTGAGGACTTCAGGGTCTTTCGCCAGAACGAGGACGTGCTGATCGCGGTGGTCAACCTGATGGTCTTCCTCTTTGTGATGACCGGGCTGGTTTACGCGCTGCAGTACCGCACCAATGACGACATCAACAATTACGCCGATGCGCTCTATTTCACCGTGACCACGCTCACCACCACCGGCTATGGCGACATCACGCTCGACGGCTCGTGGGGCCGGGTGATTTCCGTCGTGGTGATGATCTGCGGCGTCACCCTGTTCCTGCGGCTGGCGCAGGTGCTGTTCCGCCCGATCAAGGTGAAGAAGACCTGCGCCACCTGCGGGCTGCGCCTGCATGACGCCGATGCGATCCATTGCAAGCATTGCGGCGAGATCATCCACATCGAGACCGAGGGGCAGAGCTGATGAGCGAGACGGTGGAGCTGCGCGCCTATGCGCCCGAGGATGCCGAGGGCCTGTGGCAGATGCTGGAGCCGGTGTTCCGCGCCGGCGACACCTATGCCATCGACGCAGACATTTCGCGCGAGGCGGCGATCGCCTATTGGACCGGCCCCGAGCGGCGGGTCTTCGTGGTGAGCGACGGGGCGCGGCTGCTGGGAACCTATTACATCGTGCGCAACCAGAAGGGCGGCGGCTCTCATGTGTGCAACTGCGGCTATGTCACCGCGGCCGAAGCGCGCGGCAAGGGGATCGCCCGCAGGATGCTGGCGCATTCGCTCAAGATCGCGCCGCAGCTTGGCTTCCGCGCCATGCAGTTCAATTTCGTGATCTCGACCAACCGCCGCGCGGTCGAGACCTGGCAGAGGGCGGGCTTTGACATTGTCGGCCGCCTTCCCGGTGCCTTCCACCACCCCGCAGAGGGCGACGTGGATGCGCTGGTCATGTACAAGACGCTTGCGGGAAACTGAGCCCGCGAAGGAGATAAAGATGCGAGACGACACCCGCCTGCTGGCGGTTCTGATCGACGCCGACAATACGTCGCCGAAATACGCCAAGGCGATTTTTGACGAACTGGCCAGCCTCGGCGAGGCCAGCGTGCGCCGCTGCTACGGCGATTTTTCCAGCCAGCAGATGTCGGGCTGGTCCAAGGTGACCGCCGAGTTTGGTCTGGTGCCGCACCACCAGCCCGCCAATACCGTGGGCAAGAACGCCAGCGACATCGCGCTGGTCATCGACGCCATGGACCTCATGCATTCGGGCCGGTTCGACGGCTTCGTGCTGGTCAGTTCCGACAGCGATTTCACCCGGCTTGCCAGCCGCATCCGCGAGCAGGGGCTGGATGTCTATGGCATGGGGATGCAAAAGACGCCCGATGCCTTCCGCAAGGCCTGCAAGCGGTTCATCTTCCTCGAGAACCTCGACAGCGCGCCCGAGAAGGCGGCGGGCATCAAGCCGCAGAAGAGCGGCAGCCTCGAAGATGCGCGCAACCTTATCTTCACCGCCATGGATGCGATCGAGCAGGAAGACGATTGGTATACGCTCGGCCAACTGGGGCAGTTCATCACCGCCGCCAACCCCGATTTCGACACCCGCAGCTACGGCAAGCGCAAGCTGTCAGAACTGGTGGATGAGCTGAAAGTCTTCGAGACCAAGCGCGGGCCGGGCAACCAGATGCTGGTGCGGCGGCTCGATTAACCGGGCCAGCTAGGTGCCCCAGTCAGAAACCCGGGTCAGGCGCTCCGGTCAGGCACCATAGCGGGCAAGGAAGGTGGCCACCGCGCCATCGGCCACCCGGGTGATCTCTGCCGGGCCGGGGCGCGCGGCCACGCCGAACACCGCGCGGATCCAGATACCGGCCTTGCACAGTTCGGTGAATTGATCGGCGGCCAGTTCGATATCCTCGACCTTCAACTCGCCGCGGGCCCGCGCCGCCTCGAGGTAGCCGGTGAGCTTGCGGTGCATGAACATCGGCCCGGTTTGATAGAACTGGCGGCCGAGATCGGGAAAGCGGTCGGCCTCGGCGATGCAGATGCGAAAGATCCGCTGCCCGGTGTCCGAGAGCACGAAATCAAGGAAACTGCGCGCCACCAGCGGCAGCACCACCGCAGGCGGCTGGCCGGGATCGATGGTGGTCATGGCGCTTTCGGACTGCAGCGCGCATTGGCGGCTAGCCATCTCCATGAAGAGCAGGCGCTTGTCGGGGAAGTAGCTGTAGAGCGTCGCTTTGGAGACCCCGGCGGCCTTGGCGATCTCATCGACATTGGCGCCTTCGAACCCATCTCGGAGAAAGATCGCCCGTGCCCCATCCAGCACTTGTTCGAACTTCCGCCCGCGGCGCACGCCAGCTGTCTCGGTCCTCATCGGGCTGCTCCTTTGTCCGGACAAGCATAAACCGCGCAGTTCAGTTCAGGCAAGCAAGATGCCGGAAGAAGGGACATTCTGCCGCCTTGCTTCCGCGGTGGAATTCCCTAGATTAGAATTATTCTAAACTGGTGCTCCCGGAGTCCTCCCATGCGTTTTTTCACCCAGCGGCGTCACTTCCGCGACCTGAGCGAGCAGGAAGTGCTCGCGCTGGCGATTTCCTCGGAGGAGGATGACGCCCGCATTTACCGCTCCTACGCCGAGATGCTGCGCGCCGACTATCCCGACACCGCGGCGATCTTCGACGGTATGGCCGAAGAGGAAGACGGCCACCGTCGGGCGCTGATCAACCTGCACCGCATGCGCTTTGGTGAGGTGATTCCGCTGATCCGGCGCGAGCATGTGGCGGGTTTCTACGCACGCCGCCCGGTCTGGCTGGTGCAGAACCTGCCGCTCGAGCGCATCCGCGATGAGGCCGAGGCGATGGAACGCGACGCCGAGCGCTTCTATGTGGAGGCCGCCAAGCGCAGCAGCGACGCCGCCACGCGCAAGCTTTTGGGGGATTTGGCGGCAGCGGAGGCAGGTCACGAGGCGCGCGCGGGGGAACTGGCCGAGACACATCTCGATGGCGAAGCGCGCGAAAGCGAAGACCGCATGGCGCACCGCCAGTTCGTGCTGACATGGGTGCAGCCGGGGCTTGCGGGGCTGATGGATGGCTCTGTCTCGACGCTGGCTCCGATCTTTGCCACCGCCTTCGCCACGCAGGACACATGGACCACCTTCCTCGTGGGACTCGCCGCCTCGGTCGGCGCGGGCATCTCCATGGGGTTCACCGAGGCCGCGTCGGACGATGGTGAGCTGTCGGGCCGCGGCTCGCCGCTGAAGCGCGGCATCGCCTCGGGGGTGATGACAACTCTGGGAGGTCTCGGCCATGCGCTGCCCTATCTGATCCCGCACTTCTGGACGGCGACGATCATCGCTTGGATCATCGTCTTCTGCGAGCTTTGGGCCATCGCCTGGATCCAGAAGCGCTATATGGAAACCCCGTTCCTGCGCGCGGCGATGCAGGTGGTGCTCGGCGGCGGGCTGGTGCTGGCGGCAGGGGTGCTCATCGGCAGCGGTTGAGCGCCTGCCCAGCTTGCCCAGGGGCGCGCCTGGCGGTGCCGCTCGGCCTGCCTCCGGCGGGGATATTTGGGTCAAGACGAAGCTGCGGGAACCTACACCTGCTTCGGCTAGATCGAAATATCCCGGGGGAGGCCGCGGCAGCGGGCGGGGGCAGCGCCCCTTGCAACCTTCGCATAGCCGTGATCGCCTCTGGCACCCTGCGCCCGCCCGTGGCAAACCGATGCAAACGCGCGAGGCCAAGGAGACGCCACCATGACCCAGTTCGGCAAGGGCTGCCATCTGCATCTGATCGACGGTTCGGCCTTCATCTTCCGGGCCTACCACGCGCTGCCGCCGCTCACCCGCAAGTCCGACGGGCTGCCCATCGGCGCGGTCAGCGGCTTTTGCAACATGCTGCAGAAATACGTCGAGGACAGCTCCGGCCCCGATGCGCCGACCCATGTGGCGGTGATTTTCGACAAGGGCAGCCACACCTTCCGCAACGATCTTTATGATCAGTACAAGGCCAACCGCGAGGCGATGCCCGAGGATCTGCGGCCGCAGATCCCGCTCACCCGCGACGCCACCATCGCCTTCAACATCGCCTGCAAGGAGCTTGAGGGCTATGAGGCCGACGACATCATCGCCACGCTCTCGTGTCAGGCGCGCGATGCGGGCGGGCGCGTGACCATCATCTCCTCGGACAAGGACCTGATGCAGCTGGTCGGCGACGGCGTCGAGATGCTGGACGCGATGAAGAACCGCCGCATCGACCGTGACGGGGTGGTCGAGAAATTCGGCGTCGGCCCCGAGCGCGTGGTGGACGTGCAGGCGCTGGCCGGGGATTCGGTCGACAACGTGCCGGGCGCGCCGGGCATCGGCATCAAGACCGCGGCGCTGCTGATCAACGAATATGGCTCGCTCGAAGAGCTTCTGGACCGCGCCGAGGAGATCAAGCAGCCCAAGCGCCGCCAGACGCTGGTCGAGAACCGCGCGCAGATCGAACTGTCCAAAAAGCTGGTGCAACTCGATTGCGAGACGCCGCTGGATTTCACCCTCGACGATCTCGAGGTGCAGGATCCCGATCCCGAGAAGTTGCTGACCTTCCTCGCCGAGATGGAATTCAGCACGCTGACCAAGCGCATCGCAAACACCCTCGGGGCCGAGGCGCCGGTGATCACCGAGGCCAAGGCGCCCGCCGCCGACACGCCCGCCGCCGGTGACGCGCCCGAGATGCCGCCCATCGATCCTGCCGCCTACACATGGGTGAAAAGCGCCGCGGATCTTGCGCCGTGGATCGCGCAGGCCCGGCAGTGCGGCTGGGTCGCGGTGGACACCGAGACCACCGGCCTCAACGAGATGACCTGCGATCTGGTCGGCGTCTCGCTGGCCGTCGAGCCGGGGCAGGCCTGCTACATCCCGCTGGCGCATCGCGCGGCAGGCGGCGAGAGCGACCTTTTCGGCTCGGACGATCTGGCCGAGGGGCAGATGCCGATGAACGAGGCGCTGGACCTGCTGAAGCCGCTGCTCGAAGACCCGGCGGTGATGAAGATCGGCCAGAACATGAAATACGATGCCAAGGTGCTGTCGCGCTACGGTATCGGCGTCGCGCCGATCGACGACACCATGCTGATCTCTTACGCGCTGCACGCAGGTCTGCACGGACACGGCATGGACACGCTGTCGGAGCGTTACCTCGGCCACACGCCGATCCCGATCAAGGAGCTCTTGGGCTCGGGCAAGAAGATGATCACCTTCGACCGGGTGCCGATCGAGGATGCGGTGAAATACGCCGCCGAAGACGCCGACATCACCCTGCGCCTGTGGAAGCTGCTGAAGCCGCGGCTGCACCTCTCCCGCGTCACCCGTGTCTACGAAGGCACTGAGCGCCCGCTGGTGCCGGTGCTGGCGCAGATGGAACTGGCCGGTGTGCAGGTGGACCGCGGCACGCTCTCACGCATGTCCACCGCCTTCGCGCAGAAGATGGCCGGGCTCGAGGCCGAGCTGCACGAACTTGCGGGGCACCCTTTCAACGTAAACTCCCCGGCGCAGGTGGGCGAGATCCTCTTTGCCGAGATGGGGCTCGAGGGCGGCAAGAAGACCAAGACCGGCGCATGGTCGACCCCCGCCGAGGTGCTGGAGGATCTGGCCACCGAGCATGACTTCGCCGCCCGCGTGCTGGACTACCGCCAGATGCAGAAGCTGAAGTCGACCTACACCGACGCGCTGCAGGAGCATATCAACGCCGAGACGGGCCGGGTGCACACCTCCTATTCCATCGCCGGGGCCAACACCGGGCGTCTCGCCTCGACCGAGCCGAACCTGCAGAACATCCCGGTGCGCTCGGAAGAAGGGCGGCGCATCCGCGAGGCCTTTGTTGCGCCCGAGGGCAAGGTGATCGTGGCGCTCGACTACAGCCAGATCGAGCTGCGCATCCTTGCGCATATGGCCGATATCGCCGCGCTCAAGCAGGCCTTCCGCGAGGGGCAGGACATTCACGCGATGACCGCCTCCGAGATGTTCGGCGTGCCGATGGAAGAGATGACGCCGGAGATCCGCCGCCGCGCCAAGGCGATCAACTTCGGGGTGATCTACGGCATCTCGGGCTTCGGTCTCGCGCGCAACCTGCGCATCCCGCGTGGCGAGGCGCAGGCCTTCATCGACCGCTACTTCGAGCGCTTCCCGGGCATCAAGACCTACATGGACGAGACCATTGCCTTCGCCAAGGAACACGACCGGGTCGAGACGCTGTTCGGACGGGTGATCCACACGCCCGAGATCAACGCCAAGGGCCCGCGCTCGGGCTTTGCGCGGCGCGCCGCGATCAACGCGCCGATCCAGGGCACGGCGGCGGACATCATCCGCCGCGCGATGATCCGCATGCCCGCCGCGATTGAAGGCCAGCCCGCCAAGATGCTGCTGCAGGTGCACGACGAACTGATCTTCGAGGTCGAGGAAGGCGGCGTCGACACGCTCATCGCCACCGCGCGCGAGGTCATGGAGGGCGCCGCCGAGCCGGTGGTGAAGCTCGACGTGCCGCTGGTGGTCGACGCCGGGCAGGGGGCGAACTGGGCCGAGGCGCATTAAGCGCGCCGAACACTGCCGCAACGAAAAACGGCGTCCCCGCGGGGACGCCGTTTTTCGTTTTCGGGGGAAGGCCCGCCTCAGAGCAGCCCGGCCTCGCGGAAGAGCTCGGGAAGGCTGGCCTCGGGGCGCGGGCCCATGTGGCTGATCACCTCGGTCGCCGCCACGGTGCCCATGCGGCCCGCGGTCGCCATGTCGGCGCCGGTGGCGAGCCCATAAAGGAACCCCGCAGCGAACTGGTCGCCCGCGCCAGTGGCATCGACGGGGACGATCTTGGTCACCGGCACATCGGTGCGCTCACCATCGCGCATGATCGTCACCCCATCGCCCGAGCGGGTGCAGATCACCAGCGGGCAGATCGCCGCGACGCGGGCCAGATCGGCCTCCAGCGAGTCGTCCTGATAGAGCGAGCGGATCTCGGCCTCATTGCCGATCACATAGTCCATCTCGTGCTCGATCAGCTGCAGGAAGTCCTCGCGGTGACGCTCGACGCAGAAGGGATCGGAAATGGCGATCCCGGCCTTGCCGCCCGCGGCGCGGCAGGCGCGGGCGAGGCGGATGAAGGCCTCCTTGCCCTTGTCCTTGTCGAAGAGATAGCCCTCGAGAAAGACGATCTCGGCCTCGGCGGCCACCGCTTCGTCCACATCGTCCGGGCCCAGCTCGGCCGAGATGCCGAGGTAGGTGTTCATCGAGCGCTCGCCGTCCGGGGACACGAAGATCATCGAGCGCGAGGTCGGCAGTTCACCGCCGGGCACCGGCGGGTTGACGAAGGCGGTGCCGTCCTTCTCCATCGCCTCGGCATAGAAACGCCCCAGCGCGTCGTCATGCACCCGGCCGATGAAGGCGGTGCGCAGCCCAAGGTTGCCGAGTCCCGCAAGCGTATTGGCCACCGAGCCGCCCGGCGCCTGCACCCGGCCCTCCATGGCGCCATAAAGCAGCTCGGCGCGCTCGCGCTCGACCAGCTGCATGATGCCCTTGGTGATGCCCATATGCTCGAGGAACGAGTCATCGGCACGGGTCAGCACGTCGACGATGGCGTTGCCGATGCCGACAACCTGATACTTCTTCATAGGGTTTTTTCCTCGAATTGGCAGAGGTCGCGGATCAGGCAGGCCCCGCATTTGGGCTTGCGCGCGACGCAGGTGTAGCGCCCGTGCAGGATCATCCAGTGATGCGCATGCTGCTGGAAATCCACCGGGATATTGTCTTCGATGGCGCGCTCGACGGCGACGACGTCCTTGCCGGGGCAGACGCCCGAGCGGTTGCCGAAACGGAAGATATGCGTGTCCACCGCCTGCGCCGGATAATGCCACCACATGTTCAGCACCACATTGGCGGTCTTGCGCCCGACGCCGGGCAGGCTTTCCAGCGCGGCGCGCGAACAGGGCACCTCGCCGCCGTAGTCCTCGACGAGGATTTTCGACAGTTTGATGACGTTCTTGGCCTTGTTGCGGTAAAGGCCGATGGTCTTGATGTGCTGAATGACGCCCTCTTCACCGAGCGCGAGCATCTTCTCGGGCGTGTCGGCGATCTTGAACAGCTCATGCGTCGCGCGGTTCACCCCCGCGTCGGTCGCCTGCGCCGAAAGCGCCACCGCCACCACCAGCGTGTAGGCGTTGACGTGGTCGAGCTCCCCTTTCGGCTCCGGTTCGGAGGCGTGGAAGCGGGTGAAGATCTCGCGGATCGTGTGATAATCGAGCTGCTTGGCCATGATCTCTGCTATGCAACGCCGGGCCCATTCCCGCAAGTCCACCTTCTTCTCTTTGATAAATACGCAAATCCCGCCCGCGCCGCTTGCGCAACATTCGGGTCGCGCGCGAGGCCGGTTTCCCGCTATTCCAAAGGTCAGGAGCATCAGGAGGCCGTGATGGGCGAGCTTGCACAGCAGGGATACCACTTCAACGTCATGCGCCGCGCGATCGAGCTGATTGACGCGGGCGGCCCGCAGATGACGCTCGAGACGCTGGCGGCGCAGATGGACATGAGCCCGGCGCATTTCCAGCGGCTGTTCTCCCGCTGGGCCGGGGTCTCGCCGAAGCGCTTCCAGCAGTATCTCGCGCTCGGCCACGCCAAGGCGCTGCTCTCGGACCGCTTCTCGACGCTGGAGACGGCGCATGCGGCGGGGCTTTCGGGCGGCGGGCGGCTGCATGACCTCTTCCTGCGCTGGGAGGCGATGAGCCCCGGCGACTTCGCCAAGGGCGGGCAGGGGTTGGTGATCTTCTGGGGCTGGTTCGAAAGCCCCTTCGGCCCGGCGCTTGTCATGGGCACCGAGAAGGGCATCTGCGGCATGGGCTTTGCCGCCGAAGCGGGCGAGGAGGAGACTTTTCAGGACCTGCTCTCGCGCTGGCCCAATGCCGAGTTCATCGAAGATCCGATGTTCCTGCGCCCTTGGGTGCTGGCGGCTTTCGGGGTGCAGCAGCAGGGGGAGGTGCCGATCTATCTCATTGGCGCGCCGTTCCAGATCAAGGTCTGGGAGGCGTTGATGCGCATCCCCTCGGGGCATGTCACCAGCTATTCCGAGATCGCCGAGGCCATCGGCAGCCCGCGTGCGGTGCGCGCGGTGGGCACCGCCGTGGGGCGCAATCCGGTCTCGCTGCTGATCCCCTGTCACCGGGCGCTGCGCAAGTCGGGCGGGCTCGGCGGCTATCACTGGGGGCTGCCGGTCAAGCGTGCCATCCTCGCTTGGGAAGCGGCGCGGCTGGAGGCGCAGGAGGCCGGAGCGCCAAAGGCCGGGGCGCAGGAGCTTGGCGCGCGAGCCTGAAAGCCCGCAAGCACGATGCCGGAAATACTATGACAAACGTGGGCGGGGATCTGCCGACAAAGTGTGCAGCGCGCCATTGGCGGGGCGGTTATGCGCACTATAACAGGGGCACACCCAAGTTTGGGCCAACGAAACGAGGCATTACATGTTCCGGGCTAAGACAACCGTTCTTCTCACTCTCGCCGGCGCCATGGCGCTGAGCGCCTGTACCGACGTGAACGATCCGAACCGCCAAGCCAAGAACGGCGTGCTGATCGGCGCTCTTGGTGGCGCTGTCGCGGGCCGCGCCATCGGCGGCAACAACTCCGACGCCGCCAAGAATGCGCTTGCGGGGGCTGCTGCAGGCGCCATCGCGGGCGGCCTGATCGGCAACAACCTCGACAAGCAGGAAGCGGCGCTGCGCCAGCAGCTGGGCAACAACGTCGGCATCACCAACACCGGTGACCGCCTGATCGTGACCATGCCGCAGGACATCCTGTTTGCCACCGATAGCGCGTCGCTGCGTCCCGACCTGCAGGGCGATATCGCCACCGTCGGCCGCAGCCTGATGGAATATCCGAACACCACCGTTCAGGTGATCGGCCACACCGACAGCGACGGCGCGGCTGCCTACAACCAGTCGCTCTCGCAGCGTCGCGCGGCGGCTGTGGCCTCGCTGCTGATGCAGCAGGGCGTGCCCTCCTACCGCGTGCAGTCGATCGGTCGCGGCGAAGACCAGCCGATCGCGTCGAACCTGACGCCGGAAGGCAAGCAGCAGAACCGCCGCGTCGAGATCGTCATCCTGCCGAGCGCCTGATCACCAGCCGCCGCAGAGACGACCGAAAGGGGGCGTCCGGGGAAACCCGGGCGCCCTTTGCTTTGGGGCGGGCGTCGCAGGGAGGCAAAAAGAAAGCCCCCGCGTTTGCGGGGGCTTTATGCCGTCTCGGGGGGAGAGGCGTGTCAGCAGCCGGTGCCGGTCCAGACCACTTTGACGGTGCGCGCCAGCACCTTGATGTCGGTCACGAAGGACAGTTCCGCCAGATAGGCGGTGTCGAACTCCGCCCGCTCCGAGAAGCTGGCCTCGTTGCGCACCGAGGTCTGCCAGAAACCGGTGATGCCGGGGCGCAGCGCGTAGTAGGCGGTGCCGGGATAGATCGGGGTCTGCTCGACCATCATCGGGCGCGGGCCGACGAGCGACATCTCGCCGCGCAGCACGTTCCACAGCTGCGGCAGCTCGTCGATCGAGGTCTTGCGCAGCAGACGCCCGATCGGGGTGATGCGGGGGTCGTTGCGCAGCTTTTGATTGCGGTCCCACTCGACGCGCGCCAGCGGGTTCGCCCGCAGATGCGCCGCCAGCAGGCAATCGGCATTCGGCACCATGGTGCGCAGCTTCCACATACGGAACACGCGCCCGTTCCGCCCGACACGGCGTTGCAGATAAAACGGCGCATGGCCATCACGCGCCACCAGAGCGGCAAAGACCAGCACGAAGGGCAGCACCGGCAGCGCCATGATCAGCACCAGCGCGATGTCGAGCACGCGCTTGAACACGCCGCGATAGGCGGCACGATGCGGGGCGCTGTTCAGCGCCTCGTCGATCAGGTTTTCGAAATCGACAACCGCGTTTCGCGATTGGTTGGCATGCATCGTCAATTCGACCTCCCCGAGGTTCATCGACGGAAGCTATGCAAGGCGGCACTAGGGCGCGCGGGACGGCCTTTGGATGCAAGTTCCGAATACGGTGCCAAGGGGCATCGCGGGTCGGACCTGACCGGCAGGCATATCAATTTTTCAGATGTTCAGTCCCAAGCGACTTTCAGCAGACTCACACACACTCCCAAAGTGGAAGCACCAACCCCCAAGTGCCGTTATGCGGCGGAAATAAGGCATCCGCCCGACAAGACCTCTTATGTAACTCGCCGAGATCATCGTCAACTCAAGCTTTGGAACGCAATCTTGAGGTGACTTTGGGAACCGAGATCTGCGCGGGAAACCCCTGCCGCTGAGGGGCTTATGGGCCCTATGGAGTGGCTTTTTGCGGGATATTCCGGCTCGCCTTGGTGGTTGTTCAGGTCGGAATTCTGGAAACGGTGCGCGCTTGCCTTTGCTTTGGTCGTCTTCGGTATGTGTCTAAAATTGGACACACGGCTTGATCGTTTCCGTACACCGGTGATTTTACCGGGTGCCCGAAAAGCGCGATGAAACTCGCTGCCGAAATATGGAAACAATCGCGCCGCTGGATGGCGGGCTTCCGATCCCCGTGCTGAGCGTTTTCTATGAGCGGGGTGCCGGTCGGGCGGCACACGCCAGAGGCGATCATCGCGACTCACGAAATGTTACAAGTTGATGTAATTTGCGATCAGCGCGCCCGAATCAGTGCCGTGTGTCGCCCGTTTGATGCCTCATTGGGGGCAAATCTCGTCACATTTGAGGGCGACCAGACGGGCGAATGTGGCGATCTTGCCGTCACCGCCGCAGTTGCATGGCGCGCGGCGGAGGCCTATGTGCGGGCATACGCGCGTGATCACGCGCGCCTACGCGAATTGAACCTGCGTGAACCGACGTTGCGTGAACCGAAGGGGCCAGCATGGCGAACCATCTCTATCAGGGCGATCTGCCGGACGGGCTGGACCTTGGCTCTGTCGTGGCCATCGATTGCGAGACCATGGGCCTCAACCCGCATCGCGACCGGCTGTGTGTCGTGCAGCTTTCGGCGGGCGATGGCGACGCGCATCTGATTCAGGTCGCGCGGGGTCAGACCGAGGCCCCCAACCTCTGCCGCCTGCTCGAAGATCCGCAGGTGCTCAAGCTGTTCCACTTCGGGCGCTTCGACATTGCCGCCATGTATAATGCCTTTGGGGCGCTGGCGGCGCCGGTCTATTGCACCAAGATCGCGAGCCGCCTCGTGCGCACCTATACCGACCGCCACGGCCTGCGGAACATCGCGCAGGAACTGCTGGGCGTCGACATCTCGAAGCAGCAGCAATCCAGCGACTGGGGCGCGCCTGAACTGAAACAGGCACAGATCGACTACGCTGCTTCCGACGTGCTGCATCTGCACCGGCTGCGCGAGGCGTTCGACGTCATGCTGGCGCGCGAGGGCCGCAGTGAGCTTGCGCAATCGTGCTTTGATTTCCTGCCCGCACGCGCCAAGCTCGATCTGCTCGGCTGGGCGGACACCGACATTTTTGCGCATAGCTGACCGATGGCACAGCGCCGAGATTCATATTCCAGCTTCATCGCTTGGCTGAAGATCCTGCTGCCGCTTGTGGCGCTGGCCTCTCTCTCGACGCTGTTCTTGCTGTCGCGCGGCTCGCAGACCTCGCAGAGCATCCCCTACGCCGAGGGCAGCCTTCCCGAGCGTGAGCAGGTGGCCGCGCCGCAATATTCCGGCACCACGCCGCGCGGAGACTCGGTGACCATGACCGCCGAAAGCGCGCGGCCCACCGGCGGCGAGAACGGCGAGCTTGAGGCGGATGGCTTCTATGCCACGATGGATATGGCCGATGGCAGCAGGCTCACGCTGGACGCGAACCTTGCAACGCTGAGCGACGAGATGCAGGCGGCGCTGTTGCAGAAGGGCGTGCGCATCACCAGTTCGACCGGCTATGTGATCACCACCGACCAGATGCGCGCGGCTCTTGACCGCATCGAGGCAGAGACACTGGCCCCGGTGAGCGGCGAGGGCCCTGCAGGGCGTTTCACTGCGGGTCGGCTGAAAATCACCTCCTCTGGCGGTGAGGATGACGTGCAACTGCTTTTCACGGATGGCGTGAAGCTGATATATGATCCGAAAAAAGAGTGAGTTGATGATGTTTCGCATTGCCGCCTTGATGATTGCGCTGCTCGCGCTGGTCAGCCCCGCGTCTGCCCAGGGCACCAGCGTGGCTTTCGGCAGGATGCAGCAGGACACCAGCGCTCCGGTCGAAGTGACCGCCGATCAGCTGGAGGTGAACCAGAAGGACGGCACGGCGCTCTATACCGGCAATGTGGTGATCGGGCAGGGCGAGATGCGCCTCGCCGCGCCGCGGGTTCTGGTGGTCTACGCCGAAGGCGAAAGCGGCGCGGGCCGTATCCAGCGCATGGAGGCCACCGGCGGCGTGACGCTGGTCAGCGGCGAGGAAGCCGCCGAGGCAGAGCGCGCGGATTACGACATCGACGCAGGCACCGTGGTGATGACCGGAAATGTGCTGCTGACCCAAGGCGGCAACGCGCTCACCTCCGAGCGGATGGTGGTCAACCTCGAGGCTGGCACGGCGCAGATGGCCGGGCGGGTGCAGACGGTGATCAATCAAGACAGCAGCGGGCAAGGTCAGAACTGATGGCCCGCCCCGAACTTACTGTGACCGAAGGCGGTCAGGGCCTGCGGGTCGAGCATCTGCGCAAGAGCTACCGCAAGCGCACGGTGATCCGCGACGTCACGCTGAAGCTTGATCGTGGCGAGGTCGTCGCGCTGCTCGGGCCGAACGGCTGCGGCAAGACCACCACCTTCTATTCTATCGCCGGTCTGGTGAACCCCGAAGGCGGGCAGGTGACCATCGACGGGCGCGAGGTGACCTATCTGCCCATGTACCGCCGCGCGCGCATGGGCATCGGCTATCTGCCGCAAGAGAAATCCATCTTTCGCGGCCTCTCGGTCGAAGACAATATCGCCGCCGTGCTCGATATCTCCGAGACCGACCGCCACCGCCGCCGCGAGCGGCTGGAGGAACTTCTGGGCGGCTTCTCCATCGAGCACCTGCGCCGCGCGCCCGCGCTGGCGCTCTCGGGCGGTGAGCGGCGCCGGGTCGAGATCGCCCGCTGCCTTGCGGCCAACCCCAAGTATCTGCTGCTCGACGAGCCCTTTGCCGGCGTCGACCCGATCAGCGTTGGCGACATCCGGCATCTTGTCGCCGATCTGAAGAAGCGCGGCATCGGCGTTCTGATCACCGACCATAACGTTCGCGAGACGCTCGAGATCGTCGACCGGGCCTATATCCTGCACGACGGGCAGGTGCTGATGTCGGGCACGCCGGCGGAAGTGGTGCAGAACGAAAACGTGCGCCGCGTTTACCTCGGCGAGAACTTCCGCATCAGCTAAAGCGATTCCTTGAGGAATTTCGCCTATCCTTCCCTCTCGAGTTTGCGACAGATCATTGACAAAACGGGGGGTGCTGACCTCAAATGAGGTTATGACGCACCGTTATTCTGCAGCTCCGGCATTTGCGTCCCCAGAGGAGAGGGGAAGCCGGATCCATTCTGCAGCGGCCTTGCGTCACCCCTGATCCGCACCACATCTGAGGCAGCCTCCGGGCTGGATGCGATACGGATCCAAAGAGAGAAGGAACAAAGATGCGCTATCAGATCACGGGTAAGCAGATCGACATCGGCGACGCACTTCAAACTCATACAAAACAAGAGCTTGATGGGGTATTTGGGAAGTACTCCGGTCGTCCTACCGATGCGAATATCACCTTTTCCAAGAGTGCGCATGAATACGTCTGCGAGGTCACTGTCCACCTGTCGACGGGGCTGACCACCTCGGCGAAGGACAAGGCGACCGAGATCTACTCGGCCTTCGACGGCTGCTGCGAGAAGATCGACAAGCAGCTGCGTCGATACAAGCGACGCCTGAAAGACCATCACAAGGATCGCGCGGAGCCCGTTGAACTCCAGAACGCTGCCTCGTATATCCTCGCGCGCGAAGAGGACTCGCATGAAGATGCCGAGCCCGACACGCTGCAGCCCATTATCGTGGCAGAGATGGAGACTTCGATCCCGTCGCTGACCGTAGGCGAAGCCGTGATGCAGATGGAACTGGCCGGGGCTCCCGTGCTGGTCTTCCGCAACGAAAAAAAGGATGGCGTGAACGTCGTGTATCGGCGTGAAGACGGCAATATCGGCTGGATCGATCCGTAAGGGTCGCAACCTGCCGGGTGATCGGCGCCTTCGAGCAGACAGTAAAGGGCGGTCAATGACCTTTCTTGAACTCCTGAAACCGCAGGCCGTGAAGGTCGTCGCGGCGGCAAGCAGCAAGAAGCGGCTGATGCATGACATCGCCGAGCTGGCCGAAACCGCCTACGGCATCCACGCGGCCTCGGCCGTCGAGGCGCTGATGGAGCGTGAAAGCCTTGGACCCACCGGGGTGGGCCATGGCGTCGCGCTGCCGCATGCGCGGATTCCGGGCATCGATCAGGTGCACGGCGTGTTCATCCTGCTGGAGAAGCCGGTTGAATTCGAAGCGGTCGACCGTCAGCCGGTGGATGTGGTCTTTGCGCTCTTCGCGCCCGAAGACGCCGGGGTCGAGCACCTGAAGGCGCTGGCGCTGGTCTCGCGCTCGCTGCGCGATGCGGCGCTCTGCACCAAGCTGCGGGCGAACCCGGATCCGGCGACGCTCTATGCGGTGCTGACCGAGGATCGCTCGTCGCAGGCGGCCTGAGCCCGCGCGACATGACGTTCTGAAGGAGCGGGCCACAAGGTCCGCTCCTTTTTCGTTGCGCGCTGTTGAAAGGCGGGCCTCAGGCCCAGTCGCCGAAACCGAACATCAGGTAGTCGCGCTGGTAGACATCCCGCGCCAGCGCTTCGAGATCGGCATCGTAGATATCGGCAAGCGCATAGGGCGCAGCGGCGGAGCGGCTTTCGGGCTCGGGTTCCGGCGGCGCGGGATGACCCACCTGCATGGCCAAGGCAGGCAGATAGACCGCCATCTCGTCTTCGCGCACGATCATATCGGGCAGGGTGAACTCGGCCATGCCCTGCAGGCACTGGCTTTGCGAGGCCCAATGCCCGTCGATGCGCAGGGCGGTCTGCCCGGCGAGATTGGCCTTCACGAAATGCAGGAAGGCGTCGAAGGCGGCGCGGTGCTGCTCGGCGGTGTAGTCGGGGCCGGGGGCGCCCTCGGGCAGCGGCAGCCCGTGGGCGCGGCGCAGCGTCTTGCGGATGCGCGCATAGCCGCCGGGGCCGGTGTCGAGGATCTTGCTGCAGAAGGCGTCATAGGCGCGGGCCAGAGGGTGACGCACGACGGTAAAGCCGCGATGCCCGGGCCGCGCGCGTTTCCACTGGCGCAGGGTCTTCTGGCTGAAGCCGGTGATCAGTGCCTCTTCGTCCGCGCCGTCGAGGGCGCAGAGCCATTGGCGCACGCTGTCCGTGGGGCCAGAGTGGATCGGCATGTAGATCAGCGGCGTTTCCGCGCCTGCCACGTAAGAGGGCACCACCGGCCCGCGGCGCGGCTCGAAACTCGGCGTGCGGGAGAGGTTGAAGCGGTCGAGGCGGGCCAGCGCGCGCTCCATCTCGTCGGGATTGGCGACCTTCTCGGCCACAGGCTGCGGGTTCTGGCGCTTGAGCGAGGCGTCGAGCGCGTCAAGCCGGGCCGGAATGCCCAGCCATTTCGCCAAACCGTTCATCACCGCCACGTTCTGCAGATCCTCATAGGCCACATAGAAGGCGGTCTGCCCAGAGGTCTGCAGCGCGGTCATCAGATGCACCTGAAAATCCTGCAGCCGCGCCAAATGCGCCTCGAACTCGGGGCCGTCGAACTCTGCCTGCGCGTCCTTGCGCTTTTTGACGTTGGTCAGCTTCCACTGGCCGGTGGCCTGCGCGATCTTCCAACTGACGTAGCTTTCGACCGGGTTGCGGGTCAGCACGATCTTCGCCACGCGCTCATCCTCGAGCAGCGTCGGCAGCACGCGCGGGTCGTGGTCGTGGAAAAACCGAAAGCCGCCCATGCCCCCCGGCGTCTGCTGCCGGATCACCTGCAGAAGCCGCAGCGGGTCGGCGTCGCGCTCTGCCTGGGTGACGCCGAGAATTTCACTCGAATTGGGGTAACCGATGAAATGCGGGTTGAACGCCTCGCCGTGGCAGGTCAGCCCGTCCATCGCGTTGAGGTTGGTCTCGAGGAAATTCGAGCCGGTGCGCATCTCGGCAAAGACGACGAAACTGTCAAAACGGTTGGACATGAAAACTCAGTTCTTCACGAGGTAGGGTTTGCGCGCCGGAGATGCGCTGGGACGCGGCGCCGGTTCGACCGGGAAGTCGCCCATGAGGTAGGGGTGCATCCCTTGGTTCTTGAGTTGCTGCAGGAACCGGCCAAAGCCGTTCAGGTCGAGCATCACCGGCGCCTCTGCCAAGCGGCGGGGGGATTTGTGGCCGATTTCGTCGATGATCAGCTGCAGCGGCTCCATCGGGGCCTCGATGAATTCAGCCATGGTCCAGATGCGGATGCGCGCCTTGGCGTCCGGCGAGCGCAATTCATCCAGCAACGCATGTTCGGCCTTCTGCAGCGCCGCCGCCTCGGCACGCAGTTTGGAAAAATCCCCTCCGGACCGGAACAGCGGCACCGCCCAAGCGCCCGAGATGACGCTGATCTGGGCGTTGGGGTCGCGGGCCATGTCCCACATGATGTCGGGCGCGTCATGGGGGCCGAACTGAAAGCACTGGCGCTCGCCTCGCGTGCTCCAGATCAGGTTGGTGAGAAAGGCCTTGGGGTTCCAGTCGCGGTAGGCGGCGGTGTCCGGCAGCGCGCCATTGAGCAGCGTCTGCCCACCAGCGAATTCGGCGCGCTCGGGGGCAAAGAGATGACCATGCACCTGCGCCCCGGTGGCACGACCGAGCCACGGCTCGAAATCCTCGAAAAGCTCGGCAAACCCCTGAAACACGGAATAGCGTGCCGCGGTCATGCCGTTTTCCCAGCCGAAGTTGGGATAACGCGACTGCATGTAGAGCCCCGAACGCCCTCGGGTCCGGCGGTCGACCGCCTTGGCGAAGATGCGGTCGATCTTGCCGGGGTTCGGCTCCTGCCGGTTCGCGGCGCTTTCGGGGTGGTTCAGGAAGGTCTGATAAAGCCGCCCGGCGTGGGGCCAGATCTTGCGCGCGACGAAACAATCCGAGCGCCGCAGCAGCTGCAGGTGATCGTCATAGAAGATGTGCGGCTTGCCTTGGAAATCGAACTTCGAGAGCGTCAGGGAACGGCTTTCGATATTCTGCGAATGGAGCCGTGCGAGCGACTGGAAATAGCTCTCATCGGGGATCCAGACGCGCTTGAAATAGCGCTCGTGGCGGCGGCGCTGCGGGCACTGCAGGATTGCGCTCAGGGTCTGCCGGGTGAGGCACCACCACTGGCTGCCCATATGCGGCACGACCCCTTTGGGGATCCGGCGCGAGACGTGCAGCGCGCGCTGTGCTTCGACGAAGCGGTCAAAGAGGTAGCGGTTGCGGCGCCAAGAGAAAGGGAAGAAGAGCGTGAACCGCTCGTGGTCGAGCCCGCCCACCGTCCACGGCACATCGGCAGTGGTGGCACTTTCGATGAAATCGGTCTGGGGCCGCGCGTCGAGATAGTCGATCAGTTCCTCGACCGGGCGCAGCGGCAGGCAAGACCCGGAGGTGAGATAGACGTGCCGCACCGCCGCGAAGCGATCTAGCATCATCTCGGCGGCGTCCTGACTGGCAGCGACAAGCCCCCATGTGCCCCATTCGCAGCGATGGCGGGGCGAGAAGATCACGTCGGGCAGGTCGGACAGAGCCTTGGTGAAGGCGCCATAGGTCTTTTCCGGCACCTTGCTGTCCACATGGATCACCACCGGGCAGCCCGCCCGTGCCCAATGCCGCGCCACTTGCTCGGCGCGGTCAAAGGCGGTGTGCACCAGCATGATGATCCCGACGCTCATAGCCGCCGCCCCGTCATGCCCAGTTGCCCTTGGACATCAGCCCAAGGATCTCGAGCTGGCGCCAGTTGATGTATTTCTCGGACCATTTGCACCAGAGGTCGGGATTGTCGCGGACCCCCTCGGCGTAGGCGATATATTCGGTCGAGCCGGCGTAGTGCTGTTTGCGGCTGAGTTCCTCTTCGGCCTTGGCGTTGAACGTGTCCAGAAACTTGGTGTGCAGCAGCAGGCCCGAGGCTTTCTCTCCGCCCCATTCGTCATAGACGAGGTTCAGGCCCCGCGGCAGCAGCATATGCGTCGAGCTGACGTAGGCGTAGCGGCGATCCCATTTGACCAGCGGCACCTTGTTGAGCGCGGGCGCGCGTTCGGGCCGGTCGCCGAAGAACATGCGCGCGCGCGGGCCACCCTGTATCCACAGGTTGCCGAAGCGCTTGTTCTTTTTCACCGAGTAGTTTCCGGCATCGAACCACGAGGCGATCTCGAGCGGGTCCTGCCCGGCCTCATATGGCTGCGCGTCGAGCCGCCCCTTGGGGTACATGTCCAGCAACATGGCCGAGAAGCTTTTGATCGAGGAGGCGTCGAGCCAGTCGGTCAGTGCACGCAGCGGGCGGGTGTCGCAGAATGGGTAGAGAAACAGCTCGTCAGGATCGACCACCAGCACCCAATGGCCGTGGCCATAGCGGCGCAGCAGCCAGTTGATCCAGTCCATGCCGAAGCGCGATCGCTTGTAGCTGGCGCTTGTATGCCAGACCGAGACATCCTCTTGCGCCTTGAGGTAGTCGAGCGAGCCGTCAGTGCTGTCGTTGTCGACCATGATGAAATGGTTCACGCCCATCTCGCGGTAGTATTTCAGGAACCACGGCAGGCGCACGCCCTCGTTGCGGGCGGTGCAGAAGACAATGAGATCGGACGGGCGGAGGCTACCGGTGCGGTCGGTGACGGCGGTCAGTTCACGCCGTTTGCGCAGGGCCCGGATCAGCCAGCGTTTGCGCTGCAGCCGAAGCCTGTATGATTGCCATGCACCCACGCGTTATCCCTCATTCGGGGCGAGGCCCCGCGGCCGGCTTGGCGCCAGCTATCAAATCAGGGTTAACACGGCTTTGAAATGCGCGTCCCAGCTTGGCGGGGTGAAAGCTCCCCGCTCCTGAACCGCCTCGTCCGGTTGCGCCCGATACCCTTTGGCCATTTGCCTTATTCTTGAGGCCCAAAGATATCGGTCCGATTCGTCTGCGTAAACCGGATTGTCGCCCAGAACCTCCTGCACCACGGGCAGTGGCGCGCTGAGCACGGGCATGCCAAGCGCGGCTGCTTCGACCGGGGGAAGGCCATAGCCTTCGGCATGGCTGGGAAAGAGCAGCCCCGCGCTCTGCCGCAGCAGGGCGGCGATCTCTGCGTCGCTCAGGCCGGGCAGTTCGTGAACGCGCGGGAGGCCCGCGTCGAGCGCGGCAAAGACCTCCTCATTCTTCCAGCCGCGCTGGCCGCAGATCAGCAGATGCGCGGGCGGTGCAAGGTCACGCCAGATGTCCAGCAGCAGCGCATGGTTCTTGCGCGGCTCGATGGTGCCCAGCACGACGAAATAGGGCGCGCCGGTCCATGGCCCTTGCGGCGCTGTGCCGGGTATGGGGCGGGGCACACCCAGATGCGCGACGATGTTCTTGGGGGTGCGCTGCCCCGAAAAGTGCCGCAGCATATCGCGGCGGGTCACCTCGGAATTGCAGATCACCAGATCGGCGCTCTGGCCTACACGGCGCAGGAAGGCGGCAAAGGTCTCGACACTGCCTTCGCGCTGGAACTGCGGCCAGTCGAGCGGGATCGTGTCGTGTAGCAGCACTGCGATCCTTGCCTGAGGCAACTGCCGAAGCGCCGCGATCACCCGGTCCGAGAAATTGCTGTGACCTGTGTTGAGATAGACGGCTCCCGCAGGCAGGTGACGCCGCAGCATCGGTCCGAGACGCGCGGGCAGGGCGCGGGCGCATGCGGCGCGGCGCAGCGCCATTTCGGCACCGGCGCGGGCTGGGTCATTTCGGCGGGCTATGCGGGCCAGAAAATTGGGATCGGGCCAGTCCTGCGCGTCGAGCCGCCGCTTCATCTCGGCGCACCCAGCACGGTCCAGCAGCAAATAACCCAGAGAGGTTTTCACCAGCGCAAAAAGCGGAACCGGCTCCTGCAGGAGCCGGTCCAGATAGGCATATTCCACGCGGTCCACGCCGGTCATAACCCGCCCTGCGCGACTGGCGAGCCGCGTCAGATCCAGCAGGCGAGCCGGAGGGGGCGTCACCTCAGTGATCGTAGTGCCCGTTGAGGTGCCAGTTCCACGCATCTTCGATCATCTTTGGCATGGTGGAGCGTGCCGGTTCCCAGCCAAGCTCGGCCAATGCACGGGTCGAGCCCGACACAAGCTTTGTGGCATCCCCGGCGCGGCGCGGCCCTTCCGAATGCGGCACCTCGCGGTTGGTGACGGCGCGCGATGCGTCGATCACTTCGCGCACCGAGAAACCCTTGCCGGTGCCAAGGTTGAACACCGAAGAGGGCTTGCCCGCCTCGAGCCATTTCAGCCCCAGCACATGCGCCTCCACCAGATCCATCACATGCACATAGTCGCGGATGCAGGTGCCGTCCGGTGTGTCGTAATCGGTGCCATGGATGGTCAGCGCCGGGCGCTTGCCGTCGATCGCCTCGAGCATGACCGGGATGAGGTGCGTCTCGGGGCGGTGATGCTCGCCCACCTCGCCCTCGGGATCGGCGCCCGCCACGTTGAAGTAGCGGAAGATCACGTGGGTCAGCCCGTCCGACGCCGCGAAGTCGCGCAGGATGTTCTCCACCGCCCGCTTGGATGCGCCATAGGCGTTGAGCGGGATTTGCGGCGTCTCTTCATCGAGCACCACATTGTCATGCTCGCCATAGGTGGCGCAGGTCGAGGAGAAGACGAAGTTCTTGCAGCCCGCAGCGCAGGCGGCCTCGATCAGCGTCAGCGACCCTTCGACATTGTTGCGCCAGTAAAGACCGGGCTGGGACATGGCTTCGCCGACCTGGCTGAGCGCGGCGAAATGCATGACCGCGATGGGCTGGTACTTGGCGAAGACCTCGTCGAGCCGCGCGCGGTCCGAGAGGCTGCCCTTCTCGAACGGGCCGAATTTCACCGCCTGCTCCCAGCCGGTGACGAGATTATCATAAGTGACAGGCGTATACCCTGCCTGTCTCAAAGCTTTACAGGCGTGCGAGCCGATATAGCCCGCGCCTCCTGTCACGAGAACATTTGCCATCAGATGTGACTACAGACGTTACTGCGCGGCTTTGCGCGAGGAAATGACCTCGTGCAGATACGCCTCGAGATCGTCGCGCAGCTCGTCGCGCTCCAGACCGAAGGACACGGTCGCCTGCAGGAAGCCCGCCTTGGAGCCGCAGTCGAAACGCTGGCCGTTGAAGCGGAAGCCGTAGACGCCGTCATCTTCGCTGCCGATCTGCTTGGCGATCGCGTCGGTCAGCTGGATCTCACCGCCTGCGCCGACCTGCTTGTCCTCGAGGTTCTGCAGGACCTGCGGCGACAGGATATAGCGGCCGATCACCGCGAGGTTCGACGGCGCGGTTCCGGCGGCGGGCTTTTCGACCATGCCTTTGACCGAGACCAGCGAGCCCATGTCTTCCCGCACGTCGAGGATGCCGTAGGACGAGGCCTTGTCGGCGGGCACTTCCATCGCCGCGACCATATTGCCGCCCACTTCCTGATAGGCTTCGACCATCTGCTGCAGGCAGGGCTTGTCGGCAGCGATCACGTCGTCGGGCAACATGACGGCAAAGGGCTCATCGCCGATCAGGCGGCGCGCGCACCAGATCGCGTGGCCAAGGCCGAGCGCCTTGTGTTGACGGATGTAGGCAATCTCGCCGGAGTCCATGTTGGTGGAGCGAAGCGTTTCGAGCAGCTTGTCCTTGCCCTTGGCTTCAAGCTCGCGCTCGAGTTGCGGCGCGTGGTCGAAATAATCCTCAAGCGCGCCCTTGCCGCGCGAGGTGACGAAGATGAATTCCTTGATGCCTGCGGCGCGGGCCTCGTCGATCGCGTATTGAACGAGAGGGCGGTCAACCAGCGTCATGATTTCCTTGGGAACCGACTTGGTTGCGGGCAGGAAGCGGGTCCCCAAACCCGCCACGGGAAAGATCGCTTTTGTAACTTTGCGCGACATAAATTTTGCTCCTTGGACGTGTGCTGAGCACAGTGAGGTCAGCATGAATCAATTGATAACAATCATATTGCTGCGACAGCGTAAAAGTAAATCTATCGACTGTGGAGCGCGAATTCGCCGACCGCGCCCCTCGGACCCGCAACGCGGGAATTTTCGGCGCGGACGCGGGCGGAAAAACGGCAGAATTGCAAAAGATTGGCACTGCGCAGACTACGGCCGTAGAGCCCTCCGGTCTGTTCCCAGTATCCGCCCGGATTGAAACGGACGCGGTGGTATAGGGCGGTGTGAGAAAACCGGTAGAGCGTCACGATCTCGCCTGCTTTTGCGCGGCGCTCCGCTTGCTGCCGCAGGGCCTCGCAGCGCCATATTGGCCCGCTCAATGTGACACGCTGCGCACCGGGGCGACCGGGATAGGGCAGAAAGGGAGAAGGGCTGTGCCCGATGGCGGGCAGCGGCGCAGCGGGCCGCGCTGCGCCGTCTTGCCAGCCACGGCCTAGGCCTTTGAGCAAGCGGTGCACGTCGTCGGCATTCAGCGGGCCGCGCTGCATCAGCCGCAGAAGACGGTCCCGCTGCGCGCTGCGCTGGGCGGCCCAGGCCGCGGGGTGCTGTTCAACCGGGAGATGTCGGAGCAGGAAGGCATGGATCGAGGCGCCGATCTCGCTCAGGTCGCGCGGCGTGCGGTCGGCGCCGCGCCGGGCGCTGGCGGCGTAGCCGTGGTGCACCTCGGCCAGCGGAGCGACGGCCACCCGATGCCCGGCGGCGGCATGGCGCAGATCGAGGTCGGTCTCGTCCAGATAGAAGCGGAAGGCCGGGTCGAAGCCGCCCATGCGCGCCAGCAGATCGCGGCGATGGGCCATATTGGTGCCCTGCAGCTTGACCGTCCGGCCTGCGGGCAGTTCCGGCAGATGCGGACCCGGCGTGTCGAGTAGCAAGTCTTCCTCGCGCAGATCGGTGCCAATCGAGCGCCCGCGCCATTGGAAGGAAATACCGTTGCGCCCGCGCACATAGCCTCCGGCGGCGGCGACGCTGGGGTCGGCGAAAGGGGCGCAGAGGTGATGCAGCCAGAGCGGCTCCGGCACCGCATCATCGTCGATGAAAGCGACAATCTCTCCCGCAGCCTGCGCGATGCCGAGGTTGCGGGCTGCGGAGATATTCGGCTCGTCGAAGGGGATGAGCTTGATATGCGGGCGGTCCGGGCGGGCCGCGACGGCGGCGGCCCCCTCGGGGCAGGCGACCACCACGACCTCGAAGGCCGGGTGGTCGAGCTGCGCAACGCCGGTCAGGCAAAGATCGAGCGCCGCGGGGCGTCCACGGCTCACGATCACCACGCTGACCGGCAGGGCGGTCATGCCCGGCTCACGCCTCTTTCAGCGCGACATCGGGCGAGTAGGCGATGAAGAACGGGTTGGCGAAACCCGGCTTGCCGTAGGACAGCGGCGTGTGATCATCAAAGCGCACCACCCGGCCGCCCGCGCCCTGCAGCACGGCCTGACCCGCGGCGGTGTCCCATTCCATCGTCCGGCCAAGGCGCGGATAGATATCGGCCTCGCCGGTGGCCACGAGGCAGAACTTCAGCGACGAGCCCGCGCTCTTCATGTCGGCGGTGCTGTATTTGCTGATGTAATCATCCGTTGCCTGATCGCGGTGCGACTTCGAGGCGACCACGAGCAGCGCCGAATTGTCCGGGTTGCTGACCTTGATCGGCTTGGTCTCGCCTGGGGTCTCCTTGTCGAAGGGGCCCATTTCCTCGACCGATTTGCCGACGCTGTCGGTGTAGAACATGCGGTCGCGGGCCGGGGCGTAGACCACGCCCATGGTCGGCACGCCGTTTTCCACCAGCGCGATGTTCACGGTGAAATCGCCGCGGCGGTTGACGAATTCCTTGGTGCCGTCGAGCGGATCGACGATGAGGAAGGTCATCGCGTCGACCTCATGGCTGTCGGCCTGCTCTTCGGTCACCAGCGGCAGGTCGGGGAAAGCCTCACGCAGGCCCGCAGAGATCAGCTCATCTGCGGCTTCGTCGGCTTCGGTGACGGGGCTGGCGTCGGACTTGGACTTAACTTCGAAATCATCGGAATTATAAATTTCCATGATCTTGTCCCCAGCCTCGAGGGCAAGGCGTCGGATCACGGCAACAAGATTCTCGTAATTCAAGGCGGTACTCCCTTCCGCTGCGCGGATTTATTGATTTGAAGGCCTGCGACTCTTATGCTGCGCTGCGTCTAGATGGGCAAGAAGACCCGTCCTTTTCCGCCAGTACCGGAGCAGTGTTGCCATGTTTCAGACCTCAAAGCCGCGCTCTCGGCTGGGATCGGCCGTCTACATCAGTGAGCTGATCTACCACAATTCGGTCCGGGCGGTGCGCAAGAGCCATGGCAACGCCTTCATGGCGATCTTCATGAACATGCTGCAGACGATCATCTTCGTTCTGGCCTTCTACTTCATGTTCCACATTCTGGGGATGCGCGGCACGGCGATCCGCGGCGACTTCATGATCTACATCATGACGGGCGTGTTCCTCTATATGACCCACACCAAGACGCTGGGCGCGGTCGCCGGGTCCGAAGGTCCGGCAAGCCCGATGATGCAGCACGCGCCGATGAACACCGCGATCTCCATCGCTGCGGCCATGCTCTCGACGCTCTACATTCAGATCCTGTCGCTCTTTGCGATCCTGTTCGTCTATGACGTGGCCTTCAATCCTTTCGTCATGTCCGAGATCCACGATCCCATCGGCGCCATGGCGATGCTGCTGCTGTCGTGGTTCTCGGGGGCGGCGATTGGCATGGTGCTGCTGGCCGCCAAGCCGTGGTTCCCGACGCCGGTGTCGATCATCACCACGGTCTATCAGCGTGCCAATATGATCGCCTCGGGCAAGATGTTCGTGGCCAACTCGCTGACGCCGGGGATGCTGGCGATCTTCGACTGGAACCCGCTGTTCCACACCATCGACCAGTCGCGCGGCTACGCCTTCTCCAACTACTTCCCGCGCAACTCCAGCTGGGAATACGCGCTTTGGGTGTCGATCGTGCTGATCATGATCGGTCTCATGGGCGAGTTCTACACTCGTAAGCACGCCTCGGCGTCTTGGGCGGCAAGGCGCTAGGGCGGGGTCTGACCCAGACAGACAGCCTGATCCGACAGATAACTGGCCCGCCGGAAAAACTGGCCAAACAGAAAAACTGGACTGCATCGGCAAAGCTTCGCACTCTAACCCCAAAGGCGCGTTTCGGGAGGAGGCACCCATGCGACATCTCATCATCGCGGCAGCTCTGCTGGCGGCCAGCGGCGTTTCGGCCCAAGACCTGCCGGGCTTTTACGATGTTTCGGGCGTGGCGGCGGATGATCTGCTGAATGTGCGCGCGGCGCCCGCAGCCGACGCCGAGATACTTGATACGCTCGCGCCCACGGCAACGGATGTGCAGGTCAGTGCGCTGAACGACCCGGGCACTTGGGGCCGCGTCGTGACCGGCGAGGGGGTGGGCTGGGTGTCCATGTCGTTCCTCGCGGCCGCGGCAGAGGGCACGCTTCCGCAGGTCGCCGGGCTGCGCTGTTTCGGGACCGAGCCGTTCTGGTCCTATGAGGCGCGGCAAGAGGGCAGCGCCACATGGCAGACCCCCGACAGCAGCGCCACATTGCTTGCCGGCCCGATTGAGACCGCCAGCGGCATGACCCGCCCGTTCTCGGTGGTGGCGGGGGCAGACGATCTGCAGGCGGTGCTGGTGGCCAGCCCCGAGGCCGAATGTAGCGACGGCATGTCCGACCGGCTTTACGGGCTATCGGCGGTGCTGGTGATGACGGGCCGGATCAGCGGCACCTATGGCGGCTGTTGCGAGCTTTTGCGCTAGGTCACAACGCGCAGCGTCAGATTGATCCGCCCGCCCTGTGGCAGCAGGCTCGACGAGCCAAAGCGGATACGGTCGACGCCGTGATGGCGCAGCCGGGCTTCGCCGCCCATGACCACCACGTCGCCGGATTTCAGCCAGACCGACTCGGTCTTGCCGCCGCGCGTCTCGTTGCCCATGCGAAAGAGCCCCTCGTCGCCGAGCGAGACCGAGACCACGGGGCAGGAAAAATCCGCCTCGTCCTTGTCCTGATGCAGCCCCATACGGGCACCTTCGCCGTACCAGTTGATCAGGCAGCACTCGGGATCGCGCGCGGCGCCCGAGACCTCGCGCCAGATCGCCAGCACCTCTTCGGGAATCGGTGGCCAGTCCATGCCCTCGGGGTGGTGCGGCTCGTAGCGATAGCCGCGCCGGTCGGTGACCCAACCGAAACGCCCCGCCGCGCTCATCCGCACCGACATTTTCTGCCCGCGCGGCGTCACCGGCTGGTAGAGCGGCGCCTGCCGCAGCAACGCGCGCAGGGTTTCGACCAGCGCTTCTTGCGCAGGCCGGTCGAGAAACCCCTGAAAGAGTTTGAAGCCGCGGATGTCGAGAGGGGACGTCATGGCCCCGTTTTGTGGCATTCCGCCACGGCGTGCAAAGAATTTCCCCCCAAATGCAGGCAAAGCCTCGCCACAGCCGCTTGCAGCGTTCAAACCCCCTCCTTATATACCCTTCGAACGCCGCGAGGCCCCCGCCGGACGGCTTCTGAAACAAGCGGGGCTGGATGCCGTAACGGGTCCGAACGCCTCGCGTCATCGCCTTGAATTGGAAAGGGATCGAATCATGGGCAAAGTGATCGGTATCGACCTCGGCACCACGAACTCCTGCGTCGCCATCATGGACGGCAGCCAGGCACGCGTGATCGAAAACGCCGAAGGCGCACGTACGACCCCGTCGATCGTCGCCTTCACCGACGACGAACGTCTTGTTGGACAGCCCGCAAAGCGGCAGGCCGTGACCAACCCCGAAGCCACCATCTTCGCCGTCAAGCGTCTGATCGGTCGCCGCACCACCGATGCGGAAGTGACCAAAGACCAGAACATCGTCCCCTACAAAATCGTGGACGGCGGCAATGGCGATGCCTGGGTTGAAGCCAAGGGCGAGAAATACTCGCCGTCGCAAATCTCTGCCTTCATCCTCGGTAAGATGAAGGAAACCGCCGAGAGCTATCTTGGCGAAGAGGTGACCCAAGCGGTCATCACCGTTCCCGCATACTTCAACGACCAGCAGCGTCAGGCGACGAAAGACGCCGGTAAGATCGCTGGCCTCGAAGTGCTGCGTATCATCAACGAGCCGACCGCGGCTGCGCTGGCCTATGGCCTCGACAAGAAAGAGTCGAAGACGATCGCTGTCTACGACCTTGGCGGCGGTACGTTCGACGTGACCATCCTCGAAATCGACGATGGCCTGTTCGAAGTGAAATCCACCAACGGCGACACGTTCCTCGGCGGTGAAGACTTCGACATGCGGATCGTGAACTACCTCGCGGATGAGTTCAAAAAAGAGCACCAGGTCGACCTGACCAAGGACAAGATGGCCCTGCAGCGTCTCAAGGAAGCTGCGGAAAAGGCCAAGATCGAACTGTCCAGCTCGAGCCAGACCGAGATCAACCAGCCGTTCATCTCGATGGGCTCGAACGGCCAGCCGCTGCACATGGTCATGAAACTGACCCGTGCGAAGCTGGAAAGCCTCGTGTCGGACCTGATCAAAGCGTCGATCAAGCCGTGCCAAGCCGCGCTGAAGGATGCCGGCCTCACCAAAGACGAGATCGACGAAGTCGTTCTGGTCGGTGGTCAGACCCGTATGCCGAAAGTCTTCGAAGAAGTGACGAAGTTCTTCGGCAAAGAGCCGCACAAGGGTGTGAACCCGGACGAAGTGGTTGCCATGGGCGCCGCCATTCAGGCCGGTGTTCTGCAGGGTGACGTGAAGGACGTGGTTCTTCTCGACGTGACCCCGCTGTCGCTGGGCATCGAGACGCTGGGTGGCGTGTTCACCCGCCTGATCGACCGCAACACCACGATCCCGACCAAGAAGTCGCAGATCTTCTCCACCGCCGAAGACAACCAGTCGGCCGTGACGATCCGCGTCTTCCAGGGTGAGCGCGAGATGGCTGCCGACAACAAGCTGCTCGGCCAGTTCAACCTCGAGGACATCCCGCCGGCGCCGCGCGGTCTGCCGCAGATCGAGGTGACCTTCGACATCGACGCCAACGGCATCGTCTCTGTTTCGGCCAAAGACAAAGGCACGAACAAAGAGCAGAAGATCACCATTCAGGCGTCGGGCGGGCTTTCGGACGCCGACATCGAGAAGATGGTGCAGGACGCCGAGGAGAACGCCGAGGCGGACAAGGCCCGCAAAGAGCTGGTCGAGGCCCGCAACCAAGCGGAAAGCCTGATCCACTCGACCGAGAAATCGATCGAGGACCACGGCGACAAGGTCGATCCGTCCACCATCGAGGCCATCGAGCTGGCGGTGTCCGCGCTCAAGGACGATCTCGAGAAGGACGACATCACCGGCGAGAAGCTGAAGGCTGGCATCCAGAACGTGACCGAAGCGGCCATGCGTCTGGGCGAGGCGATCTACAAGGCGCAGGCCGAAGAGGGTGATAGCACCCCCGAAGCCGATGCCGGTGACGCCGACAAGTCGGGCCCGGCGGATGACGACAACATCGTGGACGCGGATTTCGAAGACCTCGATGACCGCAAGCGCAGCTAAGCCATAGCGGAACCAGACGGGGGCCGGTCCGGATGCCGGACCGGCCCTTTTCTGTTCCGGGCCAAGGAGGGCATGGATGTCCAAGCGTGACTATTACGAGCTGCTCGGCGTCGCCAAAGGGGCCTCCGCGGACGAGATCAAGAAGGGCTATCGCAAGAAGGCGAAGGAACTTCACCCAGACCGGAACGCGGACAAACCTGACGCTGAAGCTCAGTTCAAGGAAGTGAACGAGGCCTACGAGGTCCTCAAGGACGCCGACAAGAAGGCAGCCTACGACCGGTTCGGCCACGCCGCCTTTGAGGGTGGCATGGGTGGCGGTGGTCGTCCGGGCGGCGGCGGCTTCGGCCAGCAGGGCGACTTCGCCTCGGCCTTCTCCGACGTGTTCGACGATCTCTTCGGCGACTTCATGGGCGGTGGCCGCGGTGGCGGACGGACGCGCGCAGCGCGCGGGGCCGACCTGCGCTACAACCTGCGTGTGACGCTCGAAGAGGCCTACGGCGGCCTGCAGAAGACCATCAATGTGCCGACCTCGGTGCAATGTGGCGAGTGCCACGGCTCGGGCGCCGAAGGCGGCGCGGAGCCGGTGACCTGTCCGACCTGTTCGGGCATGGGCAAGGTTCGCGCCACGCAGGGCTTCTTTACCGTCGAGCGCACCTGTCCCACCTGTTCGGGACTGGGCCAGATCATCAAGAACCCCTGTAACGCCTGTGGCGGTCAGGGCCGGGTGCAGAAAGAGCGCTCGCTGTCGGTAAACATCCCCGCAGGGGTCGAGACCGGCACCCGTATCCGTCTCGCCGGTGAGGGCGAGGCAGGCATGCGCGGCGGGCCTCCGGGCGATCTCTACATCTTCATCGAGGTGAAGAAACACGAGATCTTCGAGCGTGAGAGCACCGAACTGCATTGCCGTGTGCCGGTCTCGATGACCACCGCCGCGCTTGGCGGCGACATCGAAGTGCCGACGATCGACGGTGGCCGCAGCCGGGTGAAAATCCCCGCGGGCAGCCAGTCCGGTCGTCAGATGCGTCTGCGTGGCAAGGGCATGCCCTCGCTGCGTGGCGGCGGCACCGGTGACATGTTCATCGAGCTGGCGGTGGAAACCCCGGTCAACCTCACCTCGCGGCAGAAGGAACTGCTGCGCGAGTTCGAGGGGCAGTCCGAGGACAACAACCCCGAGTCGAAGAGCTTCTTCTCTTCGGTCAAAGGGTTCTGGGACTCGATGAAGGGCTGAGCCACGGCTCTTGAGGCTTTTGGAAGCGGCGCGGGGTCTCCCGCGCCGTTTTCGTTTTCGATTGCGGGCACGGGCGGGGCTTAACGCTTTTCTAACCACGCTGCCGCCATGCTGAAGCGATGACCCGCCCGCGCCATTTCTCGGACAGCCAGCCCACGCTCTTCGCCCATGACGAGGCGCCGGTGCAGCCGGTGCCGGGCACGCGCGCGCTGCCGTCCTACATCCGCGATCACCGTAAGCGCCTGCGCGAGCGCTTCCTGCAGGGCGGGGCAGAGGCGCTGCCGGATTACGAATTGCTCGAACTGGTGCTCTTTCGCGCGATCCCCCGGCAAGACGTGAAACCGCTGGCGCGGCGCCTCCTCGACGGCTTCGGCGATTTTAACGGGGTGGTCTCGGCCCCGCCCGCGCGATTGCGCGACGTGCAGGGCGTGGGCGATGCGGTGGTGACGGAACTGAAGATCGTCGAGGCGGCGGCGCACAGGCTTGCCCGCAGCCGGGTGCTGCAACGGCCCGTGGTCAGCTCTTGGGAGGCGCTGCTGGACTATTGTCAGACCGCCATGGCGCATGCCGAGACGGAGCAGTTCCGCATCCTGTTTCTGGACCGCAAGAACGTGCTGATCGCCGATGAGGCGCAGGCGCGGGGCACGGTGGACCACGTGCCCGTCTACCCGCGCGAAGTGGTGAAACGCGCGCTCGAACTCAACGCCAGCGCGCTGATCCTCGTGCACAACCATCCCTCTGGCGATCCCACACCCAGCAGCGCCGACATCGACATGACCGCGCAGATCGAGGCGGCGGCCAGCGTTATGGGCATCACGCTGCACGATCATCTGGTGATCGGGCGCTCGCGCGAGCTGAGTTTCCGGGCCGAGGGGCTGCTCTAGCTCAGCGCAGCCAAACCTCGACGCGGCGGTTCACCTGACGGCCCCAGACTGTCTCGTCGCAGGCCATGGGCATGGCCTCGCCGAAGGCATCGGTCTCCAGCGTGATGCCCGCTAGGTCGGTGGCCTCTGCCGCCGAACGCACCGCATCGCGCACCGATGCCGCGCGTTCCGCGGCGATCTCGAGGTTTCCGGCGGCGGGCCCCTGACCATCCGAGAAGCCGACGAACACCAGCGTGCGCCCGTCGTAGTCGCCCAGTTCCAGCGCGCGGGCCAGTTGCTGCACGTTGGAGCGCGACTGCGCGTCGAGGCGCGCGGAATTGGGCTCGAAGCGGAAGGAAGTGGTCAGCCGCCGCATCGGGGCCAGCGTGGTGACTAGCCGTTTCAGCTCGCCCAGCCCCTCTTCGCCCTCGGCCACCTGCACCGCATTGGCGAGCCGGTCGCCCTGCGCGTCGAGCGGCAGTTCCTCGGGGGCCTGATCGACAAAACCGGCGCGGCGGATGACGATTTGCGCCGGGGCCGAGCGGGTGAACTCCAGAAACTCGCGGGCCAGCTTCGGCAACCGCCGCGCGGGCAGGTAGACGAAGACCGGCATGGTCAGCGGATAGTCTTCGGTCTTGATCGCCTGCCGTGTGCCGCGCAGATGAAAACCGCAGCTGCCGGTGAGCACCAAGGGCCGGGCGTTTCCAACCTCGGCAGCGCTGATGAACCCAAGCCCCAGCGGATCGCCCGTGACCGCCTCGGCAAGTTCGGGGGCGGTGGCGTGACGCTTGGTTTCGACGCTGCGCAGGCTGAGGGAGGGCGGCTGCAAAAGCCGGTCCTCGAGCGCCTGCACGAGTCCCGAGCCTTCGGGCGGCAGATGCAGCACGATCGGCGCATCCGGTCCGCCAAGCGCCTGCCAATTGTCGATCTCGCCCGACAGGACATGCGCCAGATCGGGCAGGGTGACCGCGCCCACGGGGTTGTCCGGCGCGACCACCGGGATCAGCGCATCCAGCGCCAGCACGCGGCTGCGGTTGGGCTCGCTGAGGTCGCCAAGACCTGCGGCCCGCGCCAGCTCCTGCTCTGCCGGGCGAATGGCGCGCAGGGCGATGGCGATGTCCGCCTCATCGGCCAGCAGGTCGGCAAAGCCCTCGTCGGTGCTCGATGGGGCGACGTCGAAGCGTCCGATCACCCGCTCGGGATCGCTGAGGGTAAAGCGGGTGCCGCCCTCGGCCAATGTGCTGCGCGTGACGGTGTAATCGTTGCGCTGCACAAAGCTCTCGATCAGCGCAGGCATCAGCAGATCGCCCATGGTCGCCGCGCCCGAGATGCGCATCTCGGCGACGAAATCGGTGAGGGAGGGGCAGCCGACGCCTTCGCAGAGCACGCCGGAGCTGTCGACGGTGAGCTCGCCATAGCGGCTGTCGATGCGGTAAAACTCGCCATCAAAGCCCAGCATGGTGCCGTTCAGCTCGATGCCACCATCGCGCGAGCGCAGGGTGACGTCCTGCGCAGCAGCCGCGGTGCCCAGACCCGAGGCGAGCAGGGCGCCCGGAATGAAAAGTGCGGCGATGATCGCCGCACGGACCTGTCTCATCTGGGCCTCTTGACCGCTCGTTCTACTTGGCGGCGATCTTCAGGTCTTCGAGCAGGTTTTTCAACACCAGAAAGTCGCCTGTGGTGCTGCAATCGGGGATCGCGAGCGTAAGATCGCGCGCCCGCAGCTTGTCGCCAAGGCGGCGCTCCAGCGTCTGCGCTTCGATCTGCTGGCCGCAGTTGGCCCCGGTGATCTCGGCTTCGATGGTCAGCGCCACGGCGCCAGCCTTCTTCGCGGCGGCGGCGGGGAATGTGTAGACCTCGGCGATCAGCGGGTCAGGGCTTTCGGCATCGCCAAGGCGGGTCATGAAGCCGCCTTCGCCCTGCGCGGTGCGGGTCAGATCGCCCGCGGCGGCGGCCCAGATGTGGCCCTGATCGGCATCGCGGGCGCCGAACTCATTGGCATGCAGCATCAGGCCGCTGTCGCCGCGCCACTGCAGAACGACGCGATCATAGAAGGGCAGGGCGGGAACCTCAGCGATCGCCGTCTGGCCATCGCCATTGGCGAAAGAGGCAATGAAAAGCGCATGTTCCGCCAGAGCCGGAACCTTCACCCGCAGCGTGCCGTCGGGCTGGGTCACCTCGGTGAACATCAGCCCGTTGTGATGGATGGTGACACGCTCGGAGGCATAGCAGGGCGCATCGATATCCAACGCGACGATGGCACCAGCGCCGGTGCGCGCGCTCATCGTCACGCTGCAATCGGCTGCCTCGAGAGAGGTCTCTTCGGGCAGGCTCGGCGCGCTGAGGGCGGGCTCTGTCACCGCGGCGGCAAGATGCAGCTGCGCGGTGGGCAGGGCGGTTTCGGCGGCGCGGTCGGCGGGAAGCCGGGGCAGCGCAGCCGAGGAGGTGTCTTCGATCTGCGCGATCTGCAGGGTGGCGGGCTTTGGGCTGCGCGCATCATGCTGCTGCATGGCAAAGCCGATGCTCAGCGCCGCACCAATGGTCACTGCCGCAAGTCTGTAGGTCTTCATCCGTCCCATCACGAAATCCCCGGTCACTCTGAACCGCGGCCAGAGACTCGGCCGCTCGAACTGATCTGGGAAACAGACTGTCTTTGAAAAGAGGCGCTGATTGGGCGAAGCCGCGGAGTCATCGGGGCGGGCCCGCGACATATCGCGCGGACCCGCCCCGTTGTTACGTCAGCCGATTTGACCGGTTCAGAGGCTGCCGTGGCAGTGCTTGAACTTCTTGCCCGAGCCACAGGGGCAGGGGTCGTTGCGGCTGGGGTTGCCCCAAGTCGCCGGGTCAGTCTCGTCGAAACCGTCGACCAGCGGCTCATGCGCTTCGGGCGTGGCGGCATTCTCGCTCGGGCCGACGGCTTTGGCCTGCTCGGCGATCTGCTGCTGCTGGGCCTGCTGCGCGGCCATCTGCTGCAGCATCTGCTTTTGCTCGTCCTCGGTCATCGGGCGGACGCGGCCAAGCTGTTCGGTCACGCGCTCGCGCAGCGACTCGAGCATCGACTCGAACAGCTGGAAGGCCTCGGTCTTATACTCGTTGAGCGGGTCGCGCTGTGCGTAGCCGCGGAAGCCCACGACCGAGCGCAGGTGCTCCAGCGTCAGAAGGTGCTCGCGCCATTTGGTGTCGATGGTCTGAAGCAGCACCTGCTTTTCGATCTGGCGCATGGTGTCGGGGCCGAAGGCTTCGGCCTTTTCGGCCATCTGCTTGTCGGTGGCCTCTTCGATACGCTCGCGGATGGTCTCGGCGTCGACGCCCTCTTCCTCGCCCCAAGCGATGACCGGCAGGTCGATGCCCAGCTTCTCGATACAGGCGGCATAGAGCCCCTGCATGTCCCACTGGTCGGCATAGGCCTTGGCGGGGGCATAGGTCTCGACCAGCTCGTCGATCACCTCGTGGCGCATGTCCTCGGCGATCTCGGAGAGGTCCTGCGCTTCCATGATCTCGAGACGCTGCGCGAAGATCACCTTGCGCTGGTCGTTCATCACGTCGTCGAATTTCAGCAGCTGCTTGCGGATGTCGAAGTTGCGGCCCTCGACCTTCGCCTGCGCGCGTTCCAGCGACTTGTTCACCCACGGGTGGATGATCGCCTCGCCTTCTTTCATGCCCAGCTTCGAGAGCACCTTGTCGAGCCGTTCGGAGCCGAAGATGCGCATCAGGTCGTCTTCGAGCGACAGGTAGAACGAGCTGCGGCCCGGGTCACCCTGACGGCCGGAACGACCGCGCAACTGGTTGTCGATGCGGCGGCTTTCGTGGCGCTCGGTGGCCAGAACGAAGAGACCGCCAGCTTCCTTCACCTCGGCCTCGGCCTTGGCGTGCTCGGTCTCGAGCCGCTGGCGGATGTCCTCGGGGTCGGCTTCGGGATCGGCCGCGATGGCCTCCATCACCTGAAACTCGAAGTTGCCGCCAAGTTTGATGTCGGTGCCGCGGCCCGCCATGTTGGTCGCGATGGTGATCGCGCCCAGCTTGCCCGCGTCGGCGACGATCTGCGCTTCCTGCTCGTGCTGGCGGGCGTTGAGCACATTGTGCTTCAGCCCGGCCTGCGTCAGCAGTTGCGAGAGCATCTCGGATTTCTCGATCGAGGTGGTGCCGACGAGGACCGGCTGACCCTTCTCATGCGCCACTTTGATCTCTTCGGTGATCGCGGCGTATTTCTCGCCAGCGGTGCGATAGACTTTGTCGTCGTCATCGATCCGCGCGATCGGGCGGTTGGTCGGCACTTCGACCACGCCGAGCTTGTAGATCTCGGCAAATTCCTCGGCCTCGGTCAGCGCGGTGCCGGTCATGCCCGACAGCCGGTTGTAGAGGCGGAAGTAGTTCTGGAAGGTCACGCTGGCGAGGGTGACGTTCTCGGGCTGGATCTGGCAGCCCTCTTTCGCCTCGATCGCCTGATGCAGACCGTCCGACAGACGGCGGCCCGCCATCATGCGGCCAGTGAATTCGTCGATCAGCACCACCTGCCCGTCGCGGACGATATAGTCCTTGTCGCGGGTGTAGAGCTTATGCGCGCGCAGGCCCTGATTGACGTGGTGCACGACCGTGGTGCTTTCCGGGTCATAGAGCGTCTGGCCCTCGGGCAGGATGCCGCGGCGGTGCAGCATGTCTTCGAGCGCCTCGTTGCCTTCATCGGTGAAGGTGACGTTGCGTGTCTTTTCGTCGAGCGTGTAGGCGTCGGCGGGCAGTTCGGGGATCAGCCGGTCGATGGCCACATAAAGATCCGAACGGTCCTGCGACGGGCCGGAGATGATCAGCGGCGTACGGGCCTCGTCGATGAGGATCGAGTCCACCTCGTCGACCACGGCAAAGCCATGGCCGCGCTGCATCATCTGGTCCAGCTCGGACTTCATGTTGTCGCGCAGGTAGTCGAAGCCCAGCTCGTTGTTGGTGGCGTAGGTGATGTCGCAGGCATAGGCCTGCTTCTTCTCGGCCTCGGGCTGCTGCGGGTAGACCACGCCGGTGGTCATGCCGAGCGCGGCAAAGACTTTCGACATCCACTCGGCGTCGCGGCGGGCGAGGTAGTCGTTCACCGTCACCACGTGCACGCTCTTGCCCGAGAGGGCGTTGAGATAGGAAGGGAAGGTGGCGACGAGCGTCTTGCCCTCGCCGGTCTTCATCTCGGAGATGTTACCTTGATGCAGGAAGACACCGCCCATCAGCTGCACATCGAAGGCGCGCAGGCCAAGCGCCCGCTTGGCCGCCTCGCGGCAGTTGGCGAAGGCTTCGGGCAGCAGTTTGTCGAGGCTTTCGCCCTCGGCGACCCGCTTGCGGAACTCTTCGGTCTTGGCGATCAGACCGGCGTCGTCCAGAGCCTCGAACTCGGGTTCCAGCGCGTTTATTTCTGCGATCAGCGGTCGGGTGGCCTTGATCTTGCGGTCGTTCGGGGTGCCGAACACCTTCCGCGCGAGTTTTCCCATTCCGAGCATGTGGCCTGCCTGTCCTGTCTGACAAAGTCGTGTTCTGCGTGAGGCATCCGCTTGCCCGCCTCGCACTCAACCCATATGACACAGGGGAACGACCGGCCTTGCAGAGCCTTCAGGCGATGTAAGCGGCAGGTTGGTAAGTGTCAACGCCGCCCGGTGGCGGGCGGCCAACAGGAAGGACGCCTAGATGCCCAAAACCCTCACCAAACTGGGCGCGGCTGCGCTCGCCCTCACGTTCGCGCTGCCGCTTCACGCGCAGGAGCAGACCGAGGCGCCGAGTGCCGAGACCGTCGTCGCCACGGTGAATGGCCAGGACATCACGCTGGGCGAGATGCTGATCATCCGCGCCAGCCTGCCCGACCAGTACCAGCAGCTTGGCGATGACGTGCTCTGGAGCGGCATTCTCGACCAGCTCGTGCAGCAAGAAGTGCTGGCGCAGGACGAGAAGGCGGTCGAGACCAACCGCGTGAAGCTGTCGATGGCCACCGAGCACCGCACGCTGATGGCTGCCGAGACCGTCTCTGCCGTGGCCGAGGCCGCGGTGACCGACGAGGCGATCCAAGCCGCTTATGATGCGCAATACGCCGATGCCGATCAGGGGCAGGAATTCAACGCGTCGCACATCCTCGTGGAGTCCGAGGACGAAGCGAAAGCGATCATCGAAGAGCTGCAGGGCGGCGCCGATTTCGCCGAGGTGGCGAAAGAGAAGTCGACCGGCCCGTCGGGCCCGAACGGCGGCGAACTGGGCTGGTTCAGCGCCGGCATGATGGTCGAGCCGTTCCAGGCCGCCGTCGAGAAGATGGAGCCCGGCGCGATCACCGAGGCGCCGGTGCAGACCCAGTTCGGCTGGCACGTGATCAAGCTCAACGAGACCCGCGCCAAGGAAGCGCCGACGCTCGACGAGGTGCGCGACCAGATCGCTCAGCAGGTGCAGCAGGAGGCGGTGAAAGCCTATATGGACGACGCCATGGCTGGCGCCGAGATCACCCGCACCGAGGCTGGCGAGATCGACCCCTCGGTTCTGTCCAACTTCGAGTTGCTGGAGAAGTAAGTGGCCAAGACCCTCGCCGTTTCCCCGCTGGCCCCTGCGGCCTTTCCTGAACTGCCGGTGATCGACGGGGTGCGTTTCGCCTCCGTCGCCGCCGGGGTGCGCTACGCGGGGCGCACCGACGTCATGCTCGCCCAGCTTGATGCGGGCAGCACCATGGCGGGGGTCTTCACCCGCTCGGCCACAAGGTCCGCCCCCGTGCTGGACTGTCAGGCGAAGATCGGCGCGGCCTCGGATGAGGGCGCGGCGATCATCGTGAACTCGGGCAATTCCAACGCCTTCACCGGCAAGAACGGCATCGAGAGCACCCGCGCGGTGACTTCGGCTGTGGCGGCCGCGACCGGCCTGCCGGAGACCCGCGTGTTCTCGTCGTCCACCGGCGTCATCGGCGAGCCGCTGCCGCATGAGCGCATCACCGCCAAGGTCGATGAACTTGTGGCTGCGCTCGACGCGGACGGCATCTCTGGCGCCGCCAAGGCGATCATGACCACCGACACCTTCCCGAAGGGCAAAGCCGTCACGGTCAGCCTGCCGGGCGGCGAGGTGAAGATCGCCGGCATCGCCAAGGGCTCGGGCATGATCGCGCCCGACATGGCGACGATGCTGGTCTATGTCTTCACCGACGCGAAAGTGCCGCAGCCGCTGCTGCAGACGCTGGTCAGCCAGATCAACGACCGCAGCTTCAACTGCATCACCGTCGACAGCGACACCTCGACCTCCGACACGCTGCTCATGGGCGCCACTGGCGCTTCGGGCGTCGAGGTCACCGAGGCCGACACCGCCTTTGCCGAGGCGCTCGAGGAGGTCTTCCTCGATCTGGCGCATCAGGTGGTGAAGGACGGCGAGGGCGCGACGAAATTCGTCACGGTGCAGGTCACCGGCGCGGCAAGCGACGCGGATGCGCGCACCCACGCCATGGCCATCGCCAACTCGCCGCTGGTCAAGACCGCCATCGCGGGCGAGGATCCCAACTGGGGCCGCATCGTCATGGCGATTGGCAAATCCGGCGCCGCCGCCGACCGCGACCTTCTGACCATCCGCTTCGGCGACGTGCTGGTGGCCGAGAAAGGCTGGGTCTCGCCCGATTACCGCGAGGAAGACGGCGCGCGGCTGATGAAAGAGCCCGAGATCACCATCTCGGTCGATCTCGGCCTCGGGCAAGGCACGTCCACCGTGTGGACCTGTGACCTGACCCACGGCTACATCAGCATCAACGCCGACTACCGCTCGTGAGCGGTTGCCTCTTCGTCTAGAGGCAAATATCCCGGGGAGTGCGAGGGGCTGGCCCCTCGCTTTTCCGTTCCTGCCGAAAGCGCCCGCCCATGAAGAAGATCGTTCTCGTCTCCGCCGTTGCCCTGATCGACGTAGAGGGCCGCGTGCTGCTGGCACAGCGCCCCGAGGGCAAGTCCATGGCCGGGCTGTGGGAGTTTCCCGGCGGCAAGGTCGAGGCAGGGGAGACGCCTGAAGCGGCGCTCATCCGCGAGCTGCACGAAGAGCTGGGTATCGAGACATGGGACAGCTGCCTTGCGCCGCTGACTTTCGCCTCGCACGCCTATGATGATTTCCATCTGCTGATGCCGCTTTTCGCCTGCCGCAAATGGCAGGGCGTGCCGCAGGCGCGCGAAGGGCAGGTGCTGAAATGGGCGCGGGCAAAAGACCTGTCGACCTATCCGATGCCGCCCGCGGATATCCCGCTGATCCCGATTCTGCGCGATCTGCTATAAGCAAGGGGTTTTTCGGGTTCCGGCCTGATTGACCATAAATTCAGCGCAAAAAAGTGCGGAATTGCCTACTAATGAAACAGAATTGTGCAATTTAAGTGTAGTTTTGTTGTCGGTCATGCGCTAAAAACGTCTTCGCAAGGTTTTAGTTGAGGACACAACATGTTGCGCACCATCATCATGGGTAGCTGCATTTCGGTCCAGGGCTTTCTTGAGAAGACTCTTCCCGATGGGCGCATCATGGTGCGTGTCGGGCAGCAGCTCTTCACCGGGCGCCCGGTCTGATTTACACGCCCCCTAGAAGTCAACGATATGCGAGTCGCCCCAAAAGGGCGGCTCGCATTTTTTGTGGCTGACGGGTCCGCCTTTCTGCCTGCGGCTTATCCCGCGCGGGTGCGGTGATCTTTTGCCGCCAGCGTTTCCCTCACCCAGGCCCCGCTTTTCCCGGCGACAGGCCACCAGACATGAAAAAAGCCGGCGATGGAGCATCGCCGGCTTTTTGATCTGTAGCGCCCCGGAATTGGGGCAGGGGAGGGGTCAGAGCTTGCGCTCGACCTCCTCGCGCTCGAAGATCTCGATGACATCCTGCGGGCGGATATCGTCGTAGTTCTCGAAGGCCATGCCGCATTCCTGACCGGACTGCACCTCGGGGACCTCGTCCTTGAAGCGCTTGAGGGTCTTCAGCGTGCCTTCGTGGATCACCACGTTGTCGCGCAGCAGGCGAACGCCCGCGGAGCGGCGTGCCACGCCTTCGGTGACCAGACAGCCCGCAACCTTGCCGACGTTCGAAACCTTGAACACTTCTTTGATCTCGGCGTAGCCGATGAAGTGCTCGCGGATTTCGTTCGACAGCAGGCCCGAAGCCGCAGCTTTCACGTCGTCGACCAGATCGTAGATCACCGAGTAGTAACGGATCTCCACGCCCTTCTGGTTGGCGCCGTTGCGGGCCGGAGCGTTGGCACGAACGTTGAAGCCGATGACCGGGCAGCCCGACGCTTCGGCGAGGCCGATGTCGGTTTCGGTGATCGCGCCCACACCCGAGTGGATGACGCGCACGCGCACCTCGTCGTTGCCGACCTTTTCGAGCGCCTGAACGATCGCTTCGGCAGAGCCTTGCACGTCCGCTTTGACGATGACCGGGAGTTCCGAGACGTTCTCGTCGTCCTTGGCCTTCTGCATGAGCTGCTCGAGGGTCGTGGCGGCACCGGCTGCGGCGCGCTTGTCCTTCGTGACCTGAGCACGGTACTCGGCGATCTCGCGGGCCTGCGCCTCGGTCTCGGTGACGTTGAGAACGTCGCCTGCCTCGGGCGTGCCATTGAGACCCAGCACCTCGACGGGAACCGACGGACCGGCTTCCTTGACGCGCTCGCCCTTGTCGTTGATCAGCGCACGGACCTTACCGTACTGCTCGCCCACGACGAAGACGTCACCCTGCTTGAGCGTGCCGTTCTGCACCAGAACGGTCGCGACCGGGCCACGGCCCACGTCGAGCTTGGCTTCGATCACCGCACCTTCGGCCGCCCGGTTCGGGTTGGCCTTCAGTTCGAGAATCTCGGCCTGCAGAGCGATGGCTTCGAGCAGTGCGTCGAGGCCCTTGCCGCTCTTGGCGGAGACTTCCACGTCCTGCACGTCGCCCGACATCTCTTCCACGACAACTTCGTGCTGCAGAAGGTCGGTGCGCACCTTGGTCGGGTTCGCTTCGGGCTTGTCGATCTTGTTGATCGCCACGATCATCGGGACGCCAGCCGCTTTTGCGTGGCTGATCGCCTCGACGGTCTGCGGCATCACCGCGTCGTCCGCCGCAACCACCAGAACCACGATGTCCGTCACCTGAGCACCGCGCGAGCGCATGGAGGTGAAGGCAGCGTGGCCCGGGGTGTCGAGGAACGACAGAACCGCACCGCTGTCGGTGGTCACCTGATAGGCGCCGATGTGCTGCGTGATGCCGCCAGCTTCGCCGGAGGTCACGTTGGCGTTGCGGATCGCGTCGAGCAGCGAGGTTTTGCCGTGGTCGACGTGGCCCATGATCGTGATGACCGGCGGACGACCCTGCAGGTCTTCCGGCTTGTCTTCTTCGATCTTAATCACGTCTTCGACGTCTGCATCGGACACGCGGGTCACGCGGTGGCCGAATTCCTCGATGATCAGTTCCGCGGTGTCGGCGTCGATGGACTGGTTCTGGGTCGCCATGATACCGTTGTTCATCAGCGACTTGACCACGTCCGCGACGCGCTCTGCCATACGGTTGGCCAGCTCCGCGACGGTGATCGCCTCGGGCAGCTGAACGTCGCGCACGACCTTCTCACGCTGCTGGCTGCCGCCCATTGCCTTCTGACGCGCACGCTCTTGCTTGCGCTTCATTGCGGCCATGGACTTCTGCCGTCCGCCTTCGCCGCCCAGAGCCTGGTTCAGCGTCAGCTTGCCGGAGCGGCGCGCGCCATCGTCGCGGCCACGGGCCGAACGGCCACGCTCTTCGCGCTCGCGGTCGGCCTTGCGCTGCGGCTGTGCCGCCGGCTTTGCCGCCGGTGCACCAGCTGCGCGGGCGGGAGCGGCGCTCTCGTCCTTGGCAGCGGCCTTTTTCGGCGCAGCTTCGGCTTTCTTGGCTGCTTCCGCAGCCTCGGCCGCCTCGCGGGCCTTACGCGCTTCTTCCTCGGCTTTCGCCTTGGCACGCTCTTCGGCTTCGCGCTGCTCGCGCTCTTTCTGTTCTTTCTCGGCGCGCAGGCGCTCACGCTCTTCGGCGCGAGCTTTTTCCTCGGCCTCGCGCTGTGCAGCCTCCTCGGCTTCACGCGCCTTGGCGGCCTGCAGCGCGCGCAGCCGGCGTTCCATCTCCGCTTCGGTGATGCCCGCCGGGCGCTTGCCCGATCCGCCATGCGATCCGCCGCCCGAACCCTTTGCACCGCCAGCGGCGCCCGCTTTCGGGACCACGACGCGTTTACGCTTGGTCTCTACCACGACGTTTTTCGTGCGCCCGTGGCTGAAGCTCTGCTTCACGTTCCCCGAACGGGAGCCGCCGCGCAAACCCAAAGTCTTCTTGCCGTCGTTATCGCTCATTAAGATTCTCTTATCCTTTCCGGCGGCCCTTGCCGCCCGCGGCAGCCCCTGCTGCCGGTCTCGCGTCCGCCGATGCGACGCGCAGGCCCTTCAATCGTTGGGCCTCCTCTACAACACGTTTGGTGAGTCCACCAGCGCCAAGCGCGGCATGTATCACCTTTTCACGTCCGAAGGCCAGCCCCAGCTCATCCGCGGTGAGCCAGCCGATGTAGTTCCCCCCGTAGGGAGTACTGAGTTTGGTCTTGCCGCGGGCGCTTCCGTCCTCGGCTTGGATCAGCACGCGGGCTTCTTCCTTACCCAGCCAATCCTTCACCTTTTCATAGCCAGCGACCGCACCGCCGCCCTTGCGGGCGAGGCTGATGAGATCGATGACACGACGCGCCAGCATCCCCTCGACGAGGTTGGCCAGATCGTCGGGCACCGTCACCGGTGCCTTGGCGGCGCGGGCAAAGAGACCTTTGCCCGCCGCTTTTTCCAGTGCCTTGCGATCGGACGAGACCCAGATGCCCCGACCCGGCAGCTTGCCGGCGATATCGGGAACCACCTGGTTCTCGGGTCCGACCACGAAGCGGATCAGCCCGGTCTTCGGCTCTACATCGCCCGTGGCAATGCAGCGCCGCTCGGGCCCGTCCGCCCTGTCCTTATCCCGGCCTCCGCGAGTCATCTGTGGCTCAGGCCTCCGACTCTTCGGCAGCGTCGTCGTCACCTTCGAGCTCATCGCCCTCGGCGCTTTCGGCCACCAGTTCCTCGGGGTCGACCCAGCCCAGCATGACGCGGGCGGTCATGATCAGGTTCTGCGCCTCATCAAGATCGACATTGAATTTCTCGAGCAGGCCATCGTCCTTCTGGCGCTCGCCGTCGACCGTGGTCCAGCCACCGGCAAGTTCCCAGTCGGCGCAGGTGGCGAAATCTTCGAGCGACTTGATGCCGTCTTCCGCCAGTGCCTCTACCATTTGGGGAGTGAGGCCCTCGAATTCAATAAGGCTGTCCTCGACACCCAGCTCACGCGCTTTCTCGAGCGCCTTGCGGGCCTGTTCCTCGAGGAATTCGCGGGCACGGGTCTGCAGCTCTTCGGCGGTGCCTTCGTCGACGCCGTCGATGACCAGCAGTTCGTCAAGCTCGACGTAGGCCACTTCTTCGAGGTTGGTGAAGCCTTCGGCCACCAGCAACTGAGCAAAGAATTCGTCGACGTCCAGCGTGTCCATGAACAGCTTGGTGCGCTCTTCGAACTCGGCCTGACGGCGCTTGCTTTCTTCTTCCTCGGTCATGATGTCGATGTCGAGACCGGTGAGCTGCGAGGCCAGACGCACGTTCTGACCGCGGCGGCCGATGGCCAGCGACAGCTGCTCGTCGGGCACGACAACCTCGATGCGCTCGGCATCTTCATCCAGAACCACTTTCGACACTTCGGCCGGCTGCAGCGCGTTGACGAGGAAGGTCGGCATGTCCTCGTTCCACGGGATGATGTCGATCTTTTCGCCCTGCAGTTCGTTCACGACGGCCTGCACACGGCTGCCGCGCATACCGACGCAGGCACCGACGGGGTCGATCGAGCCATCGTAGGAGATCACGCCGATCTTGGCGCGCGAGCCGGGGTCACGGGCCACGGCCTTGATCTCGATGATGCCGTCGTAGATTTCCGGCACTTCCATCTTGAACAGCTCGGCCATGAATTCCGGCGCGGTGCGCGACAGGAAGATCTGCGGGCCGCGGGCCTCGCGGCGCACGTCCTTGACGTAGCAGCGGATGCGGTCGCCAGGGCGATAGCTTTCGCGGCCGATCTTCTCGTTGCGGCGCAGGATCGCTTCGCCACGGCCGATGTCGACGATGACGTTGCCGTATTCCTCGCGCTTGACCTGACCGTTGATGATCGTGCCCTGACGGTCCTTGAACTCTTCGTACTGGCGGTCACGCTCGGCTTCGCGCACCTTCTGCAGGATCACCTGCTTGGCGCTCTGCGCAGCGATCCGGCCAAGGTCGACCGGCGGCACTTCTTCGACGTACTGATCGCCCACCTTGGGGTCGGCCATATACTGCTTGGCCTGCTGGACGGTCATCTCGGCTTGATAGTTTTCGAGGAGGTCATCCTCGACCACGGTGCGCACGCGGGTGAAGCTGGCGCGACCGGTCTTGCGGTCGATCTTCACGCGGATGTCCATCTCCGAGCCGTAGCGGCTCTTGGCGGCGCGGGCGAGGCTCTCTTCCATCGCTTCGATCACCAGCGAGGGGTCGATCATCTTCTCGCGGGCGACGGCCTCGGCGGTCTGCAGAAGCTCGAGCTGGTTGGCAGAGGTGATTGCCATGGTCTTAGTCCTCCTGAGCGGCCGCGTCGTCGGCCTCGATGTCGTCGAATTTGGTTTCGTCCACTTCCTGCGCCTTGCGGGCGCGGAGCATGTCTCGGATCAGCTCGTCGGTGAGCACCAGCTTGGCGTCCGACAGCCAGTCGAATTGCAGGCCGATGGTCTGCTCTTCGCCGCCCTCCTCGATGTTGAGCAGCACTTCGCTGCCCTCCACCCCGGTCAGAACCCCGCGCCAGCGCTTGCGGCCGTCGATCAGTTCCGAGGTTTCGAGTTTCACCTCATAGCCCTCGAAGGTCTCGAAGTCCTTGAGGCGGGTGAGCGGGCGGTCGATGCCGGGCGAGGAGACCTCGAGCGTGTAGGCATCGATGATCGGATCCTCGACGTCCAGCACGGCCGAGACCGCAGTGGAGATGTCGGCACATTCATCTACCTCGATGCCGCCCTCGGGCCGTTCGGCCATGATCTGCAGCGTCGAGGTCTTGCCGCCCATAAGGCGGATTCGCACAAGCTCGAACCCCATGTCTTCGATGACGGGGCCGACGATCTCGGCGAGGCGCTTATCGAGCGATGATTTGGCGATGAGGTCGGTCATTCTTCCGACTCCTTCGGAAACAAAAATACGGGCGCGCGGCCCGTCGGTGTTTCCCGGTGGAGCTTCGGTGCCAGGACCGACGCGCCGCTGTTGAAGCGCCATATACGTGTCTGCAGCGGATTTCGCAAGGGTGATTCCTTTGCGAAGGGGGCGCGGCGGTTTGATCCCTGCCCGGCGCATGGCCCGCGCCACCATCCAAACCCCGGCGTCATCACGCCGTTACGCAAAGCCCTTCCCATGCGCTGCTCTTTGCCGCTTCACTGGCAAGCGCGATGGCGCGGCGGAACCCGCCGGGGCTCCGCGCCGTTTCCGCTGCGTATTCCGCCCATGAGGACCTTTCATGCAAGTCTTCCGCTGCCCCGCCTGCTCCAGCCCGGTCTATTTCCATAATCTCGCCTGCGGCTGCGGGCAGGAGGTCAGTTTCGATCCCGACGCCCAGACCATGGTCGCGGGGGCGCCGCATTGCACCAATCGCGATGACATCGCCTGCAACTGGGTGGCCGAGGAGGGGGGGCTCTGCCGCTCCTGCGCGATGACCGAAACCGTGCCCGACCTGCGCGCCGAACAGAACCTGCCGCTGTGGGAAAGCAGCGAATATGCCAAGCGCCGGATGCTCGCCGAGCTTGGCCGCTGGGGCTGGTTCACCTCGAATGACGCGGGCGCGCGCCCGGTGTTCCGCATGCTCTCGGAAGAGACACTTCATGGCGAGGAAGATGTGATCATGGGCCATGCCGACGGGTTGATCACGATCAACGTCACCGAGGCGAGCGATCCGGTTCTGGCCGAGCGGCAGGAGCAGTTTGACGAGCTTTACCGCACCATGCTGGGCCATATGCGGCACGAGATGGCGCATTTTCTGTTCCTGCGGCTGGCCGGTGAGCCGGGATTCCTCGACAGTTTCCGCCCGCTCTTTGGCGACGAGCGCGAGGATTACGGCGCCGCGCTGCAGCGCCATTACGATGCGCCCGCCGACCCCGGCGAGACTCACATCACCCATTACGCCACGGCGCACCCGCATGAGGACTGGGCCGAGACGCTGGCGCATCTGCAGCATCTGGTCTCGATGCTCGACAGTGGCGTGGCCAGCGGGCTGCGGCTGCCCGGAATGCCGGGCGAAGGCTATGATCCCTATCTCGAGGCGGACACCGATGCGCTGATCACCCAAGCGGTGAACCTGTCGATCGCGGTGAACCATGTGAACCGGGCGCTCGATCTGCCCGACCTCTACCCCTTCGTGCTGACCCAGCCGGTGCGCGAGAAAATGGCCCTCGCGCACCGCTGGCTGCGGCGCCTCTAAAGCAGAGGCTTAGCTGCCCAGAAGCCCGGCGCTGCGCGCGGCGTGGCGGAAGATCTCGGCGTCCTGTCCCGCTGCACGGCGCGCAAGGCGGCTGAGCGCTCCTTTGGCGCGCGCCGGGGTCTGCTCGAGACGTTTCAGCCGGGCCAGCGCGGCGCAGAGCGCGCGGCGCTCGGTTGCCGGTGTGTCGGGCGCGGCAAGGATTTCCTGCGCGCGCATTGCCGCATGGCCGAGATCGAGCAGCGCCAGCCCGGTGTCCAGCGCATCGCGCTGCGCCCGCGCCGAGCGTTCCGTAAGCCGGAAGAGGCGCAGCATCCGGTGATAGAGCCGCGCGCGCCACACGTCCCGGTGCTGGGGCGCTGTCGGGTCTGCGGCCAGCGCGGCCACATCATGCAGCATCATCCGCGCCAGCGTCGCCTGCTTGCGGCGCAGCGTTGGCGGATAGATCGTGCGATAGGCGGCGAGCGCGGCGAGCGGCGCGGCGACCACCGCCAGTCCCATCATCACCGAGGTGCCGAAGCTGCCGGTCAGCGGCAGGGCAGGATGCAGCAAAAGCAGCATCACCATATTGTAGTCGAAACTGACCTTCATGCCGCGGTCATGCCCGCTCAGGAAAGCGCCGAGAAGAATGAAGGGCAGCATCATCGCCACCATCTGCCATTCGGTGCTCGCATGCGGCCAAATCAACCAGCGGATCGCGATCGCCATGGCGGCGCCCATGAACTGCCCCAGAAACACGAAGGGCAGCATGGCGATGGGGTTCTCGAAGGTGGTGAAGATCGAGATCATGATCGACATGCCCAGCAGCAGAAAGGCCCCGGCGGCAAAGCCGGTGATCTGCCACAGCGCGCCAAAGAGCAGCAGCGCGCCGGTGGCGCGGATCGCCGCCTCGCGGGCCCCGATCCAGTCGCGGTGCAGCACCACGGGAAGGACGGTTTCCGGCGCAGGCTCGCTGCGGTTCTCGGGCGCGCGCCATTGGGTCAGCGCGGTGGCAAGGGGGCGCAGGGTCTCGCCCAGACCGGGCAGGGCAGCAGCGCGCTCAAGCGCCTTAAGTGCGGTCGCGCCATCGTCTGCGCGCAAGGCAGCAGCAGCCTCGGTCAGTGCAAGGCGGGCGGCTTCGGGCACCGCATCTGCACCTCGGCCACGGCGCCAGAGCAGAACCGACAGCGCGACGAACAGCAGGTTGCGCGTGGCCCGCGTCTCGCGGTGCGAGCGCAAGGACCCTGCGGCGTGCGGGTCGAGCGCCTCTTCTGCGCCTGCCATGGCCGAGATCAGCCCGCGAGCCGCTTCGGCATCCTGTTCCGGCGCGGCGATCTGCTCGCAGAGATCGGCCAGCAGCGCCCGGATGCGTCCGCGCAGGGCTTTGCCGTCGGCGGCGGGGGCGAACAGCCAGCCCACCAGCAATGCGGCCACCACGCCCACAAGCACCGTCGCCATGCGGTCGGCTCCGAGCGCCAGCACGTTCTCGGGGTGCCCCACGTCGAGCAGCGAGACCATCGCCGCCGTGTATCCGGCCAGCACGGTGCCATAGGCCACGAAGCCGCGCGCAAGATTGGCAAGCCCGGTGCAAAGACCGACCCAGAGCGCGAGGCCGATCACCAGCAATGCCGGATGCACCAGCATGGCAAAGATCAGCCCGATACCGGCAATCGTGCCCACCACGGTGCCCGCAAAGCGAAACAGGCCCTTCTCGAGCAACTGCCCGCGGACGGGCTGAGAGGCGGCCCAGACTGTCATCCCGGCCCATTGCGGATGTTCCAGCCCCAGCAGCCACGCGATGATCAGCGCGAGGCAGGCGGCAAAGGCGGTACGCAGGGCGAAAGTGAGCCGGTCCTTGTTGAAGCCAAGGGTCTGCAGGGCGGCGGTCATGCGGTTTCCTCGCGGTCGGTCTTGTCGGTCAGCATCGTCTCGGCGCGGGCGGTGATGCGGGCAAAGCTGCCCAGCATGCTGGCGAGTTCGTCTTCGCCGATGCCGGACAGCAGGTCGTGCTCGGCCTGCAGCAGCATGGCGCGGATCCTGCTCAGCTCGCTGCGGCCATCTTCGGTGAGGTGAATGCGCCGCGCGCGGCGGTCGTTCGGGTCGACGCGGCGTTCGATAAAGCCACGCTCGACCAGCAGGTCGAGCAGACGCACGAGGGTGGAGGTATCGAGGCTGATCCGCGCCGCAAGCTCGCGCTGGCTGATGCCGTCGCCGCCTTCGGCAAGATGAATCAGCGGGCGCCATGTGGCGTCGGTCAACCCGGCTTCGGCAAGCCGCATGTCGACGACGCGATGCCAGTGCCGTGCCAGCGAGACAAAGGCGAATCCGAAACGGTCGCGGGGGGCGGAATATTGTGTCATGAGAATTGATGTAGATAAAAATGATTTGCATCGCAAACTAAATGCCGCGCCGCAGAGTGGCGCAGATTGCCGCAGGGTCATCAGCAAGCTGCCGCGCTCCCCTTTGCGTGAACGGTGCACGGATTGCGCCGCTTTGCCCTGCGGGCTAATCTTTGCGGCAACCAATCAACAGGAGGCGGCATGTCGGGCAAGGCAATCGGGACACTTCGCGGCACGGTCATGGCACTGGCGCTGATGGCGGCGGGCGCGGCTTCGGCCGAAAGCCTGTCGGGCGATTACCTTGCAGCGCGGCAGGCCAGCTTTGCCGGAGATTTCAAGGCGGCGGCGCGCTACTACGGCGAGGCGGTCAAGCATGACCCCGAAAATGCCGATCTGCTCGAACGCGCGGCTCTGGCCAATATCGGGCTGGGCGACTTCAACAGTGCCGAGGCGCTGGCCGAGCGCCTGACCGCGCAGGGCCATGACAGTCAGGTCGGCCATCTGGCCGAAGTCGCGGTGCTGGCGCATGAGGAAAACTACGCCGAACTGCTGTCGCGCGTGGAAGAAGGCCGTTCGGCGGGGCCGCTGGTCGACGGGCTGATCAAGGCTTGGGCCGAACTGGGCCGCGGCGATGTGACCGCCGCGCTGTCTGGCTTTGATGAGGTCGCGAAAGAGCGGGGCCTTGCGGGCTTTGCCGCCTATCACAAGGCGATGGCGTTGGCGTCGGTCGGGGATTTCGAAGGCGCGGAGGCGATCTTTGCCGAACCCGGTTCGGGCGGCATGCAGATGACCCGGCGCGGGCTGATGGCGCGGCTCGAGATCCTGTCGCAGATCGACCGGCAGGAAGATGCGGTTTCGCTGATCGACGACGCGCTGGGCAAGCAGCTTGATCCCGGCATGGCCGACCTGCGCGCCAAGCTCGAAGCGGGTGAGACGCTGCCGTTTGACGTGATCACCTCGGCGCGCGACGGGATCGCCGAGGTCTTCTTCACCATCGCCAGCGCCCTCGCGAACGAAAGCGCCGAGGATTACACGCTGCTGCATGTGCGCGTCGCTGAATTCCTGCGCCCCGACCACGTGGGCGCACTGCTGATGGCGGGCGATTTGCTGGAGCAGATGGGCCAGTACGAACTGGCTGCCGCAACCTACCGCCGCGTGCCGCGGGATGACGCTTCTTTCCATGTCGCCGAGCTTGGCCGCTCCGACGCGCTGCGCGCCGAGGGCAAGCTTGATGCGGCGGTCGAAGTGCTGGAACAACTGGCCGACACCCATGGCAATATGCCTGCGGTGCAATCGGCGCTCGGCGACTTGATGCGCCAGCTGGAGCGCTACGATGAGGCGATTGCCGCCTATGACCGCGCCCTCGACACGTTCGACGAGCCCGACCCGGCGCAGTGGTTCCTCTATTACGCGCGCGGCATCTGCAAAGAGCGCGACGGCGACTGGACTGCGGCGGAGAAAGACTTCCGCGCCGCGCTCGAGTTCGTGCCGAACCAGCCGCAGGTGCTGAACTACCTTGGCTATTCCATGGTCGAGCATCACGTGAACCTCGACGAGGCGCTGGAGATGATCGAGCGCGCGGTCGATGCCGAACCGCAGAGCGGCTACATCGTCGACAGCCTCGGCTGGGCGCTTTACCGGCTGGGACGCTACGACGAGGCGGTCGGCCATATGGAGCGCGCCGCCGAACTGATGGCGGTGGACCCGGTGGTCAATGATCACTTGGGCGATGTCTACTGGGCCGTCGGTCGCAAGGTCGAGGCGCGGTTCCAGTGGCAGCGCGCGCTGTCCTTCGTGGGCTGGGAAGACGCCTCGGACGATGTCGATCCCGAACGCATCCGCCGCAAGCTGGATGTCGGTCTCGACGCGGTTCTTGCGGATGAGGGCAAGCCGCCGCTGAAGGTGGCGCATGACGTGGACTGACGTCTTCGCTCCGGCGAAGATCAATCTGACCCTGCACATCACCGGCCAGCGCGACGACGGGTATCACCTGCTCGACTCGCTGGTCGTTTTCGCGCCCGTGGGCGATGCGCTGCGCGTTGCGCCTGCCGAGGATCTGAGCCTGCGCGTCGAGGGGCCGGAGGCCGCGGGCATCCCAGCCAACGGCGACAACCTTGCGCTGCGTGCCACCGCCATGGTCGGCGAAGGGCAGGGGGCAGAGATCGTGCTGGAGAAGGTGCTGCCGGTGGCCTCGGGCATCGGTGGCGGCTCGGCGGATGCCGCCGCTGCCGCCCGCGCCGTTCTGGCTGAATTGGGCCCGCTGGATGAGACCACAATGACCCGGGCCGAGGGGGCGCTGCTGGCGCTGGGGGCGGATGTGCCCATGTGCCTCGCCTCCCGCCCCGTCCGCGTCCGCGGCATCGGCGAGGGGCTGGAGCCAGTCACGCTGCCGCCACTGCCCGCCGTTCTGGTGAACCCGCGCGTGCCTGTCTCGACACCGCAGATCTTCCGCAGCCTGACCTCTCGCGACAATCCGCCGATGCCCGAACGCCTGCCGGAGTTTGCCGGGGCAGAGGGGCTGATCGACTGGCTCAGGGATATGCGCAACGATATGGAGCCCGCGGCCCGCGCTCTGGAGCCGGTGATCGGCACGGTGCTGTCGGAACTGGAGGCTCTGCCGGGCTGCCGGCTGGCGCGCATGTCGGGCTCGGGCGCGACGTGCTTTGGCCTCTTCGCCAGCATGGCCGAGGCGGGTGCCGCCGCAGAGGCGCTGCGCGCGGCGCGTCCGGATTGGTGGATCGCCGAAGGTCTTTTGGGAGATCAGCAGGCGCGGGCGATGCCGCGCCGGGGCTGAGGATCGAAGGCTGGGAGGCGCGGGCTCAATAGAGCCGCGCCACCACGAAATCCGCCAGTTCGATCATCACGTCGCGCAGTTCGGACTGCGGCAGCTGCGCCATCGACGCTTTGGCCTTTTCCGACCAGCCGAGCGCATCCTCGCGGGTGGCCTCCAGCGCGCCATGCTTGTTCAGCAGCTCCAGCGCGTGCTCGAGGTCGCCCTCTTCCTGCTTGCCCTTCTCGATGGTGCGCTGCCAGAAGGCGCGCTCCTCTTCGTCGGCTGCCGCGACGGCCTTGATCACCGGCAGCGTCAGCTTGCGCTCGCGGAAGTCGTCGCCGACGTTTTTGCCGGTGGCCGAGCTGTCGCCCATGTAGTCGAGCAGGTCGTCGGCGATCTGGAAGGCGATGCCGAGCGCGTCCCCGTAATCGAAGAGCGCCTTCACCTCAGCCTCATCGGCCCCGGCGATGACGCCGCCCACCTCGGTCGCCGCCGAGAAGAGCGCGGCGGTCTTGCCGCGCACCACCTGCAGGTAGATGTCCTCGCTGGTGCGCAGGTCCTGCGCTGCGGTGAGTTGCAGCACCTCGCCCTCGGCGATGGTGGCCGCCGCGTTCGACAGGATCTCGAGCACCCGCAGGTTGCCCGGCTCGGTCATCAGCTGGAAGCTGCGGGCGAACAGATAGTCGCCGACCAGCACCGAGGATTTGTTGTCCCACAGCAGGTTTGCCGTCGGGCGGCCCCGGCGCTGCGCGCTTTCGTCCACTACGTCGTCATGCAGCAGCGTCGCGGTATGGATGAACTCCACCGTCGCGGCCAGATGCACGTGATAGGGGCCGTCGTAATTGCAGATATTCGCCGCGGCGAGCGTCAGCATCGGGCGCAGGCGCTTGCCGCCCGCTTCGACCAGATGTGCGGTCACCTCGGGAATGCGCGGCGCGTGTTTCGATGCCATCCGCTCGCGGATCAGCACGTTCACCGCGCCCATCTCGTCCGCCAGCATCGAGGCCAGCCGATCATGCGGTTTCGCTTTTGCCGTATCCAAGCCCATCAGACCCCCGTCACAGGCTCGACAAGGCCGGGGCCCTGTCCTTACATCCCCTTTATGGAAGAACTTCTGCGTACCACCGACATAACGCTGATCCCGCTGGCGAAGACCCTCCTTGATGGGCAGGGTATAGACAGCTTTGAGTTGGACGTAAATATGAGCGTCCTCGAGGGATCCCTGGGCATTCTACCGCGCCGCCTGATGGTGCGGACCGGCGATCTGGAGGCCGCGCGGCGTGTGCTGCGCGAATTCGGGCTCTCCTTCGAGGCCGGTGCATGAGGCGCGAGCCCTTCGCCGAGGAAGAGGTGCGTCGCGACGCATTCCTCGGCGGGATGGCGCAGATATGGCAGCCAAAACATGGGCTTGGCTATCGCGCGGGGGTTGATCCCGTGCTGCTGGCGGCGGCGGTCGAGGCGCAGCCGGGGCAGGAGGTGCTCGAGCTTGGCTGCGGCGGCGCCCCGGCATTGGTCTGTCTTGGGGCGCGGGTGGGCGGGCTTTCGCTGGCCGGGGCCGAGATCCAGCCAGCCTATGCCGCGCTCGCGCGCCGTAACATTGCCGAGAACGGGCTAAACGGGGAGATCTACGAGACCGATCTGGCCGCGCCTCCGGCGGCGCTGAAGGCGCGCAGCTTCGATCACGTTCTCGCCAACCCGCCCTATTTCGAAGAGGGCAAGCGCAGTGCGGCGCCGGACGCCGGGCGCGAGCTTGCCTTGGCGGGGGCCTTGCCGCTGGCGGATTGGGTGACGCTGGCAGCGCGGCGGCTGAAACCGCGCGGCACCGCCACCTTCGTGCAGCGGGTCGAGCGCCTGCCAGAGCTTCTGGCGGCGCTGGCGGCGAATCTGGGCTCGGTCGAGGTGCTGCCTCTGGCCCCGCGCGAGGGGCGAGCGCCCCGGCTGATTCTCGCGCGTGGGCGCAAAGGCGGGCGCGCGGCTTTCCGCCTTTGCCCCTCGCTCGTGCTTCACGCTGGCGCGTGTCACCTTGAAGATGGCGACGATTATACAAATGTCATCAAAGCAGTCTTGCGCGATGGAAAACCGATCAGCTTTTCCGGATGAGCGGGCTTCCGAGCAGGGTTCTGATCCTGCGTAAAGCAATGCTGCGGGTGCGGCGTGACAGAATGTAAAAGTTATGCTGCACTGTCTCTGCCCAAAGCAAAAGGAGGACATAATGAGCTTAACTTCTCACCTGCAGGAACTGAAGAAGAAGCACCAAAACCTCGCCACCACCGTGGAAGAGATGCAGCGGAGTCCGGGCACGGACGACCTGCATGTCGCAGCCCTGAAGAAGCAAAAACTCCGTATCAAGGAAGAGATTAACCGGCTCTCGGTGGAGGCGACCTGAACGGCGCCCGGGCAGGTATCGCCCTAGAGCGAAGCACCCACCCACCTTGAGAGCGATCAGGTCCGCACGGCAGCCGCGCCGCCGGACCGCAGAGGTTCCGGGCCCGAATCTCCGGGCCCGGGCGGCAGGGCAGGCGCCGGACGGCGCGAGGCGACGCGGCAATTTCAAAGCACGGTTTTTCACGCACCCTTTTCACACCCTTGCACGAAGAGACGCGGGCCTCCGTCCGCGCGTGTTCAAGGCCGTGCGTGTCGTTGTGCCCTGCGCGAAAACAGCGCCCCCGGAGAGCGAGGCTCCGGGGGCGCATCCGTTTCGGGGTTCCGCGCGGGATTTCACGCGGGATTTTGCGCGCCGCGTGTCAGTCGATCGGTTCGAGCCGCTGCTCCAGCTGCTCGCGCAAATGCGCGTGCTGGGTCGGCAGCTTGAGCGCCTCGCCGAGATGGGCGCGATCTTCGTCGCGGTCAAAGCCGGGCTCGTTGGTGGCCACCTCAAACAGCACGCCGCCGGGGCTGCGGAAGTAGATCGCGTAGAAATAATCGCGGTCGATCTGCGGAGTGATCTGAAAGCCGTTCTCGGTCAGCGCGTTGCGCACCTCAAGCTGTGCCGCCCGGTCCTCGACGGCAAAGGCGATGTGGTGCACGCTGCCCGCGCCCTGACCGGCCCGGGGCACATCCACGGTCTCGATGTCGATCGTGCCGGCGCCATTGTGCTCGGGCAGCGAGAACCGCATGACCTTCTCTTGCCGGCATTCTTCCTGATAGCCCATGAAGCGCAGCAGTTCCGCCGTGGGGCCCGCGTCGCGCAGGCGCATCTGCACCGAATGGAAGCCGCGGATCGCCATATCTTCGCCGATCCCGCCGCCGGTCCACGGCGTGCGGCTGTCATCGGCTTCGACCAGAGCCAGCCCGTCGCCATCGGGGCCTTCAAACACCAGACGGTGCTCGCCATAGCGGTTGAGCCGCTCCAGCCCCTTCACGCCCGCCTCGGTCAGCCGCGCTTCCCAAGCGTCGAGCGAGCCTTCGGGCACGGCAAAGGCGGTGGTCGCCACCTCGCCGCTGCCCGGCTTGCCACGGGCGGCGTTGGGGAAGGGGAAATAGGTCATGACGGAGCCCGGCGTGCCGACCTCATCACCGTAGTAGAGGTGATAGACGTCGGGCGCGTCGAAGTTGACGGTCTTCTTCACTCGGCGCAGGCCGAGCGTGTGGGTGAAAAAATCATTGTTCCGAGACGCGCTGCTGGCCAGCGCAGTCACATGGTGCAGGCCTTTGATTTGCGTGAGCATGGTCTCTCTCCTGATGCGGAATTGTCAGAGACATAGGAAGAAAGTGCTTAGCAGAAAACAAACGCCACCGCGCGGAAGGGCTGCATCAGTGCACAGTGGGGTGGAGTTTGGGGGTAAACGACGAAGCCCCGGCGCGATCTGCAGCCGGGGCCCGTCTTTTATGTCAGGCGTCTGCCGGATGGGTCAGACGAAGAACTGCGCGCCATTCGCCGAGATCGTCGAGCCGTTCACGAAGCCCGCCTTCTCGTCGGCAAGGAAGACCACGCAGCGCGCAATCTCCTCGGGCTCGCCAAGGCGGCCTGCGGGGATCTGCGCGATGATCGACTCGCGCACCTTCTCGGGCACGGCCATGACCATTTCGGTGGCGATATAGCCCGGACAGATCGCGTTGGCGGTGATGCCGTAGCGCGCGCCTTCCTGCGCCAGCGACTTGATGATGCCAAGATCCCCGGCCTTGGTCGCGGCGTAGTTCACCTGTGCGAACTGGCCCTTCTGACCGTTGATCGACGAGATCACGATGACCCGGCCATATTTGCGCTCGCGCATGCCCGGCCAGATCGGGTGCACGGTGTTGAACACGCCGGTGAGGTTGGTGTTGATCACCTCATTCCACTGCTGCGGCGTCATCTTGTGGAACGGCGCGTCGCGGGTGATGCCCGCATTGGCCACCACCACGTCGATCGGGCCGAGATCCGCCTCTACCTGAGCGATCCCGTCTTTCGACGCGTCGTAATCCGCGACGTCCCATTTGTAGGTCTTGATGCCCGTCGCTTCGGTGAAGGCCGCGGCCTTCTCGTCATTGCCAGCATAGGTCGCAGCCACCTCATACCCTTCGGCCTTGAGCGCCTTGGAAATCGCCTCCCCGATCCCTCGGCTCCCTCCCGTGACCAGTGCAACTTTCGCCATAGTATCCTCCAGTCCAGTCCGTCGTGATTTGAAAGCTTGTTATATTTTTGTTAATTTTTGAGTAACTTTGTTGCGCAGAAGTTTTCAGCTGTCCAGCATTTGTTGTGCGTCACGGGCGCCTTGTGCCCAAGTGTCGCGCAATTTCTGCGGGTCGGTGAAGTCGATCTTGTCTGCGGCGGTCTCTTGCGAGGGCCAGAGGTAGTGGCGGCCCTCCACCTCGGGCAGACGCTTATACTCGCGGGTGAGCAGCACCATCGTCTCGCCCTCGTTCGGCTCTGGCAGCGGAGCCTGATCGGCCATGCCGCCATCGACGACCCGGCGTCCCTCCCAAAGCGGCGGCTCGAACACCGGGGGGATCACCGCAGCGGCGCAAATCAGCTCGACGAGGCGGCCCTCGCGGGCGGCGGCATTGGCATCAATGAGATTGGCGGTCAGGCCCATCTTCTCGGCCCAGTTGAAATGCGGCGAGCCGACGAGATGCAGCTCGGCCTCATAGGCGGCGGCGAGCGCGGTGCCGGTCATCGTCGGCAGCGGCGTTTCCGGCGGGTGGGCGATGAGAATCTGCAGCTGCGGACCCTCGGCGATCTTGCGCGCGGCCTCAGCGTCGATGACCTCTGCGACCACCTCGCAGTAAAGCTCTTGATGCGGGGTGATTCCGTTTTCGTCGGGGCGCAGCAGGTCGATATTGCTGTCCTGCTTTTCGAACGCGGCACACATGCGGTCGAGCAGCCGCTCCTCGATCCCGGCGATATAGGCACTGGAGGCGAGCGCGCCGCCGCTGACCCCGGTGATGCGCTGCGGGGTGGGGCGCTCGCGGTGCCGGCAAAGCTCGGTCATGAAGCCGCCCTGCCAGAAGCAGCGCAGCCCGCCGCCGGAAAAGACGATCTGCGCGGGGTCGCGGGGAATCCGCGGCATGTGTGGACCTGTCGTCATGGCCGCCTTTCGTGTCCTGAGTGTGGGCACGTGTGCCACGGGCGCCGGGCTGACGGGGTCAGCGGCGCCCGCGGCGATAGCTCAGTCGCGCTCGACGCAGAGGGCAACGCCCATGCCGCCGCCGATGCAGAGCGTTGCGAGGCCCTTCTTGGCGTCGCGGCGCTGCATTTCAAAGAGCAGCGTGTTGAGAATGCGCGCGCCCGACGCGCCGATCGGGTGGCCGATGGCGATGGCGCCGCCGTTCACGTTCACGATCGCCGGATCCCAGCCCATGTCCTTGTTCACGGCGCAGGCCTGCGCGGCAAAGGCTTCGTTGGCCTCGACCAGATCGAGGTCCTCGGGCTTCCAGCCTGCCTTCTCCAGCGCCTTGCGCGACGCGTGGATCGGACCAACGCCCATGATCGACGGATCGAGCCCTGCGGTGGCATAAGAGGCGATGCGCGCCAGCGGCTGGATGCCGCGCTTCTCGGCGTTCTCGGCGCTCATCAGCAGCACACCGGCGGCGCCATCGTTGATGCCCGAGGCGTTGGCCGCGGTGACCGAGCCGTCCTTGGTGAAGGCCGGGCGCAGTTTCTGCATGGCTTCGATCGTGGCGCCGTGGCGGATGTACTCATCCTTGTCGACGGTGATGTCGCCCTTGCGGTGCTTGACCACGAAGGGGATCACCTCGTCGTCGAACTTCCCAGCGTTTTGCGCAGCTTCGGCCTTGTTCTGCGAGGCGACGGCGAATTCATCCTGCTGCTCGCGGCTGATCTGCCACTGCTCGGCGACGTTTTCGGCGGTCTGGCCCATATGGTAGCCGTTGAACGCGTCCCACAGGCCGTCGCGGATCATCGTGTCGATATATTTGACATCGCCCATCTTGTGACCGGCGCGCAGATGCGCGGCGTGGGGCGAGAGGGTCATGTTCTCCTGACCGCCCGCGGCGACGATATCGGCGTCCCCCAGCAGGATGTGCTGGGCACCCAGCATGACGGTGCGCAGGCCCGACCCGCAGACCTGATTGATCGACCATGCGGCGCTTTCCTTGGGCAGACCGGCATTGATATGCGCCTGACGCGCCGGGTTCTGGCCCTGCGCGGCGGTCAGCACCTGACCGAGGATGGTCTCCGAGACCTCTCCCTTCTCGATTCCGGCGCGTGCCACCAGCGCCTCGAGCACGGCGGCCCCCAGATCATGCGCAGGTGTATTGGCAAAAGCGCCGCTAAAGCTGCCGACGGCGGTACGTGCGGCAGACGCGATTACGACATTGGTCATGAAGTTCTCCCTCCAAGCAAAGCGTGCAGTCGGAGTGCCCGTCCGCCGCCCTCGTGGCGGGGTCAGGGGCTCCGCGTATTGGCCTCACCGTTGTTGATAACGCGGGGATCTGCAACTGCACAGAGGCAGCTTCACGGTTTTGCGCGTGATAGCGCAATTCGTCGCAGTTTCAGAGGGTAGGGCGGGATCGTCCTAACGGTTCACGGAACCGCTCCGGCCCGCAACGTTTTGGGCGGCACTCTCTCGCCAGTCCGGACTGACGGTGGGAGCGCCGTAGAAATACCCCTGCAGGCAGTCGATACCGCTGGCGGCGGCAGTTTGCGCGTCCTCCAGCGACTCGACCGATTCGGCGACGGTGAACATGTCGAACTCTTCGGCGATGGCGACGATGGCACGCGCCAGAACCTGATTGTCGGGATCGCGGGCGATGCCGCGGATGATCTGGCCGTCGATCTTCAGGATGTCGAAGGAGAAGCGTTTGAAATGGCGCAGCGCGGTCTGCCCTGCGCCGAAGTCATCCATGGCGAAGGTGATGCCGCGGCGGTGCAGGTCGGCCATAAAGCCGATCACCAGTTCCGGCAGCAGCATGGCCGAGCTTTCGGTAATCTCGAGGATCAGCCGCTCTGCCACGGTAGGATCGGCGTTGATCCCCTTCTCCAGCACCTGCATCCAGCGCCGATAGCCGATCGAGCGGGCGGACATATTGATCGCAAGGCGCAGATCCGGGGTGCGGATCAGCTCTGCAAGGCCCTGTTCCAGCGCGATGCAGTCCAGCAGGCGGCCCTCCTCGCGTTCTTCCATCTCGAAGATGAACTCGCGCGCGGGGACGATCCGGCCGGTTTCGTCCATGACCCGCAGCATGGCTTCGTGAAAGGCGATCTGCTCTGTCGCGGCGGCGCGCACCACGGGCTGGAAGACCAAGAGCACCTGCCGATGGCGGATCGCCTCGCGCACGCGCTGCAGGATGTCGCGATCCCGCAGGTCCGTCGCTGTTGCAAGCAGATCGGTGGGCGGGGCTTTCGCCGCCTTGCGCGGGGCGGCGGGAAAGCTGGCGATCTGGGCGCCCATTTGGTTTCGTTGCGCCGCCTTTCGCCGCTTCGCCCCAAACGGCGCGCCGCGCTCTGCGTCTGGTTTTGTCATCACGCTCTCCTGTCGCCGTCCTTGTCATGCTGCGCGCAGAGGGGTTAATTCCCGGCTAAGCCCGGCCCGGCGCAGAGCTGCATGGCGAAATTGGCCGGGAAAAGCGGGCAGGGCAGGTTTGGCCTGTTGACTCCCCTGCCAAAGCCCATATAAGCGCGCGCTCATTGGTGTTGGTGGCCCCCGCAAGGGGATGCCTGTCGGCCTTCGGGCAGGAGGACAACGCCCTTCGCAACTTATGAAGGAGATCAGCCGTGACCAAACGCACGTCTGCCAAGTACAAAATCGACCGCCGCATGGGCGAAAACATCTGGGGCCGTCCGAAGTCCCCGGTGAACAAGCGTGAATACGGCCCCGGCCAGCACGGTCAGCGCCGCAAAGGCAAAATGTCGGACTTCGGTCTGCAGCTGCGCGCCAAGCAGAAGCTCAAGGGCTACTACGGCGACATGACCGAGAAGCAGTTCCGCCGCATCTTCGCAGAAGCAGAGCGGATCAAGGGCGACACCGGTGAGCTGCTCATCGGCCTGCTCGAGCGCCGTCTCGACGCCGTTGTCTACCGCGCCAAGTTCGTGCCGACCGTCTTCGCAGCGCGTCAGTTCGTGAACCACGGCCACGTGCTGGTGAACGGCAAGCGCGTGAACATCCCCTCCTACCGTGTGAAGGAAGGCGATGTGATCGAGGTCCGCGAGAAGTCGAAGCAAATGACCGTCCTGCTGGAAGCTGTTCAGCTCGCAGAGCGTGACGTGCCCGACTACATCGAGGCAGACCACTCCAAAATGTCCGCGACCTTCGTGCGCACCCCCGGCCTCGCCGACGTGCCCTACGCGGTTCAGATGGAACCGAACCTCGTCATCGAATACTACGCACAGAACTAATCCTTCTGTCCGTACGATGTTGGAAAGGCCGCGCTGCAAAGCGCGGCCTTTCTGCTTTCTGCGTCGTGCTGTTCGCCGCCGCTCGATGAGTGGGTGAGAGGGGGCCTCAGCCCCCAGCCCTCAGCCTTCTGGCGCGAGGATCTTGCGGAACACCGTTTCCACATGGGCGTTCGCGGCGGCCCAGCCGGGCTCTTCGTCGGGCACCAGAACCCGCACCTGCGTGTCGAAATCCGCGAAATGCTGGGTCAGCGCCCAGATCGACATGATCAGCTGCTGCGGATCCTGCCGCGCCAGCTTGCCGCTCTCCATCCAGCCCGCGATCAGCGCACATTTCTCGTCAAACAGCGGTTTCAGGTCGCTTTGCAGATGCGGCAACATGCGCGGCGCGCCCTGAATGATCTCGGTGGCGAAGAGCCTGCTTTCGCGCGGATACTGGCGGCTCATCTCCATCTTGCGCCGCACGTAGCCGAGAATCTCCTCCATCGGCTCGCCCTCGGGGTTCATCTCGCGCAGCGGGTCGAGCCATTCGGTCATCAGCGCGTTGAGCAGGGCGACGTGGATCGCTTCCTTGCTGTCGAAATAATAGATGAGATTGGGCTTCGACATGCCCGCCGCCTCGGCGATCCGGTCGAGCGTGGCGCCGCGAAATCCGTTTTGCGAGAATTCGTCCAGCGCCGCCTCCATGATCTTTCGGCGGTTTCGGATCTGGATCCGGCTGGGCTTTTTCGCGGGAGAAACGGGCATCCGGTTCCTGACTTGCTGTTTTTGCGGGCGCATCTGCCCGTTCGTTGTGCATATGCTGCGACTGTCGGAAGGGCACTTCGCGGAACCCTCCGGGGCGCATTGCAATCGTGCCTTTACCAAACGGTAAAAAACACGCGGGAGACGCGCAAGCGCCTCATTGCAGGACATGCACATCGCAGGACAAGGCGACGAGGACAAGACTATGGCGGCACAGGGTATCGCGGCACAGGGCAAGAACCTTCGGATCAATGGCGATCGGCTGTGGGACAGCCTGATGGAGATGGCCAAGATCGGTCCGGGCGTGGCGGGCGGCAACAACCGCCAGACGCTCACCGACGAGGATGCCGAAGGCCGCGCGCTGTTTCAGCAATGGTGCGAAGCGGCGGGCATGACCATGGGGCTCGACGAAATGGGGACGATGTTCGCCACCCGCGCGGGCGAAGACCCCGAGGCGCTGCCGGTCTATATGGGCTCGCATCTCGATACCCAGCCCACGGGCGGCAAATACGACGGCGTGCTCGGCGTGCTTGCGGCGCTGGAGACGGTGCGCACGATGAACGATCTGGGGATCAAGACGAAGCACCCGATCGTCGTCACCAACTGGTCGAACGAGGAAGGCGGGCGCTTCGCCCCGGCGATGCTGGCCTCCGGCGTCTTTGCCGGGGTGCATGACCTCGCGTTCGCCTATGGACGCAAGGACCTCGAAGGCAAAACCTACGGCGAGGAGCTGGAACGCATCGGCTGGAAGGGCGACGAGACCGTCGGCGACCGCAAGATGCACGCCTATTACGAGTTGCACATCGAACAGGGACCGATCCTCGAGGCCGAGGGCAAGGACATCGGCGTGGTCACCCATTGTCAGGGCCTGTGGTGGCTCGAATTCACTCTGACCGGCCGTGCCGCGCACACCGGCTCCACGCCGATGGACATGCGGATCAACGCCGGGCTTGCGATGAGCCGCATTCTCGAGATGGCGCAGGAGGTGGCCATGGCCGCGCAGCCGCACACGATGGCGGGCGTCGGCCAGATGACCTTCGAGCCCAACTCGCGCAATGTGCTGCCCGAGAAAGTGATCTTCACCGTGGATTTGCGCTCGCCCGATCAGGCCAAGCTCGACGGGATGCGGGCCGAGATCGAGAAGCGCGCGCCCGAGATCTGCGCCGAGTTGGGCGTTGGCTGCGCGGTGGAGGCGGTGGGCCATTTCGACCCGGTCACCTTCACGCCAGAGCTTGTCGGCAATGTCCGCGCGGCCGCCGAGGCGCTGGGGTACTCGCATATGAATATCGTTTCTGGCGCCGGGCACGATGCCTGCTGGGCCGCCAAGGTCGCGCCGACCACGATGATCATGTGCCCCTGCGTCGGTGGCATCTCGCACAATGAGGCCGAGGAGATCTCGAAGGACTGGGCGACGGCGGGCACCGACGTGCTGCTGCATGCGGTGCTGGAGACGGCGGAGGTCGTGGGCTGAAGCGGGGCGCTGCCCCGTCCGCGGCCCGGGGGCCGCGGACTCCCCGGGATATTTTCGCCAAGAGGAAGCCCGGACCCGCGCTAGACGACAGGGAGAGAGACATGTCCACGGTGATCAAAGGCGGCACGATCGTCACCGCCGATCTGAGCTACGAGGCCGATGTGCTGGTCGAACACGGCCGGATTGCCGAGATCGGTGCGGACCTGAGCGGCGATGAGGTGCTCGACGCCTCGGGTTGCTACGTGATGCCCGGCGGGATTGACCCGCACACCCATCTCGAGATGCCCTTCATGGGCACCTATTCCGCCGATGATTTCGACAGTGGCACCCGCGCCGCGCTGGCGGGCGGCACCACCATGGTTGTCGACTTCGCGCTGCCGTCGCCGGGGCAGGGGCTGCTGGACGCGCTGCAGATGTGGGACAACAAGGCGGGCCGCGCCCATTGCGACTATTCCTTCCACATGGCGGTGACATGGTGGTCCGAGCAGGTCTGGCAGGAGATGCAGCAGGTGGTGGATCGCGGCATCACCACCTTCAAGCATTTCATGGCCTACAAGGGCGCGCTGATGGTGAACGACGACGAGCTTTTCGCCTCGTTCCGCCGCTGCGCCGAACTGGGGGCAATCCCGCTGGTGCATGCCGAGAATGGCGACGTGGTGGCCGAGCTTTCGGCGCGGCTGCTGGCCGAGGGCAATACCGGCCCCGAGGCGCATGCCTATTCGCGCCCGCCGCAGGTCGAGGGCGAGGCGACGAACCGCGCCATCATGATCGCCGATATGGCGGGGGTGCCGCTCTACGTGGTGCATGTCAGCTGCGAAGAGAGCCATGAGGCCATCCGCCGCGCGCGGCAGGCGGGCAAGCGGGTCTGGGGCGAGCCGCTGATCCAGCATCTGACGCTCGATGACAGCGCATATGCGAGCCCTGACTGGGATCACGCCGCGCGCCGGGTGATGTCGCCGCCGTTTCGCAACAAGCGCCATCAGGACAGCCTCTGGGCCGGGCTGGCGGCGGGCTCGCTGTCCTGCGTTGCCACCGACCATTGCGCCTTCACCACCGAGCAGAAACGCTACGGGCTGGGGGATTTCACCAAGATTCCCAATGGCACCGGCGGGCTCGAGGACCGTTTGCCGATGCTCTGGACGCAGGGCGTGGTGACGGGGCGGCTGACACCGCAGGAGTTCGTCGCGGTGACCTCGACCAATATCGCCAAGATCCTCAACATCTACCCGCGCAAGGGGGCGATCCTCACCGGCGCCGACGCCGATATCGTGGTGCTCGATCCCAAGCTGGAGAAGGTGATCTCCGCAGGCAGCCAGCAATCGGCCATCGACTATAACGTCTTCGAGGGCATGAAAGTCAGCGGCCTGCCACGGTTCGTGCTGAGCCGCGGTCGGGTCTCGGTGACCGAAGGCGCGATGAGCTCGCAAGAGGGCCACGGGCAGTTCGTCGCCCGCCCACCCTCGGGGCCGGTCAATCGGGCACTCAGCGCGTGGAAAGACCTGACCGCGCCGCGCCCGGTGGCGCGCGGCGGCATCCCCGCCAGCGGCGTCTGAGCGTGGCCGGGAAAGAGGGACGGCAAGGAACTGGGCAGGGGGCCGCCAGACGCCTCCGCCGGAAGAACAGGGAAGGCAAGAGATGAGACAGACACAAGCGGTCCATGCGGACATGCCGCCGGTGATCTCGGCGCAGGGGCTGAACCTCGTGTTCGAGACCGGCGACGGCCCGGTGCAGGCGCTGAAAGACGTCGATCTGAAGATCGGCAAGGGCGATTTCGTCTCGTTCATTGGCCCCTCGGGCTGCGGCAAGACCACCTTCCTGCGGGTGATGGCCGACCTCGAGACGCCGACCTCGGGCACGGTGCTGGTCAACGGCGTGACGCCGGAAGCCGCCCGCAAGGCCCGCGCCTATGGCTATGTGTTTCAGGCCGCGGGGCTCTACCCGTGGCGCACGATTGGCGGCAACATCCGCCTGCCGCTGGAGATCATGGGCTATTCGAAAGCCGATCAGGCCGAGCGGGTGCAGCGCGTGCTGGATCTGGTCGAGCTGTCGGGCTTCGCGAAGAAATACCCCTGGCAACTGTCGGGCGGGATGCAGCAGCGGGCCTCCATTGCCCGGGCTCTCGCCTTTGATGCGGACATTCTGCTCATGGACGAGCCCTTCGGGGCGCTTGACGAGATCGTCCGGGATCACCTCAACGAGCAGCTTCTGGCGCTCTGGGCGAGGACCCAGAAGACCATCTGCTTCGTCACCCATTCGATCCCCGAGGCGGTGTATCTGTCGACCAAGATTGTCGTCATGTCGCCGCGCCCGGGCCGGATCACCGACGTGATCGAGAGCCCGCTGCCGAAAGAGCGCCCGCTGGATATCCGCGACACGCCGGAATTCCTCGAGATCGCGCACCGCGTGCGCGAGGGGCTGCGGGCGGGGCATGCCTATGACTGAGCTACCTGTGACTGAGGTGCCTATGACTGAGCTGCCAGTGACTGATGCCCGAGTGATCGACACGCAAGCGGCACCGCACACAGCCCGCGCTGCGACCCGGAGCGCGCCGCTTTTGCGCCGCGCCCCGGTGCCGCCCCGCAGATTGTCTCGGAACGCGGGCTCCCCCTTCATCGTTCGCGGTCATCGGCTCGCCAGCCTGTACCGCTTGGCCATGGGAGCACTCAAACCTTTCATTGTTCTTAAAATACGCATGGCACCGACCTTGGGTGAGGGCGCGCTGTTTGCGTATTTGCGGAACAATGAAGCAGCGGGGGCGGCGCCATGACCGATCTTCAGGTAAGGCGCGCGGGCGAGGCCGACATTCCGGGCTGCGCCGCGGTGGTCAACGGCTGGATCGACGCGACGCCTTGGTTTCCGCGGATCTTTTCGGACAGCGAGATCGAAGGGTTCATCCGCGAGGCCTTTCCGGAGCGCGAGATCTGGGTGAGCGGAGACCCGATCGAGGCCTATCTGTCGCTCGACCCTGCCACGCTGAAGATCGGCGCGCTCTATTGCGCGCGGACCGGGGCGGGGCTGGGCAAGGCGCTTCTGGATCGCGCCAAGGAAGGGCGCGAGAGGCTGTGGTTGCACACTCATGCGCCGAACCTTGCCGCGCAGCGCTTCTACCGCCGCGAGGGCTTCGTCGAAACGGGCCGTATCGCGCCGGAGCCGCCGGAGACCGTCGAGGAGATCAGCATGGAGTGGACGCGATGAAGAAGATCGTTCCCGTTCTGACTGTCGTGCTGGCCATCGTGGTGATCTGGTACGCGGCGGCGGTCATGCTCAACAAACAGTGGGTGCTCGATCAGGCGGCGCGGCAGGAGCAGGTGCTCACCTCGCCGCAGCTGATCGCTGCCACATGGTCACAGGAAAAGCCCAAGCTGCCGGCGCCGCATCAGGTGGCGGGTGAACTTTGGGACACGGTGGCGATGAAAAAGCCCAGCTCGAAGCGCAGCCTCGTCTATCACGCCTGGGTGACCATGAGCGCCACGGTGCTGGGCTTTGGCCTTGGCACGTTGCTGGGCTTCGCGCTGGCGCTGGGCATCGTCTACAACCGGGTGATGGACATGTCGGTGATGCCTTGGGTGATCGCCAGCCAGACCATCCCGATCCTCGCCATCGCGCCGATGATCATCGTGGTGCTCAACGCCATGGGGCTGTCGGGGCTGCTGCCCAAGGCGATGATCTCGATGTATCTGTCGTTCTTCCCGGTGGTGGTGGGCATGGTGAAGGGGCTGCGCAGCCCCGACCGTATGCAGCTTGACCAGATGCGCACGTGGAACGCCTCGCGCGGGCAGGAGTTTCTGCGCCTGCGGCTGCCCTCGTCCATGCCATACCTCTTCACGTCGATGAAGATCGCCATGGCGGCAAGTCTTGTGGGGGCGATCGTTGGCGAGCTTCCGACGGGGGCGGTCGCGGGCCTTGGGGCGCGGCTGCTGGCGGGCAGCTACTATGGGCAGACCATCCAGATATGGTCGGCGCTGCTGATGGCAGCGGCGCTGGCGGCGGTGCTGGTGGGGCTGATCGGGCTTCTCCAGCGGGTGACACTCAAGCGCATGGGGATGGCATGATCTGGATCGTTCTGGGGCTGATCGTCTGGGCGGCGGGCCTCGCGCTCAATGTCCGCCTGTCGAGGCGCAAGGGCAGCCGCTGGGCGGCGCTGGCGGTGCCGGTGATCTTCGGGCTCACGCTGATCTTTGTCTGGGAGGCGGTGGTGCGCGGATTCGGCATCTCGCCGGTGCTGCTGCCCGCGCCTTCGGCGGTTGCCCTGCGCTTTGCCCAGTCGGGCGGCGTGCTGTGGGAGGACTTCGTGCAAACCGTGCTGAAGGGCGCGCTCTCGGGCTACATCCTCGGCTGCGGCGCGGCGCTGGTGACGGCGGTGATCGTCGACCGGTTCGACTTCCTGCGGCGCGGGCTGCTGCCGGTGGGCAACTTCGTGGCGGCGCTGCCGGTGATCGGTATCGCGCCGATCCTCGTCATGTGGTTCGGTTTCGACTGGCATTCGAAGGCGGCGGTCGTGGTGGTGATGGTGTTCTTCCCGGTGCTGGTCAACGCGGTCGAGGGCCTTGGCGACACCAGCGCCATGCAGCGCGATCTCATGCGCACCTATGCCGCCAGCTACTGGACATCGCTGTGGAAGCTGCGGCTGCCCGCGGCGCTGCCCTTCATCTTCAACGGGCTGAAGATCGCCTCCACCCTCGCTCTGATTGGCGCCATCGTGGCCGAGTTCTTCGGCTCGCCGATCCGCGGCATGGGGTTTCGTATCTCCACCAGTGTCGGGCTGCTGCAGCTTGACCTCGTGTGGGCAGAGATCGTGGTGGCCGCGCTTGCGGGCTCGGCCTTCTACGGCGGCGTGGCGCTGATCGAACGCGCCGCGACCTTCTGGCACCCGTCGCAGCGGGGCCAGTGAAGACGACCAGTGAAGACGACCAATGAAAACGAAAAGACCAAGAAACGCGCAACGCAACAGGAGTGTATGATGACCAAGTTTACTGCATGGGGGATCGCTGCCGCGATGGGGCTCGCCGCGGGCGGCGCACAGGCCGCCGACGAGCTGACGCTGCAGCTCAAATGGGTGACGCAGGCGCAGTTCGCAGGCTACTACGTGGCGGCGGAGCAGGGCTTTTACGACGAAGAAGACCTCGACGTGACGATCAAGCCGGGCGGTCCCGACATCGCGCCGGTGCAGGTGCTGCTGGGCGGCGGGGCCGACGTTATGGTCGACTGGCTGCCTTCGGCGCTGGCCGCGCGCGAGAACGGCGCGCCGATCGTCAACATCGCCCAGCCCTTCAAATCCTCGGGCCTGATGCTGACCTGTCTCAAGGAGCATGGCATCGAGAGCCCCGAGGACTTCCCCGGCCACACGCTGGGCACGTGGTTCTTCGGCAACGAGCTGCCGCTCTATTCGTGGATGTCCAAGCTCGGCTATCCGACCGATGGATCCGAGGGTGGGGTGACCATCCAGAAGATCAACTTCAACGTCGACCCGCTGCTGCAAAAGCAAGTCGAATGCGCCACCACCATGACCTACAACGAGTACTGGCAGGTGATCGACGCGGGGCTGACGCCCGATGATCTGGTGGTCTTCAAGTATCAGGACGAGGGTATCGCGACGCTTGAGGATGGTCTCTACACCACCGAAGAGAACCTCGAGGATCCCGAGATGGTCGACAAGCTGACCCGCTTCGTGCGCGCCTCGATGAAGGGCTGGAAATGGGCCGAGGAAAATCCTGACGAGGCCGCTGAAATCGTGCTGGAAAACGACGCCACGGGCGCACAGACCGAAAAGCACCAGAAACGCATGATGGGCGAAGTGGCCAAGCTGACCGCGGGCTCGAACGGCGCGCTTGATCCGGCGGACTTCCAGCGCACCGTCGACGTGCTGATGAGCGCCGGTGCCGATCCGGTGATCACCAAGGATCCGGGCGAGGCGGCTTGGACCCATAAGATCAGCGACGCCGCGCTGCAGTAAGCGCAAAGCCTCGGCAATGAAAATGGGGGTGGCGCCAGCGCCACCCCTTTCTTCATAAAATCACTGCGTTTTTTTGACCGGGGGATACGGAACCAATACTCCGTGCATTGAACCGCGGCACTCATCAAAAGACGCCCCGACTCCTAAGGGCGTCTGGTGACGGCGCGGTGACGCGGATGTAACGGTGTGATGACCCTATGATGAAGCTGGCCTTGGAGCGGGGCTCAGGCCGGGCGCGCGCGCTTCAACACCTGCATCAACTGGCTGCTGTTGAACGGGCGCTGCAGCACCTCATAGGGGCAGGCTTCGCCCGCTTCCTCGGCGGCATCGCCAGCCAAGGCAATGCGGGTGCCCTTCTCGCGCAAAAGCCTGCCGAGCGGGCTTTGCGGCACATCGTCGGGCGGCATCTGCAGCAGCGCCACAGAGACGCTGGGCTCGGCCAGAACCATCAGAAGGGCCGCTTCGGGGGTCTGTGCGCAGAGCACGCGCGCTTCGGGCGCGCTCTCGGAAATGCTTCGGGCAACATCTTCGGCCACAAAGGGGTCACTCAGCAGCACGAGAAAACCCGGCCCGGTGTCGGGCGTGTCGTCGGGAATCATTCGCGGTCTCCTCTCGCTGGGCGCAATGTGGAACCAGATGGGGGTGGCGCGCATTAATCTGTGACATAGGAGAGCCCTCATGCGTCAGATTTCCTGCGAACACTGCCCGCTGCGCCGCAAGTCGCTGTTCCGTGCCTTCGAAGACGACGAACTGGCCTTTATGAAGGGCTTCAAAGCCGGTGAGCTGACCGTGGATCGCGGCTCGCATCTGATGATCGAAGGCGCACCCTCGCCGCAAATCTTCACTGTGCTCGAAGGCATGGGTCTACGTTACAAGACATTGGAGAACGGCCGCCGACAGGTGATCAATTTCCTGCTGCCGGGTGATTTGGTGGGGCTTCAGGCCGGGCTGCTGGGCGAGATGAAACATTCGGTGCAGGCCACCAGCGAGATGCGGCTGTGCGTGTTCAACCGCTCGGACCTCTGGGCGCTGTATCGCAAGCAGCCGTCGCTGGCCTACGATGTGACGTGGATCGCTGCGGCGGAAGAACATTTCCTTGGCGAGACGGTGGCGACGCTGGGCCAGCGCGATGCAACACAGCGCGTGGCTTGGGCGCTGCTGAAGATCTACAGCCGACTTTCTGACCTCGGGATCGGGCAGGGGCCGCGCGTGCCGATGCCCTATCGCCAGCAGGACCTAGCCGACGCGCTCGGCCTGTCGCTGGTGCACACCAACAAGACGCTGGCCAAGCTGCGCAGCCGCAAGCTCGCCGAATGGAACGACGGCGAGCTGCATATCAGCGACGTGGAGAAACTCGCGGACTTGGCGATGACCGACACCGAAGAACCGGCGCGGCGACCGCTGCTTTAGGTCAGCGGCGCAGCGTGTCGCCATAGGCGATCTTGGGGGTCAGCTCGACGATGCTCTCGTACTCGGCCTCGGGGTTTTCGACCCGTGCGGCGATGATCTGCGCCGCCTTGCGGCCAATCTCGGCGCGGTGCGCATCCATCGTGGCCAGCTGTCGCGGCAGACCCTGCAGCAGCTCGACCCCATTGAACCCGGCAAGCCCGATCTCGGCAGGAATATCGCGGCCCTGTTCCATCAGGTAGAGCAAGCCGCCCGCCCCGATCATGTCGTTCGAATAATAGAGGAAATCGATCTCGGGCTCGCGTTCCAGAATGGCCTGCGTCATCTCGCGGCCCTTCTTCAGCGCCGAGCCGCCAGAGTAGAACTCCTGATCCACCACCTCGACGCCGCTCTTGGCAAGCGCCTCGGTGAACCCCTCGAACCGCTTCCGCGCGCGGTGGTCGAGCGGCATCTTGGTGCCGAGAAAGCCGATCTTCTGGTAGCCCGCGCGCAGGATCGCCTTGGCCATCTCGCGGCCTGCCCGGCGGTGTGAGATGCCGACGGCGCAATCCACCGGCTTGCCATCGATGTCCATGATCTCGACCACCGGAATGCCGCTGGCCTTCATCATCGCCTTGGAGGCTTCGGTGTGTTCAAGCCCGGCGATGATCACGCCGGACGGGCGCCACGAGAGCATCTCGTAGAGCACCCGCTCTTCCTTTTCGGGCATATAGTCGGTGACGCCCACCACGGGCTGCAACTCGGTGTCTTCGAGCACCGAAGAGATGCCCGCCATCACTTCGGGGAAAACCATGTTGCGCATCGAGGGGATGATCACCGCGACGAGATTCACCCGCTGGCTGGCCAGCGCGCCTGCGATCTTGTTGGGCACATAGCCAAGCGCCTTGGCGGCTTCGAGCACCTTGGCGCGGGTCGCTTCGGACACGTCGCCCCGGTTGCGCAGCACGCGGCTCACGGTCATCTCGGAGACGCCGGAGGCTTCGGACACGTCGCGCAGGGTGAGGGGGCGGGGATCTGTGTCGGCCACGGCAGGCTCCTCCAATACTCTAAATACCTGAATGTTAGCCTTTCTGTCAGGGCATACAAGCACAAGCCCACGGCGTGGCGGAATTTCCGCTTGCGTGGTGACAACCGGTCGCGCCCACGCTAAGGGAGGGGCGTCGGTCCCGTGGCTCAACTGGATAGAGCAGCCCCCTCCTAAGGGGCAGGTTGCAGGTTCGAATCCTGCCGGGATCGCCACCTTCCCAAGATCGCGGCGTGGTCGTGCTAAACTGCCGTACCAGGGCGTTTCAGCCCTCGCGGCTTTGCTCGTATTCCCCGACGAATTGTTGCCTGCACGCGCCGTAGAGATAGCTCGCCGACCAGGTCAGAACCATGAATCCGGCGAGGGCCTGCATCATCGCGACGATGCGCAGCGGCCCGGTCACCTTCATGCCGGTCTGGCCGAGCGTTGTGAAATTCATCCCGGAAAAATAGACATAGTCGTTCCATGTGCCACTGAAGCCGCCGCCAAAGGCTTCGGGATAGAGGGTCCGGTGCAGCGCAAGGTAAACACCGCCCCCGGCCAGAATCTCGATCAGGTGGATCAGGGCCAGCAGGCCAAAGACGGTGATCGGCAGCGCCTTGCTGCTGCGCAGGCGGTCCGGCACGCTGGACGTCGCCAGTACCAGAAGCGCGTGGTGAAGGCAGGCGGTCAGCAGCATGAAGGCAATGCCGATGAGGTAGGCGGTCATGGTAACTCCCTTGGATCGCGCGGTTGGTCGCACGCCAAGACAATGTTCCGCGCGCCGTGCAGTTCCTTGCGGGCAGAGGATTGCGCCGCCTGCATTGAGAGGCGATCATGATGAAAATGCGCAATTTCGATAGGCAATCATGATCCCCAAGCTGGAGATGTTCATCGCGCTCGCCCGGGAGCAGCACTTCGGTCGCGCGGCGGTCAGCCTCGGTATCACCCAGCCGACGCTGTCCACCGGCATCCGCCAGCTTGAGGAACAACTGGGCGTCAAGCTGGTGCAGCGCGGGTCTCGCTTTGGCGGGCTGACCCCCGAAGGGCAGCGCGCTCTGGTCTGGGCGCGGCAGATTGTCGGCGACACCCGGCGGCTGCGCGACGAGATGCGCGCCTCGCGCGAGGGGCTGGCCGGGCATCTGCGGCTGGCGGTCATCCCGACCGCGCTGACATGGGCGTCGACGCTGGCCGCGCAGTTCAACCGGCGCCACCCCCGCGTCACTTTCACCGTGCTGTCGCGCGCCTCGGCTGACATCCTGTCGATGCTCGACGATCTCGAGATCGACGCGGGCATTTCCTATCTCGACAACGAGCCGCTGGGCCGCGTCACCACCCGCCCGCTCTACCGCGAGGCCTATCGGCTGGTGTGCCGCGACGATCATCCGCTGGCGGGGCGGGCCGAGCTGTCATGGCGCGAGTTGGCCGGGCTGAACCTATGCCTGCTGACGCCCGAAATGCAGAACCGGCGGATCATAAACCGGCAGTTCATGGAAGCCGGGATCGAGCCCAGTTCGGCGATCGAATCGAACTCTACCGTGGTGCTGGTGAGCAACGTGCTGATGGGCGATTGGGTGACGATCCTGCCCACCGACCTTGCGACCTTCCTTGCCGAGGGCAAACCGCTGGCGCTGGTGCCGATGGCCGAGGACAGCCGTGCGCATGAGGTCGGGCTGATCGCGCCGTGGCAGGAGCCCTATACCCCGGTGCTGCAGGCGCTGCTCGACGAGGCGAAGGGGCTGGCGCGTCCGGGCTGACGCGGCGCCATTTGATCCGTCTCAAGACAGACGCGCGCCCTCTGCCTTAGGCTGGTGCCGAAAGAGGGAGGCGCCGTGACAGAGCAGCCGATCTACCGTGTCGAAGGGCTCACCCGTGTCTACGGGGACGGGGCCTCTGCCGTGCATGCGCTGCGCGGCGTCGATCTCGTGCTGCCGCCCGGAGAGATCAGCGTGCTGCTAGGACCCTCGGGAAGCGGCAAGTCGACGCTTCTGAACATTCTCGGCGGGCTCGACCGCCCCAGCGCGGGGCGGGCTTGGTTCCGGGGCGAGGACCTGACGCAGATGCCCGACCGCACGCTCACCCGTTACCGGCGTGACCACCTTGGTTTCGTCTTCCAGTTCTACAACCTGATGCCCTCGCTCACCGCCGAAGAGAACGTGGCGCTGGTGACCGAGATCGCGCCCGATCCCATGGCCCCCGCCGAGGCGCTGGCGATGGTCGGGCTCGAGGCGCGCAAGGACCACTTTCCAAGCCAGATGTCGGGCGGCGAGCAACAGCGCGTGGCGATCGCCCGCGCCGTGGCCAAACGCCCCGAGGTGCTGCTTTGCGACGAGCCGACCGGTGCGCTCGACAGCGCTACCGGGCGCGAGGTTCTGGGGGTTCTGCAGCATCTCAACCGCAGCCTCGGCACCACGGTGATGATCGTCACCCACGCCGCCGCCACCGCTGCCATGGCGCATCGGGTGATCCGCTTTGCCGATGGCGCGATCCGCGAGGTCGAGATGAACCACGCGCCGCGCCCGGCGGAAGAGATCGTGTGGTGACCGGATGAGCGCGCTCGACCGCAAGCTTTCGCGCGATCTGTGGCGCATGAAGGGGCAGGCGGCGGCCATCGCCGTGGTCATGGCTCTGGGCGTGATGATGCAGGTGATGATGGCCGGGCTGGTTGATACGCTCGATGAGACGCGGCGCGGCTATTACGAGCGCTACCGCTTCGCCGAGGTCTTTGCGCCGGTGACCCGCGCGCCGCGCCACGTGCTGCATCAGGTCACCGCGCTGCCCGGCGTGGCGCGGGCCGAGGGGCGCATCGCCGGTCTGGCGCGGATCGAACTGCCGGGCCGCGCGGTGCCGGTCTCTGCCGAGGCGCTGTCGCTGCCCGACCACGGCGCTCCGGTACTCAATGCCATCCGTCTGCAGCAGGGGCGCATGTTCGCGCCCGGCGCGCCCGAGGAGGTGGTGCTGCTCGACAGTTTTGCCGATGCGCATGGGCTGCACCCCGGCGACCGGCTGCAGGTGGTGATGAACGGCGCGCGCCGCGGCCTGCGCATCACCGGGCTGGCGCGTTCGCCAGAGTTTCTCTACGCCGCCGCGCCGGGCGAAATGGTGCCCGATGACGCGCGCTTTGCGGTGCTGTGGATGTCGGAGACCTCGCTCGCCGCGGCCTACGACATGAAGGGGGCCTTCTCCGAGATCATCGTGACGCTGACCCGGGGCACGGACCCGCGCGGCGTGATTGCAGCGCTCGACCGGGTGCTGAAACCATGGGGCTCGGCGGGGGCCTATGACCGTCAGGACCAGTTCTCGCATCGTTTCGTGTCGGAAGAGATCAGCGGGCTGCGCGACACCGCGGGGGCGATCCCGCCGGTGTTTCTGGGCATCGCGGCCTTCCTTCTGAACATCGTCATCGCCCGCATGGTGCAGGCCGAGCGCGAGGAGATAGGGCTGCTCAAAGCCTTTGGCTACCGCGGGGCAGAGATCGGCGGGCATTACATGAAGCTGGTGCTGGTGATCGCCGTCGCCGGCGCGCTGCTGGGCGCGGGGCTGGGTATCCTCGGCGGGCGCGGGATGGTGCAGCTCTACCTGCAGTTCTTCAAGTTTCCCTTCCTCGTCTTCCGGCTCGATCCCGCCGCACTGGCGCTTGGGCTGGCGGTGAGCGTGCTGGCCGCCGCGGCGGGCGGCGCGGTGGTGCTGCGCCGGATCTTCGCGCTGCAGCCCGCCGAGGCGATGCGCCCGCCAGCCCCCGCCGACTACCGCCGCGCGGGCCGCTGGGCCGGGGCGCTGAGCCTCTTCGATCAGCCGACCCGCATGGTGATCCGCCGCTTCACCCGCACGCCGTTCCGGATGCTGGGCGCGGTGGTGGGCATCACCTTCGGCATGGGGCTCTCGGTGGCGATGCTGACCATCCACGCCGGGTTCAATCAGGCGGTGGCGATGAGTTTCGACGTGCTCGACCGCTCCGAGGCGAGCGTCACCTTCACCCACGCGGTGTCGGAAAAGACCCTGCTGGAGCTTGCCCGGCAGCCCGGCGTGCTGCGGGCCGAGGGCGCGCGTATGGTGCCGGTGGTGCTGCACAATGGCCGCGCGAGCTATCGCGGTGCCATCACCGGGCTGCCGCCCGATCCCGCGCTGGTGCGGGCGCTGACGCCGAATTTGCAGCCGATCGCCCTGAACGGGCCGGGGCTGGTGCTGAGCCATGCGCTGGCGGGCACGCTGAGCGCTCGGCTGGGTGACGTGCTGACCGTCGAAGTGCGCGAAGGTGCGCAGCCGGTGCTGCGCCTGCCGGTCACGGGCGTGTCAGAGACGGTGCTGGGCGCGCCGGCCTATATGTCGCTCGACGCGCTGGGACGGGCGCTGTTCGAGCCGCGCCGCATCTCGAGCGCGGCGCTGCGGCTTGATCCGGCGCAGGCCGAGGCGGTGCAGATCTGGCTGCGCGGCCTGCCGGTGGTGGCGGGCGTGAGCCTCAAGGCCGAGGCCCGCGAGGCCTTTGAGCGGGTGATGAACCAAGGCACCGGCGCGACGCGCTTCGTGATGGCGGCGGTGGCCTTCACCATCACCTTCGGCATCATCTACAACGCCGCCCGCATCGCACTCGCGGAGCGGGCGCATGACCTTGCCAGCCTGCGGGTCATCGGCTTTTCCAAGGGCGAGGCCGCCTATGTGCTGCTGGGCGAGCTGGGCTTGGTCACGCTGCTGGCGCTGCCCTGCGGCGCGCTGCTGGGCTGGGGCATCGCGCATCTTCTGGCGGCGGCCTATTCGTCCGACCTCTACACGATTTCGGTGGTCTTCGATCCTGCCGCCTTCGGCTTCGCCGCGCTTGTGGTGATCGCCGGGGCGGTGCTGTCGGGGCTGCTGGTGAAACGCGACGTGGACCGCGCCGATCTGGTGGCGGCGCTCAAGACACGGGACTGATCTCATGGCTCTCAATCACACACGCACGCGCACCCGTCTGATCCTTGGCCTTGGCCTTGCGCTGCTGCTCGGGGTCGCGCTGGCAGCCGCCTTCTGGCCGCGCCCGGTGCTTGTCGATCTTGGCGCGGTCACCCGCGGGCCGCTGGTGGTGACCATCGATGAAGAAGGCAAAACCGAGGTACGCGATGTTTACGTGGTGACCACGCCCGTCGCCGGTCGGCTGCTGCGGGTGCAGGCGATCGACGGCGATGCGGTGGCGCAGGGCGATACGGTGGCGCATATGCGCCCCGCCGCACCTTCGGTGTTGGACCTGCGCACCCGCGAGCAGGCGCGGGCCGCGGTGGCTGCCGCGCAGGCGGCGCTGCTGCAGGCCAAGGCCGAGGTCAGCGCGTCGCAGGCCGACGTCGAACTGGCGGTCTCGGACCACGACCGGGCCAAGGCGCTGGCGGCACGGGGCACCATCTCGACCGCCGCGCTGGATCAGGCGCGCACGGCAGCGCTGGCGGCGCAGGCGCGGCTCGAGACCTCGCGCGCGGCGGTGGCCATGCGCGAGGCGGAGCTGGCCAATGCGCAGGCGCAGCTCATCGGCTTCGACGATCAGGGGCTGGCCGAGGCGCTGGCCGAGGTCGGGGCGAGCGACATCCCGCTGCGCGCGCCGGTGGACGGGCGCATCCTGCAGGTGGTCGAGCAGTCCGAGACCTCGCTGGCTGCCGGGGCGCCGGTGCTGGAGATCGGCAATATCGCGCAGGACCTGCAGGTGGCGGTGGATCTGCTGTCGTCCGACGCGGTGCAGGTGCGCCCGGGCGCGCGGGCGCTGCTGGAGGATTGGGGCGGGCCGGGCGCGCTGGATGCCGAGGTCGAGCGGATCGCGCCGCTGGGCACCACCGAGGTCTCGGCGCTGGGGGTCGAGGAGCAGCGGGTGCGGGTGATCCTGCGCTTCACCGCGCCGCCAGAGGCGCGTGCGGCGCTGGGGCATGGCTATCGGGTGTTGGCGCGTATCGTGACTTGGGAAGATCAGGACACGCTGCAAATCCCGCAAAGCGCGGCCTTCCGCGCAGGTGCGGATTGGGCGGTCTTCCGGGTCGAGGAGGGGCACGCCGTACAGGTGCCCGTCACGCTCGGGCAGGGCAATGGCATCGAGGTGCAGGTGCTGGAGGGGCTGAGCGAGGGCGATGAGATCGTGCTCTACCCGCCAGCGGAGCTGACGGGCGGCGATCTGGTCGCGCAGCGTCAGGCGGGGTGATGCGGGCCGGCTGAGAAGCGGCCAGACAACGAAGGCCAGTTGATGAGGGGCGGGCACGGCCCGCCCTGCTCATGATGTCGAACAGGGCCGAAGCCCTGCGCGGGTCAGCCCTGACCCTTTTCCAGCGCGTCGAGGCGGGCCTTCAGCGCTTCGTTCTCTTCGCGGGCCTTCTGCGCCATGGCGCGGACCGCGTCGAATTCTTCCCGCGTCACGAAATCGCGATCTGCCAGCCAGCGGTCGATCATGGATTTCATCGCGGTTTCCGCTTCGTCTTTCGCGCCCTGCGCCACGCCCATGGCGTTGGTCATGAGCTGCGACAGATCTTCGAATACCTTGTTGCGCGTCTGCATTGGGCTCTCCGTCATGTGATTGGGATCTATATGGAGCGGCGAGCCCCCGGTCACAAGGTTGACTTCGTCTCGAAACTCCCGGCACACATCGCGCATGAAAGCTGCCATTCCTTTTCCGCCCCTGTCCTCCGAGGTCTTTTCGATCTCGGCTTTCGGCATGGAATTCGCCCTGCGCTGGTACGCGCTTGCCTATATCGCGGGCATCATCATCGGCTGGCGGATCGCCGTCGCGGCGGTGAAGCGCGCGCGGCTCTGGCCCGCAGACACGCCGCCGATGAGCCCGGCACAGGTCGAGCAACTGCTCACATGGGTGATTCTGGGCATCATCCTTGGCGGGCGTCTGGGCTTTGTGCTGTTCTACCAGCCCGCCTATTACCTGACGCACCCCGCCGAAATCCTCATGGTCTGGCACGGCGGCATGTCGTTCCACGGCGGCTTCCTTGGGGTGCTGATCGGCTTCCTCGGCTTTTGCCTGAAGAACCGCATCCCGCTTGGCTCGACCGCCGATATGCTGGCGATTTCGGTGCCGCCGGGGCTGTTCCTCGGGCGGCTGGCGAATTTCGTCAACGGCGAGCTTTGGGGGCGGCCCACGGATCTGCCTTGGGCGGTGATCTTTCCGGGCGACGCGGCGCAGGCCTGCGGGCAGGCGGTTGGTGAGCTTTGCGCGCGCCATCCCTCGCAGCTTTATGAGGCGGCGCTGGAAGGCATCTTGCTGGGCGCGCTGCTGCTGTGGCTGGCGCTGCGCAAGGGCGGGCTCAAGACGCCGTGGCAATTGGCGGGCGTGTTCCTTGCGGGCTATGGCGTGGCGCGGTTCCTCGTCGAGTTCGTGCGCCAGCCCGACGCGCAGTTCGTCTCGCCCGGCAACCCGCTGGGGTTGGCGTGGCAGGTGGGCGGCTACGGGCTGACCATGGGCCAGATGTTGTCGCTGCCGATGATCCTTGTGGGCATCGGCCTCATTCTCTGGGCGCGGCGCCGGGCATGAGCGCGCTGCTGCCGCTCCTTCAGGCGCGCATTGCGGCCGAGGGGCCGATGACGGTGGCCGAATATATGACATGGTGCCTGCTGCACCCGCAGCACGGCTATTACACCACCCGCGATCCGCTGGGCGCCAAGGGCGACTTCACCACCGCGCCGGAAATCAGCCAGATGTTCGGCGAGTTGCTCGGCCTCGCGCTGGCGCAAAGCTGGCTCGATCAGGGACGGCCCGCGCGGTTCGTTCTGGCAGAGCTGGGGCCGGGTCGCGGCACGCTGATGGCGGATGCGCTGCGCGCCATGCGCGGCGTGCCGGGGCTGCTGGACGCCGCCGAGCTGCATCTGGTGGAGGCCTCTCCGGCCTTGCGCGCCGAGCAGGCCGCGCGGCTTGGGGATCATGCGCCGGTCTGGCACGACAGCCTCGCCGATCTGCCCGAGGCGCCGCTTTTCCTGATCGCCAATGAGTTTTTCGACGCGCTGCCGGTGCGGCAATTCCTGCGCGACGGAAACGGCTGGCGCGAGCGCGTGGTCGGCTGGCACGAGGGCGCGCTGTCCTTCGGTCTGACCGACATCGCCCCGCAGGCGGCGCTGGAGCACCGGCTTGCGGGCACTCAGCAGGGCGATCTGGTCGAGACCTGCGCACCCGCCGAGGCGCTCACACAGGAGATCGGCAGGCGCATCGCCGCGCATGGCGGTGCCGCGCTGCTGGTGGACTACGGCAGCTGGGGCAGCCTTGGCGATACGTTGCAGGCGGTGCGCGCGCATCAAAAGGCCGGTCCGCTGGACACGCCGGGGGATGCGGATCTCACCGCGCATGTGGACTTCCGCGCATTGGCCGCGGCGGCGGCCCCGGCGCAGGTGTCGGGGCTGACGGCTCAGGGCGTGTTTCTGGAGCGGCTGGGCATCACCGAGCGCGCCCGTGCGCTGGCCGCCGAGCTGACCGGCGCTGCACTCGACACGCACATCCGTGCACATCGCCGGTTGACGCACCCCGCCGAAATGGGAAGTTTGTTCAAGGTGCTGGGGCTCTACGGTCCGGGCACAGCTACCCCGCCCGGATTGGACGCATGACGCTGGAAATAATCACCGTAGACACGCTCTCCCCGCTTCGGCATGGCTTCTTCACCCGCAAGGGCGGCGCGTCCTCGGGCGTTTTTGCCGGGCTCAACTGCGGGCCGGGGTCTTCTGACCAACGCGAGATCGTCTCGATCAACCGCACCCGCGTGGCGCAGGCCATGGAGGTGCCGCTGGAGGCGCTGATCACCGTCAGCCAAGTGCATTCGCCGCGCGTGGTCACGGTGACTGGCCCACTTTCCGAGCCGCGCCCCGAGGCCGACGCGCTCGTCACGCGTGAGCCGGGGCTGGCGCTCTCGGTGCTGACCGCGGACTGCCAGCCAGTGCTTTTCGCCGATGTGGAGGCGGGGGTCATCGGTGCGGCCCATGCGGGCTGGCGCGGGGCGCAGGGCGGCGTTCTCGAAGAGACGGTGGATGCGATGATTGCGCTTGGTGCCAGCCGCGACGGGATCCGCGCGGTGATCGGTCCGACCATCAGCCAGCGCGCCTATGAAGTCGGCCCGGAATTCTTCGAGGAGTTTCTGGCCGAGGATCAGGGCAACGCCCGCTTCTTCGCGGGTGGCGAGGGCGATCGCATGCAGTTCGACCTTCCGGCCTATGGCCTGCACCGCCTGCGCGCGGCGGGGGTCGAGGCGGAGTGGACCCGCCATTGCACCTATTCCGATCCCGAGCGCTTCTATTCGTTCCGCCGCACCACGCATCAGCGCGAAGCGGATTACGGACGTCTGATCTCGGCCATCCGCCTCTGACCCCGGTTCACCCTCAGCGCGATTGCGGCTGAAACCTTTCAGCTTCCGGGCATTGATTCGAAATTCTCTGTACCAAAATGTGGCGGGCTGGTTCGTGATCTCGCGACAATCTCTTCAGGTCGTGGGTATTGGGATCCAGCTTCCCGACAAAACCTTGCCGATTTTGACACAAATGCCAGATTGAGGCCTGTTCAAGGCCAAGTCGGTTAAACGTCCGTCTGTCGTTGTTGGTGGGGGCCAACACGGATGTGACAGCCTCTCAAGGGATGTTCACATGACCAGTATTCATCACGCGGTACGAGGCCGCGACGATGCGTTTTCGCAATCCATTCCTCGCGATCCGGTATCTCTCCGGAGTGGGCGACCTCGGCGCGCAACTTCTCTCATGCGCAAATACGAGGTCGCCGCTCTATTGCCGGATCTGTCGCTGGCGATGAAGTAGCAGATCGCCCCGGCGATCCCTCTGTTCGAAGAGGCCTGCTCGGCATTCGCTCGCGGCACCCTGATTCAGACGGCGCGCGGGCCGATCGCCATCGAAGACCTTCTGCCCGGCGATTACATCGAAACCAGCCGTGGCGTGCAGTCGGTGACATGGATCGGATCGACCACCTATGTGCCCGGTGTGCGCAGCGAGCGCAGCGCGCTCGACACGCTGACCCGCGTGACCGCAGAGGCCTATGGCGTGGGGCGGCCCGGCTCTGACCTGCTGCTCGGCCCGGCGGCGCGCATGGTGGTCAAAAACGCCAAGCTGCGCAGCCTGCTGGGCAAGGACAGCGTGATGGTGCCGGTCTCGGATGAGGCCGACTGGGATCGCATCGTGCCGGTCAAACCGGGCGGGGCGGTGCAGCTTTACCACCTGATGGTGCAGCGCCATGCGACGATCCGCGTCGGCGGCATCGAGATGGAGACCTATCATCCGGGCACGGCGCTGTCGGCGCTCAGCAGCGAGAACATGCGCGCCCTGTTCCTGTCGATGTTCGAAAACATCGAAGGTCTGCAGGACTTTGGCGAGCTGTCGATGATGCGCTCGACCCGCGAGGCGCTGGATCAGCTGATCGAGCTGTAATGCCGCGCTGCCGGTCCGCCGATCAGGCGGTCCGGCTCAGCCGCTCTTCGAGCACGTCGAAGGGCACGCCGGGCTCATCCTTGGCGCAGCGGATGACCAGCGAGGTCTTGACCGAGCCCACATTCGGAGCGGTCAGCAGATCCTCGGTCAGGAAGGCCTGAAAGGTCGAAAGATCGGGCGCCACGCATTTGAGGATAAAGTCCACCTCGCCATTGAGCATGTGACACTCGCGCACCAGCGGCCAGTTGCGGCAGCGGTCCTCGAAGGCGCGCAGATCGGCCTCGGCCTGACTTTGCAGCCCGACGCTGGCAAAGACCTGCACTTCGAAGCCAAGTTCGCGGGAATCAACCTCGGCGTGGTAGCCCTTGATGAAGCCCTGCTCCTCGAGCGTGCGCACACGGCGCAGGCAGGGCGGGGCGGAGATGCCCACGCGGCGGGCAAGTTCGACATTGGTCATGCGGCCATCGGCCTGCAGTTCTGCCAGAATCTTCCGGTCGATGGGGTCGAGCCTGTGGGCGGGCATGCGTCTTCCTTGAAGCTTTTCGCGAATATTATAGCAATCAGATCTCCAGCGCAATAATCTTTCATATTCTTGAAAGATTCTTAACGGTGCGGAAATCGGGTTGGGAACCGGTCGGCACGGGGTTTGCGTCGCCGCCGCGCGTGGCTATATGCACTTCGCAAAGCAAATGCCATAGCTCGCGAGAGGCACGACATGTCCGACACCCGCCACACACGGCTTCTGATCATCGGCTCCGGTCCGGCCGGTTACACCGCAGGCGTCTACGCGGCGCGGGCGATGCTCTCGCCGCTGCTGCTGCAGGGGCTCGAACCCGGCGGCCAGCTGACCACCACCACCGAGGTTGAGAACTGGCCCGGCGAGACCGAGATTCAAGGCCCCGAACTGATGGTGAAGATGGAAGCGCATGCGCGCGCCATGGGCTGCCAGATCGAGGGCGACATCATCTCAAAGCTCGAACTCGACAAGCGGCCCTTCGTGGCGCATGGCGACAGTGGCACTACCTACACCGCCGACGCGGTGATCCTCGCCACCGGGGCCCGCGCCAAATGGCTGGGCCTGCCCACCGAGGAAGAGTTCAAGGGCTTTGGCGTCTCGGCCTGTGCCACCTGTGACGGTTTCTTCTACCGCGGGCAGGAGATCGTGGTGATCGGCGGCGGCAACACCGCCGTGGAAGAGGCGCTGTTCCTGACCAACTTCGCCTCCAAGGTGACGCTGGTTCACCGCCGCGACACGCTGCGCGCAGAGAAGATCCTGCAAGAACGCCTTTTCGCGCACCCCAAGATCGAAACGCTCTGGCATCACCAGCTCGAAGAGGTGGTCGGTGACGACATGCCCAAGGGCGTGACCGGCGTGAAGGTGAAAGACGTGCGGAATGGCGAGATCACCGAGATCCCGGCGAAGGGCGTCTTTGTCGCCATCGGCCACGCGCCCGCGTCGGAACTGGTGAAAGACCAGCTCGAGACCCACATGGGCGGCTATGTGGTGACCAAGCCGGGCACCACCGAGACCTCGATCCCCGGCGTTTTCGCCGCGGGCGATCTGACCGACCACAAGTACCGTCAGGCCGTGACCTCGGCGGGCATGGGCTGCATGGCTGCGCTGGAAGCGGAGCGGTGGCTGGCAGAGCAGGGCCTCGAGGCGGGCAAGGACACTACCGAGCCGCTCGGCCATGGCGCGCCGCAGGGCGAAGCGGCGGCTGCGACCGGCAACTGAGCCGAGATAGCGCCGCAGGTGATCCCGGCGGCGGCATGAATGACTGAGACCCGAAGCCCTCGGATATAGGGCTTCGGGTTTTTCTTACGATATCTTAACCACTATAACGTTTTATGCGCGACCTATGCGGGGTCGCGACCTCGCACTGATTGCTTCGGTCGGCCCAGTGTGAGGGATGCAAATGTTGACGTTTATTCTTGTTCGGATCGCAGTCGTTGTGGCGATCTTTGTGGGTCCTTCCGCCGCTTCGGCGGTCACCGTGGCGCCTGATGGGACCTCGTCCTACCTCTTCGCGTGGCATGGGCCGGGCGACACCATAGACCTGATCCTGCCGGGCGGCGGCGACAGCTGGTCGCTGCTGCTCTCCGATCCCAGCGAAGTGACGATCTCGGTCCGCGACAAGCTGTGGCCCAACGCCAGCTTTAGCCTGACCGGCACCGGAGGTGCGGCGCTGGACTGGACCTATACTTCCGACACTGGCCCGTTTCACGGTGTCTATGAGGCGGATCTGGATCCGGGAGCGTATGAGTTCAGCCTGACCGTGGACCCGCTCAGCGTCTGGGCGGGGCTGGGGTCTGCGCAGTTCACCGTCTCGGCGCAGATGCCGTCACCGGTGCCACTGCCGCCGGCGCTGCCGGTTTTTGCCGGGCTGCTTCTTGGCGGGGGCGCTTTGCTGCGCCGCCGTGGCGCGTCTGCAAGGCGCTGAGCGCAGGTCAGGCAGGCCCGCACTGCGCCTGCCGTAAAGGCAGCTTCGGCACTGGCGCCGCATTAACGCGCGCCAACTTCAAGCGAGAGTTGAAATTTTTTCGGGCAGGGCTTTCACTGAGGTCATTGCCCGTACCGGCATCCGTTTGCCAATATTGATACAAGAGATTTTTACATGACCATGTCCAAAAACCTCGCTCCTATTCCGGAGCTCTATGTCTCTTACGACAGCGCGCAGAAAATGAAATTCGAGGCGGCGGAGCTTGTCAGCCTTGATCTGAGCCCGCGGCAAATCTGCGACCTCGAACTTCTGATGAACGGCGGCTTCTATCCGCTCAAGGGGTTTCTGGGGGAGGAGGACTACGATGGCGTGGTCGAGAACATGCGGCTTGCCGATGGGGCGCTTTGGCCGATGCCGATCACCCTCGATGTGAAGGCCGCGTTCGCCGACAGCATCGAATTGGACCAAGACATCGCGCTGCGCGATCAAGAGGGGGTGATCCTCGCCACCATGACCGTCACCGACAAGTGGGTGCCGGACAAGGCCAAGGAAGCGCAGATGGTCTTTGGGGCCGACGATGACGCGCATCCGGCGGTGAACTACCTGCACAATTCGGCGGGGGAGGTCTATCTTGGCGGGCCGATCACCGGCATCCAGCAGCCCGTGCACTATGATTTCCGTGCCCGGCGCGACACGCCGAACGAGTTGCGCGCCTATTTCCGCAAGCTCGGCTGGCGCAAGGTGGTGGCGTTCCAGACCCGCAATCCGCTGCACCGCGCGCATCAGGAACTGACCTTCCGTGCCGCGCGCGAGTCCGAAGCGAACCTTCTGCTGCACCCGGTCGTCGGCATGACCAAACCCGGCGATGTCGACCATTTCACCCGTGTGCGCTGCTATGAGGCGGTGCTCGACAAATACCCCGCCTCCACCACCACCATGTCGCTTCTGCCGCTGGCCATGCGTATGGCGGGCCCGCGCGAGGCGCTCTGGCACGGGCTCATCCGCAAGAACCATGGCTGCACGCATTTCATCGTGGGGCGGGATCACGCGGGGCCGGGCAAGAACAGCGCCGGAGAGGACTTCTATGGGCCCTATGAGGCGCAGGACCTGTTCAAAGAGCATGAGGCGGAGATGGGCATCGAAATGGTGCCGTTCAAACACATGGTCTACGTGCAGGAGCGCGCGCAATACGAGCCCAACGACGAGATCGCCGACAAGGAGACGGTGACAATCCTCAATATCTCGGGCACCGAACTGCGGCGGCGGCTTTCCGAAGGTCTGGAGATCCCCGATTGGTTCTCCTTCCCCGAGGTGGTCTCGGAACTGCGCAAGACCAAGCCGCCACGCTCGAAACAGGGGTTCACGGTGTTTTTCACCGGCTTCTCCGGCTCGGGCAAATCGACCATCGCCAACGCGCTGATGACCAAGCTGATGGAAATGGGCGGGCGCCCGGTCACGCTGCTTGATGGGGACATCGTGCGCAAGAACCTCAGCTCCGAGCTGGGTTTCTCGAAAGAGCACCGCGATCTCAACATCCTGCGCATCGGCTATGTCGCCTCGGAGATCACCAAGAACGGCGGCATCGCCATCTGCGCCCCGATCGCCCCCTATGCCACCACCCGGCGCAAGGTCCGCGAGGGGATCGAGGAGTATGGTGCCTTCGTCGAAGTGCATGTGGCGACCGCGCTCGAAGAATGCGAGCGGCGCGACCGCAAGGGGCTCTACAAAATGGCGCGTGAGGGCAAGATCAAGGAATTCACCGGCATCTCCGACCCCTATGACGTGCCCGCGAACCCAGAGTTGCGGGTCGAGACCGAAGGCACGGATGTCGACAATTGCGCCCATCAGGTTGTGCTGAAACTTGAGGCAATGGGGCTGATCGCCGGGCACTGAAGCGGGCGTCGCACCGCGCAGAAGGCCTCAAAAGTCGCGGGCGCGCCCCGCGACTGCGGTAACGCTGCGTCTCTCTCGTAGATTTGAGGAGCTCTGCGCCAGCAGGGGTTTGATGCGCTGCGGCAGGCCGATTATTTCGGATCCAACCACCAGAATCGAAGACCTCGCCCCGGCGCCACACTCAGGCGTTCGGATCAGAAACGTCACCCGGAACCATGTCGCCCGGAAGTCTGCCGCCGGAGACCGCCATGAAGACCGCCTCGATCCTGCGCGCGCTTGCGCTGCTGCTGATCTGCCTGCTCCCGGCGTTGCCGGTGCGGGCGGCGGATGCGTTGCGCTCTGCCTACCGCAGCGGGGTGTCGACCACGCTCAGCGCCTCGGTCGGAGCGTTCAACAGCGTGCTGGGTCATGCGGCGAATGGCTATGGTCAGGTGCGGCTGACCGACAAGGGGTTCTTTCTGGCGACGCCCGGCAGCAGCCGCGCCCCACGCATGTGGTGGGCGTTCGAGGCGCGCGAGTATCACGGCGATACCAAAGGCCGGAAATTCGACATGCTGCTGGGGTTCGAAAAGCCGCTGGGGGTGCGCACCCGGCTGGGCTTTGCCACCGGCTACGGCGTGGCAGACCTGGATACCGGGCGGGAGATACGCTCGCGCACGCTCAGCTTCGCGCCTTATCTGCAGACCAAGCTGAACGACAATCTGGGGTTCAAGGCATGGGCGGCGCTGGCCCGGCCCGACTACCGGCTCGGCAGCACGCCGCGGGCGGCATGGCGGACAGCGGCGGGGCTGGATGCCAGCGGGGCCTACAAGCTGCGCACGCTCGATCTGTCGGGCACCGCGGGTCTGTCGATGTCGCGGCAGGCCAGCAGCGGGGTGGGGGATGTCTCGGGCTGGCAGGTCGGCAAGCTCACCGCGACGCTGCGCACCCGCGCGACGCTGCGGCTGGAGCGCAACTTCCGCCCCTATTTCGAACTGGGCTACAGCTATGGCGCGTGGGTGGATGCGGGCAGTTCCGGTGACTACGAGACGCCGAGCCTGAAGACCGGCCTCAGCTGGACCCACAAGAAGCGCAGCTTCACGCTCAACCTCAACGGCACGCAGGTGTTCGATCCGGTGCAACCGCTGGTGCTGAGCACCAATTACAGCATCCGCTTCTGAGGGCCGTGGCCTAAAGGTGTATCTCGCCCGAGATCAGCACATGCGCCTGTCCGGCCACGCGCACGCCGGTGATGGCCTCGGGCGGGCCAAGCACCTCGACCTGCGCCTGACCGGGCCGCCCCATGCCATGGCCCTGCTCGGCGACAAAGCGCGGCGCGTCGATGAGCCCCTTGGACCAGAGGTAGCACGCCATGGCGCCGGTGGCCGAGCCGGTGAACGGATCTTCGGGCGGGCTTGGCGGTGCGAGTATCAGGCGCGAGAAGGTATCGCCGGCCTCGGTGGCGCCCTCCAGCGTGACGAGGAAGGGTTCGGCGAGATCCACGCGCCCGCCGGTGCCCTGCGCCAGCCTTGCAAGCGCCTCCGTGTCGAGGCTCGCCCGCTCCAGCGCGCCTCTGTCCTTCAGCACGGTGATGCAGAAGGGCAGCCCGGTGGAGACCAACTGCGGTTGCCCGAGGATATCCGACGGCGACAGCGAGACCGCATCAGCCACCAGCGCCTTATCGGGGCTGGCCCCGAAGGTGGGCGCGATCTGGGTCATCACGATGCGGGGAGGGGAGACCGAGCGGTCGATCTCGATGGGGATCACCCCGGCAAGCGTCTCCAGCGTCAGACGATCGCCGCTCACCAGCCCGCGATGCAGCAGCGCAGCGACGGTGGCCACGGTGGGATGTCCGGCAAAGGGAATCTCGCCGCTGGCGAGGAAGTAGCGCACCCGCACATCGGCCACATCCGAGCGGCCGGTGAAGGTGCATTCGACCAGCGAGGTCTCGCGCACCACGCGCTTGCAGATCTCGTCATCCAGCGCCGCGCCGCCATGCAGCACCGCGCAGCCGTTGCCGCCGAACGGGCGATCGGTGAAGGCGTCGACCCAGTCCAGCGGCAGCGTGCTCAAGGGCTCATCCAAGGTGAGTGGCCAATTTAATGGACGGTGACGGGGGCGAGGTCATTCTGCCGGGCCAGCGCGAAGGCCATGCCGCGGTCGCGGACCAGTGCCAGCCGCTCGCCATCGGCGCGGTGCACCGCGTAGAGGCGGGTGGTGTCACCGACCTGCTCCTGCACGTCCTCGGGCAGTTCGCTCACCTCGACAGAGCGGACATAGACGATGCGCTCGGCGTCAAATTCGGGGAAGTCGTACTTCGTGTTCATGGCTCAACCCTTTCTGATATTGATGGTCTGCACCACCGTCTCTGGACGGGACATGGTCAGGTCTACGTGCAGCAGACCGTTCTCCATGACCGCCTCGCCCACCTCGACACCATCGGCCAGCACGAAGCTGCGCTGGAACTGCCGCGCCGCGATGCCGCGGTGCAGGAAGATCCGGTCGGACCCGTCGTCGCGCTGCCGTCCGCGGATCACCAACTGGCGGTCCTCGACGGTGATGGCGAGATCGGCCTCTGAAAACCCGGCCACGGCCAGCGTGATCCGGTAGGAGTGATCCGACGTCTGTTCGATGTTGAAAGGGGGGTAACCTTCGCTCGACTTGGCTGTTCGCTCGAGCAGGCGCTCGAGTTGCTCGAAGCCGAGCATATGCGGATAGGAACCCAGGGTCAGTTTGCTCATGACATGTCCTTGACAGGGAAGCGACCGTCCGCCGGGCCCCGTGAGCGGCAACCCGACACCATCGAATATGGGAAGCCGCGCCGGGCAGCGCAAGACCCTTGCAAGGGCTTTGCGGGCGCGGCAAGTCTTGGTATCGTAATGCTTCCCGTGAGTTCCAAGGATGGACAGCCATGAACGCGCCGCAAGACATCTCGATGAAGACCGAAGAGGTGCTGCGGGTGGAGCTTGAAGTCTTCCGCCACGAGCACCGCGACCTCGACGAGGCGATCCGCGCCCTGCAGGAGCGCGGCACAGCCGACCAGCTGACCCTGCAGCGGCTGAAGAAGAAGAAGCTCTTCCTCAAGGACAAGATCGCGATGATCGAGGACCGGCTGACGCCCGATATCATCGCCTGAGGCCTCTGGCCGAGGCGGATGGGCAGCGAGGCGGATGGGGGCGCTGCCCCCGCCGCGCTGCGCGCTGCTCCCCCGGGATATTTTCGCCAAGAGGAAGGACTTGCCGGGAGGCGGGCCGTTGCACCCTTTTCGGGGCGCGCGTATCACTTGCGCGAACGTCGACAGGAGGATCGGATGACGGACGGTGAACTGGCGCAGCGCGGGCTCGTGCTGCTGGGCTGTGGCAAGATGGGATCGGCCATGCTGGAGGGCTGGCTGAAACGCGGTCTGCCGGCGGGCTCGGTCTGGGTCAACGATCCGCGCCCCTCGGACTGGCTGCAGGCGCAGGGCGTGCATATCAACGAAGACCTGCCCGAAAGCCCGGCGATTGTGCTGGTGGCGGTCAAGCCGCAGATGATGGCCGATGCGCTGCCGGTGCTGGCCAAGCTGGGCAACGGCTCGACGGTGTTCCTGTCGGTCGCCGCAGGCGTCACCATTGCCACCTACGAGACGATGCTGGGCGAGAAGACGCCGGTGATCCGCGCCATGCCCAACACGCCCGCTGCGGTGGGTCAGGGCATCACCGCGCTCGCCGGCAACACCAACGCCAGCGAGGCGAATATGGCCATGGCCGAAGAGCTGCTTTCGGCGGTGGGCGAGGTGGTGCGTCTCGAAGGCGAGGGCCAGATGGACGCGGTGACCGGCGTCAGCGGCTCGGGCCCGGCCTATGTGTTCCACATGATCGAATGCCTTGCGAAGGCCGGAGAGGCCGAGGGGCTGGCGCCCGAGCTGGCCATGCAGCTGGCCAAGGCCACGGTGGCGGGTGCCGGTGCGCTGGCGATGCAGGCCGACGATGATCCGGCACAGCTGCGCAAGAACGTCACCTCGCCCAATGGCACCACGCAGGCCGGGCTCGAGGTGCTGATGGACGAGCAGAAGGGCCTGCCTCCGCTGATCCGCGCCACGGTCGGCGCAGCGGTACGCCGCTCGGAAGAACTGGCCAATGGCTGAGATCAGCTACGACGACTTTCTCAAGGTCGACATCCGCGCGGGCAAAGTTGTCCGCGCGGAACCCTTCCCCGAGGCGCGCAAGCCTGCGATCAAGCTCTGGATCGATTTCGGCCCGGAGATCGGCGAGAAGAAAAGCTCCGCCCAGATCACCGTGCATTACGCCCCCGAGGAGCTGCTGGGCAAAGAGGTGATGGCGGTGGTGAATTTCCCGCCACGTCAGATCGGCCCCTTCATGTCGGAAGTTCTCGTTCTAGGTTTCTCCGACGAGGCGGGCGCGGTGGTGCTTGCCACCCCTGACAAGAGTGTACCGCTGGGAGGACGCCTGCATTGACCAAGATCCTGATCGCCCGAAACCTGCCCGACAGCGTTGTTGCCGAGGCCAGCGACAGCTTTGACGTGACCTACCGCGACCGGCCCGATCCGATGAGCCGCGACGAATTGCTGGCCTCGCTGGCGGACTACGACGGCGTGCTGATGACGCTCGGCGACCAGTATAACGCCGAAGTGTTCGCCGCCGCCGGTGTGCCGCGCGCGAAGATCCTCGCCAACTTCGGTGTGGGCTTCAATCACATCGACGTGGAGGTGGCGCGCAACGCCGGGGTCACGGTGACCAACACCCCCGGCGCGGTGACCGACGCCACCGCCGATATCGCCATGACGCTGATGCTGATGTCCTGCCGCCGCGCCGCCGAGGGCGAACGCATGGTGCGCATGGGCAGCTGGCAGGGCTGGCACCCGGTGCAGATGCTGGGGCTGCATATGACCGGCAAGACCGTCGGCATCCTTGGCATGGGGCGCATCGGTCAGGCCATCGCACGGCGCTGCCATTTCGGCTTTGGCATGCCGGTGGCCTATATGAGCCGGTCCGAGAAAAGTCTCGCCCATCCGGCGACGCGCTATGAGACGCCCGAGGAATTGGCGGCCAATGTCGACATCCTCGTCACCGCTCTGCCGGGCGGGGCCGCGACGCGGCACACGGTGAATGCCGACGTGCTGGCGGCGATGAAACCGCATGCGCATTTCATCAACATCTCGCGCGGCGACGTGGTCGACGAGGCGGCGCTGATCGCGGCGCTGGAGGCAGGCCAGATCGGCGGCGCGGGGCTCGACGTCTACGAGCATGAACCGCAGGTGCCCGAGGCGCTGCGCCTGCTCGACAACACGGTGCTGCTGCCGCATCTGGGGACGGCGGCGCTGGAAGTGCGCGAGGAGATGGGCCGTATGGCGGTGGCCAACCTGCGGGCTTTCTTTGCGGGTGAAGCGGTGCCGAACCCGGTCTGAGCCAGTCTTCAGCTTTCCGTGGGCGCGTGGCGCCCGCGGAACTCAGCCCTGTGCGGCGTGGTCGCCCATCGCGTCGCGCCAGTGCTTGCGGCACAGCGAGACGTAGGATTCATTGCCGCCGATCTGCACCTGCGCGCCGTCGGTCAGCACGTTGCCGTCGCCATCCTGCCGCACCACCATCGTCGCCTTGCGCCCGCAATGGCAGATGGTGCGCACCTCACGCAGCGTATCGGCCAGCGCCAGCAGCGCCGCCGAGCCCGGAAACAGCTTGCCGCGGAAATCCACCCGCAGGCCATAGGCCATCACCGGCAGCTTCAGGTCATCGACCACCCGCGCCAATTGCCAGACCTGCTCTTCGGTGAGGAACTGCGCCTCGTCGATGAAAATGCAGGCCAGCGGCGTCGCCTCGCGCGCGGCGGCGATCATCGCAAAAAGATCGTCCTCGGCGGCGAAGGTCTCGGCGTCTTGTCCCAGCCCGATGCGTGAGCCGATGCGGCCCTGCCCGGCGCGCGTGTCGAGCTTTGCGGTCAGCAGGAAGACCTCCATGCCGCGTTCGCGATAGTTGTGCGCCGCCTGCAGAAGCAGGGTCGATTTGCCGGCGTTCATGGTCGAATAGTGGAAATGCAGCTTGGCCATGCGCGCTGTCCTGCCGCAGCCGCGCGCGCTCCGCAAGCCTGACCACGCGCGCCCGAGCGGAAGTGTTGCGCGAAAAATTTGCCAAACCGAGGGTCTTGTCCGAAGATGGGGGTCCTGTTGCCGGGGTCATGATCGGGAGGTTGAGTGATGTGGCATGCGGGAGAGGGCCCCGCGCCGCGGCGGCCCATGCTGGAGGCTGAGCGGCATGTCCCGGACCTGCTGCAATGGTTCCTGACCGAACTGGAGATGACCGAGACGACCGAACAGGTCTGGCAGCTCATTGTCCGGCTTGGCCGGACCCTCGATCTGCCGTTCGTCGATCTGATCGCCTCGAGCCTGCAGAGTGCGTGCCGCCGCCCGCTCTTTGTCCGAAGCTCGCATGACACCGGCTGGCTCGAGGCCTTTGGCAGCGATGCAGAGATCGGCCGCTGGTCCTATCTGCGCGGTCACGCCGCCGCGCATCTCACGCCGATCACCATCGGTCTGGAGTTCCTCTCTGAATACCGCGTTCTGCCCGAGCGCAGGATCGAGGTGCTGCGCGAGGCGGCGCGGCGCCGGATGCGGGCGGGCGTGGCCTTTCCGCTGCGCCAGGGCACACCGCCGCGCGCCGGGATGCTCAGCTTTGCGGGGGATCATTCGCGGCGCGAGATGCTGGCGATCCTCCACGCCCATGGCTGGACGCTCAGCACCGCCGCCTTGCTGGGCCACCAGCGGTTTGCGGCCTGCTTTGCCCGCGAGTTTCCGCTGCGCCGACAGGTCACCGAAAAACAGATGGAATTGCTGGGGCTGATCGGATCGGGGCTGCACGACAAGGACATCGCGGGCGTGCTCGAGATATCTGTCTCGGCGGTGCGGCAGCGGCTGCAGGCGCTCTGCGCGCGCACCGGCATGACATCGCGCGCCGAGCTTGCAGCGCTGGCGATGTCGCTTGGGGTGCTGCCCGATCCGTTGCAGCCGGGCACCGATCCCTCGGGGCCAGAGGCGGCGCGCTGCGTCTTCTAGCGCTCTGGTCGTGGCTCAGTCACGGCCCAGCAGGAGCCCCAAAAATAAATGCTCCCGGAAAACCGGGAGCATCGCGCCGTGATGAAATCCAAAAGAAAAATCGACGGTCTCCGAAGAGATAAAGGGTGATCACGCAGGGATGCGGTCGCAAGCCGACCGAAATTGTCGCCGCCTCCCGGCGCGGCCAGTGCCGCTGGAACCAGAAAATCTCCGAGCCCCTCCTCCATTGGCCCAATGACAGAAGGATAGCACGGGTGATGCGCGCAACGGATTGCGCTGGCGCAATAAAACGGGCCTCAAAGGGGCCCGGCGCTGGCGCGATTTGTGTCAGAACCTGTCAAAAGTGCCAGTTGGCCGCGGGCATTGCCGCGGCCTGCTGGCGGGATGGGCTCAGTTCGATTCGATCAAACGGCCCCAGAGATCGTATTCGCCCGCTTCATCCACCTCGACGGTGACCATGTCGCCGGGTTTGAGGTGTTCGAAGCCCTCGTCGATGAACAGGTTGCCGTCGATCTCCGGCGCATCGGCCTTGGTGCGGCAGGTGGCGGCATCCTCGTCGACCTCATCCACCAGAACCTGCAGGGTCTGGCCGACCTTGGCTTCGAGCTTGGCCTCCGAGATCGCCTGCGCCTTCTCCATGAAGCGCTCCCAGCGGTCCTGCTTGACCTCCTCGGGCACATGATCCGGCAGCGCGTTCGAGCGCGCACCCTCGACGTTCTCGTATTTGAAGCAGCCAACCCGGTCGAGCTGCGCCTCATCCATCCAATCGAGCAGCGTCTGGAACTCGTCTTCGGTCTCGCCGGGGTAGCCGACGATGAAGGTCGAGCGCAGGGTGATGTCCGGGCAATCGGCGCGCCAGGCGGCGATCTCGTCGAGCGTGCGCGCGGCGGCGGCGGGGCGCGCCATGCGCTTCAGCGTGTCGGGATGAGCGTGCTGGAACGGGATGTCGAGATAGGGCAGCACCAGCCCCTCGGCCATGGCCGGGATAAGCTCACGCACGTGGGGGTAGGGATAGACGTAATGCATCCGGACCCATGCGCCGAACTGGCCCAGCTCGCGCGCCAGCGACAGGATCGGGAATTTCTCGTCGCGGTCCTTCCAGTCGGTGCCATAGGCCGAGGTGTCCTGGCTGATCACCAGCAGTTCCTTCACCCCCGCCTCGACCAGCTTCTCGGCCTCGCGCAGCACCGCGCGCTGCGGGCGCGAGCTCAGCAGACCGCGCATGTCGGGGATGATGCAGAACTTGCACTTGTGGTTACAGCCTTCCGAGATCTTCAGATAGCTGTAGTGGCGCGGCGTGAGCTTCACGCCCGAGCCGGGCAGCAGATCGACGAAGGGATCGGGGGAGGGCGGCACGGCGCCATGCACCGCGTCGAGCACCTGCTCGTATTGATGCGGCCCGGTGACCGCCAGAACCTTGGGATGGGTGCCGGTGATATACTCTGGCTCGGCGCCGAGACAGCCGGTGACGATCACCCGGCCGTTTTCCTTCAGCGCCTCGCCGATCGCCTCGAGGCTCTCGGCCTTGGCGCTGTCGAGAAAGCCGCAGGTGTTCACGATCACCGCATCGGCGCCGGAATAGTCGGGCGAGATGCCATAACCCTCGGCGCGCAGCCGGGTGAGGATGCGCTCGCTGTCGACCAGCGCCTTGGGGCAGCCAAGCGAGACCATGCCGATGGTCGGCTGGCCATCGCGGCGGGTTTCCGTGACGCGGGCGCGGGCAAGGTCGGGGCGAAGATCGGGCGGATTCTGCATGGGCGGCATATACGCGCTCTCTGGGCTCCGGGAAAGGGCGCTTGGCACCGTGGCGCTTCATTCTGCGCCGCTGCGCGCATGGGGCGGGCGCGCCCAGCGTATTTTGAAAGAGAAGAAGCCAAAGAGGGTCCCAGTTCTTCTTCTCTTTTCAAATACGCAAGGGGGGTGAGGCGCGGCAGCGCCGAGGGGGCAGCGCCCCCTCTTGCCCGGTCAGCCATAAAGCCAGAGGATGCCGGCGCAGGCGGCCAGCGCCGCCACGAGGTTCATCGCCAGCCCGATCTTCAGGAAATCGGAGAATCGGTAATTGCCCGCGCCATAGACCAGCGTGTTGGTCTGATAGCCGATCGGCGTGGCGAAACTGGCCGAGGCGCCGAACATCACGGCGGCGGTCAGCGCGCGCGGATCGAGCCCGGTGCTCTGGGCGAGCCCGATGGCAATGGGGGTGAAGACCACGGCAACGGCGTTGTTGGTGACGGTCTCGGTCAGCAGCGAGGCCAGCAGATAGACCGAGAGCAGCGCGAGGAAGGGCGGCATGCCAGAGATCGGCGGGGCCAGCCAGCCAACGAGCAGATCCATCGCGCCGGTGTTCTGCAGGCCCAGCCCGACCACCAGCATGGCGAAGATCAGCACGAGGATCGCGCCATCGACGGCGCCCCATGCCTCGTCGGCGTCGATGCAGCGCAGCATGAGAATGGCGGCGACCGCGAGCAGCGAGAGCGTGGCGATCTCCATCACGCCGAAGGCCGCAAGCAGCACAACGGCGGCCAGTGCGGCCAGCACCAGCGGCGCACGTCCGCGGCGGAAGGCGCGCCCGGTGGGGCGGCTGACGGAGACCAGCTGCGCCTCGTCCTCGAGCGTCTGGAACGCCGTGGGCGGGCCTTCGAGCAGCAGCTTGTCGGCGGGACGCAGCCGCACCGAGCCGAGGTCGGGGCCGGGGTTGTGCTCGTGCCGGTGCGCGCCCAGCACCCGCACGCCAAAGCGCCGCCCCAGCGACATGCTGCCGAGGCTGCGGCCAAGGCTCGCCTTGCGCGGCGAGACCACCACTTCGACGGTGACAAGCTCGCCCTCGGGGGGCTCGCCGCGGCGCAGGCCGATCTTCAGCGCCGGATCGTCATGCAGCGTCAGAAGCTCGGAGGTGGGCGCGCGGAAGATCACCGTGTCGCCCTTCTCGAGCTCTTGCTCTTCGAGCGGGGCGGGCAGGGCGCGGCCTTTGCGGCGTAGGCCGATCACCCTGACGCCGCCGCGTTTGAACGGGGCGATCTCGGAGAGCGGCGTGCCGTCGAGGCTGTCGTCGGTGAGCACGGCTTCCGACAGAAACGTGGTCTCGCCGAGCATCTGGTCGGGATCGCTGGCCTGCCGGTTGGGCAGCAGCCACGGGCCGAGCAAGGCCAGAGTGCCGCCGCCCGCCAGCGCCACCAGTAGGCCGATGGGGGTGATCTCGAAGATGCCGAAAGGCTCCAGCCCCTGACCGCGGGCGACGCCGTCGACCAGCAGGTTGGTCGAGGTGCCGATTAGCGTGCAGGTGCCGCCGAGGATGGCCACATAGCTCAATGGGATCAGCAGCCGGGTCGGCGCCTTGCCGAGCGCCGCGGCGAGCCGGATCACCACCGGGATCAGCACCAGAACGACGGGCGTGTTGTTGACGAAGCCCGAGGCCAGAAGCGTCACCCCAAGGATCACCACCAGCGCCAGCGCAGGCTTTTCCTTGGCTTGGGTGATCACCATGTTGGAGATCGCTTCGAGCACCCCGGTACGCACAAGCGCGCCCGACAGCACGAACATCGCTCCGATGGTCAGCGGGGCAGGGTTCGAGAACACCGAGAGCAGCTCGTCGGTCGAGACGAACCCCAAGGCCACGAAGAGCGCGGCGAGGCCCGCTGCAGGCACTTCGGGTGGGTAGATCTCGAGCATGAACAGCACGAAGAGGCCGACGATCAACGCCAGAGACAGCAGCGCGGCATAGTCCCCGATGAGGGTCTGAAGTTCGGTCATGCGTGTTCACCCATTGCTTGGGCACAACGCTGGAGGTCACGGCAAGGTTGCGCAACCCCATGCGGAACGGGCGAAAATCGGCGCAGCTTCTATGCGGGCGGGCAGGCACAACGATGCAGGCACAAAAAAACCGCCCGGGCCGGAGCCTCGGGCGGTTTCTGAATGCTTGGCGATGCGCGGCTCAGCGGCGGCGGTCGCGGCGCGAGGACATCGGCTGGAAGGCCACGCCCACATGCGCCTCGCAATAGGGTTTGCCCTGCTGCACCGGCAGGCCGCAGAACCAGAAGTCCTCGGTCGCCGGGTCGCCCACCGGCCATTTGCAGGTGCGCTCGGTCAGATCCATCAGCGACAGCTTCTTGGCCTTCTTCTCGACCTCGCTGACCTTGGCCAGAGCCTCGGGGCTGATCTCATTGGCCGAGGGCTGCGGCGGCAGCGGCTGGCCAGCCGGCACGATCGGCTTGCGCGACGGGCCGACGGGCGCCGGGCGGGTTTCGGGCACCGGGGCCGCCTCGCGCGCGGCAGGCTCGGGCGCTGCCGCGGGTTCCGGCTTGGGCGCAGGTTTGGCCCTGCTTTCCTTCGCTGCGGGCTTGGCTTCCTTGGCCGGGGCTGCGGGCGCAGCAGGGGCCGACGCGCCGCCAGCAGGGGCGGTGCGGTTCGAGAGGCCCAGCCGGTGCACCTTGCCGATCACCGCATTGCGGGTGACGCCGCCAAGTTCCTTGGCGATCTGGCTGGCCGACTGGCCCTCGGCCCACATCTTCTTGAGAAGCTCGACGCGCTCATCCGTCCAGGACATGTCCGATCCTTGCTTGAGAAAAAGCGGCCCGTGATCAAGGGCCGCCTGAAAATTCCATCAGGGGCCCTATTGTAGTCATCGTATGGCGAGTTACAAGCCGGACCCAAACGGAAAGGAGACCTCATGGACAGCCAAGCCCGCTTTGAGCCCGGCGCCCGGCGTTTCGGCGCGGTGAACTGGCTCGGCCTTGCCACCCTGTGCCGCCGCGAAACCCAACGATTTCTTGCGGTCTGGACGCAGACGCTGCTGGCGCCGCTGGTCACCGCCGGTCTGTTTCTGGTGATCTTCACCATTGCGATAGGTCCGACGCGCGGCGAGGTGATGGGCGTGCCCTTCACCCAGTTCATCGCCCCCGGCATCCTGATGATGACGGTGATCCAGAACGCCTTTGCCAACACCTCTTCGTCGATCGTGATCTCGAAGGTGCAGGGCAACATCGTCGACACGCTGATGCCGCCGCTGGCGCCGTTCGAACTGGTGATCGGCTATCTCGCGGGCGGCATCACGCGCGGGCTGGTGGTGGCCTGCGCCATCCTGCTCGGGCTCTGGGCGACGACCGGGCTGGTGCCCGCGCATCCGCTGATCGTGCTGGGCTTTGTGCTGCTGGGTGGGGCGTTCCTGTCATCCGTTGGCATCGTCGCGGGGCTGTTTGCCAATAAGTTCGACCAGATGGCGGCGATCACCAATTTCATCGTGACGCCCTTGGCGTTCCTGTCGGGCACCTTCTACTCGCGCGAGGCCTTGCCGCCGCTGCTGTACGAGATCACCCAGTTCAACCCGGTGTTCTATCTGATCGACGGCGCCCGCTATGGCGTGCTGGGCGTGTCTGATGCGGACCCGGCGCTGGGGGCTGTGGTCTCGATCGTGGCGACCGCGGTGGTCTGTCTCGGCGCTTGGGGGCTCTTCCGCACCGGCTGGCGGCTCAAGGCCTGAGCGGGCAAGCCCCGGACCGCCCCTCGAAAGAAAACGCCGGCCTCTTTGCGGGGGCCGGCGTTTTTCGTTGGGTGGTGCGGGTTCGGATCAGCGGCGCTGGGGAATCACCTGCTGGGCGATGCCCGCGAAGATCAGATAGACCGAGGTGATCACCAGCCCCCAATGCGCCCAGCTTCCGGCGTGGAAGTTGGTCCAGGCTGCCCAGCCCGCACAGCCGGTCCAGATCAGCGCCATGGGCAGCGAGAACGGCCGCCAGCGCACGGTGCGCACCGGGTGGATGAACTTCAGCGGCAGGAACATCGCCACCGACAGCACCGCCACCAGCGTCAGGATCACCCAGAAATCCGGCTTCAGCGCAAAGAGCACCAGCACCAGCATGTTCCAGCAGCCGGGAAAGCCTTGGAACGAGTTGTCGGTGGTCTTCATCCGGCTGTCGGCGAAATACATCGCCGAGGCGAAGGTGATGACGATGATCGCGAACCAGCCCGTCCAGCCCGGCAACAGCCCCGAGTTGAAGAGCGCAAAGGCGGGGATGAACACATAGGTCAGATAGTCGATGATCAGGTCGAGCAGCACGCCGTCGAAGCGCGGTGAGTTGACCTTGACGTCGTATTTGCGGGCCAGTGGGCCGTCGACGCCATCCACGGCGAAAGCGACCACCAGCCACAGGAACATGATCGACCAGTCCTCCTGCGCGGCGGCCAGCATGGCCAGCATGGCAAAAACGGCACCGGTTGCGGTGAGCAGGTGAACGATGAGGGCACGGGCTTGAAGTGTCATGGCGCCCGTCTTGGCGGAAATGAGGCCGCCGCGCAATCGTCACGCCCCATCGGGCGGCGGATCCTTCATCAGCGTGGCCAGCGTGCCCAGGTCCATCCCAAAGCCGGTCTGCAGCTTTTCGGCGGCGCTCTCACGCATTTCAGCGGTCTTGTTCTGCGAGAGCTTCCACGTGCTGTCGATCTCGTCGATGCGCAGCCGGAAGGGCAAGATCATGCGCTGCAGCTTGGCGCGGGTCTCCGGGTCCATCTTGTCCATGGTCCAAGGGGTCTTGGGGGCAAGGCGGGCCTCGAAGGCGGCGCTTTGTTCGGCCAGCAGCGGGTCGATCTGCGCGTGTGGCAGCGGCTCGAGCGTGCCGGTCAGATGCACCGCCACATAATTCCACGTCGGCACCTGTCCGGGATCGCCGTACCAGTCGGGCGAGACGTAGCCGTCGGCGCTATTCACCGCGAGCCGTGCGGGGGTGCCTTCGCGGGCGGCGCGGCAGATCGGGTTCGAGCGCACGAGGTGCAGATCGGCATAGCTCGCATCTTCCGACAGCAGGAAGGGCACATGCGACAGCAGCGGCGCGCCCTCGGCGCTGACCGCCAGCGTTCCGAAAGAGCGCGCGCGCACGAGATCGAGGCTGCGGGCAAGCTCGGTCCGGCGGAAGGTCGGGTTCGGATGCATGGCCTCAGGCCGTCAGCTGCGTGCCGCGGATGCCGGTGATCGTCGCGGTGACGATCGCGCCTTCCGTCTGCGGCGTGTCAAAGAGCACCTCGGTGAATTGCTCGGTGCGGCCCATCTCGGGGCTCTCCATCAGCACCTGATGCGTGCGGCCCGGCTGCGCGGCAAGATGGCGCTGCACGGCGGCATCCCCTGCGGCACGCAGGCGCGCGGCGCGGGCCTTGATGTCGTTGCCGTTCACCTTGCTCGGGATGCGCGCGGCAGGGGTGCCGGGGCGCGACGAGTAGGGGAAGACGTGCAGCCACGTGAGGTCGCACTCCTCGACCAGCTTCAGCGAGTTGGCGAAATGCTCTTCGGTCTCGGTCGGGAAGCCCGCGATGATGTCGGCACCAAAGGTCATCTCGGGGCGGAGCTTGCGCGCCTCCTCGCAGAAGCGGATGGCATCGTCGCGCAGGTGGCGGCGTTTCATCCGCTTGAGGATCAGATCATCTCCGTGCTGCAGCGACAGATGCAGGTGGGGCATCAGACGCGTCTCGGTGGCGATGGCCTGCATCAGGTTCTCGTCGGCCTCGATGGAATCGATCGACGAGATGCGCAGGCGCGGCAGGTCCGGCACCAGCTTCAGGATGCGCATGACGAGATCGCCAAGCCGCGGCGTGCCCGGCAGGTCGGCGCCCCAAGAGGTGAGGTCCACCCCGGTCAGCACCACCTCGTTATAGCCCTGCTGCACCAGCCGCTTGATCTGGTCGACCACGACGCCTGCGGGCACCGAACGGGAATTGCCGCGGCCATAGGGGATGATGCAGAAGGTGCAGCGGTGATCGCAGCCGTTCTGCACCTGCACATAGGCGCGCGACCGGGTGCCGAAGCCGTCGATCAGATGGCCCGCGGTCTCGGTCACCGACATGATGTCGTTGACCATGACGCGCTCGGTCTCGCCGATGAAGCCGCTGGACAGGCGCGACCATGTCTCGGGCGCCATCTTTTCGGTATTGCCGACCACCGCGTCGACTTCGGTCATCGCGGCAAAGCTGTCGGGGTCGATCTGCGCGGCGCAGCCGGTGACGATGACCTTGGCGTCGGGGTTCTCGCGGCGCAGGCGGCGAATCTCCTGACGGGCCTTGCGCACGGCCTCGGAGGTCACGGCGCAGGTGTTCACGATCACCGCGTTTTCCATGCCGGCCTGAGACGCCAGATCCTTCATCGCCTCGGTCTCATAGGCGTTGAGACGGCAGCCGAGAGTGGTGAATTTGGGCGCGCTGGTCATGACACCGCCTCGAGCCAATCGTGGGTGAAATTGCCGTCGAACACATGCGCGGTGCCGCCGGTCATCCAGACGCCATCCTCGCGCCAGTCGATCTGCAGCGTGCCGCCATCAAGCTCGATGGTCACGCGCCGCCCGGTCAGGCCGCGGCGCGCGGCGGCGACGGCGGTGGCGCAGGAGGACGAGCCCGAGGCCAGCGTGAGGCCCACGCCGCGCTCCCAGACGCGCATGCGCAGGTGATCGGGGCCGATGAGGCTGGCGACCTGCACATTGGTGCGCTGCGGATAAAGCGGGTGATGCTCATGCGCGGGGCCGAAGCTGTCCAGATCCACCGCCTCGGCATCCTCGACGAAGAAGGTGCAATGCGGGTTGCCCATGCCGGTGGCGGTGGGGCTGCCCTCGATCGGCAGCTCCAGCGTGTCCATCTCGTGCGCCAGCGGCACCTCGTCCCAGCGCAGCTGCGGTTGGCCCATGTTGACCGAGGTCAGCCCGTTCCCGGCATCGCGCGCCAGCAGCACGCCGCGCTCGGTGGTGAGCGTCAGGGCGTCCTTGCCGGTCTCGTCGATCAGGAAGCGCGCGATGCAGCGCGTGGCGTTGCCGCAGGCCCCGGCGGTGGAGCCGTCGGCGTTGTAGAAGGTCAGATGCGCATCCCCGGCGTCGGTCTTGGAGATCACCGTCAGCTGGTCGAAGCCGACGCCGCGGTGGCGGTCGGCGATGGCCATGGCGAGGGCAGGGGTCATGGCGACGTCACGCGCCCGACCGTCGAGCACGACGAAGTCGTTGCCAAGCCCGTGCATCTTCATGAAGGGCAGGTGATATGTGGGCGCGTGTTTCATCCGCGCGCATATACGCGCGTTGACCAAACGTTTCCAGCCTGTGTTGCAGGGCGGGATGCAGCCTTGCACAGAGGTCGGATCGGAAAGCGGGCACCCCGGCCCGTCAGAGCCCGGCGGACAGGCAGCGGGATCGGGGAGCGAAACAAGTTGGACAGATTTTTCATTTTACCGCTTGACCCTCCCGGCCACACTTTCTAGAAGCCGCCCCACACATAGTGGGCCGTTAGCTCAGTTGGTAGAGCAACTGACTTTTAATCAGTGGGTCGCAGGTTCGAATCCTGCACGGCTCACCATGTGTCAAAATTCCTGCAGAGTGGGCCGTTAGCTCAGTTGGTAGAGCAACTGACTTTTAATCAGTGGGTCGCAGGTTCGAATCCTGCACGGCTCACCACTGGAACTCTTTCCGAGACATCGGACGCAAAATGCGCCGGCCCCGAAACGGGCCGGCGCATTGCTTTTTCAGGCTCAGTTTGACGCCTCAGTTCACCGCAACCGGCTGTGGCCGGGGGACGCGCCGACTGCGAAAGCGCAGGGCCGGGTGATCTGCGTAGATGCAGCGCGTGATCATGTAGGATTCGACCGCCAGAGAGGTGACGAACCACAGGAAGCGGGGAATCGAATCCTGCAGGAAGGTCATCGCCGCGAGGTAGCCGACGAAGGCACCGCAATAGGCGATCAGCCGCCGCGCCATCAACTCGTCGCCGCAGCTTCGGGCCAGTGCCGCACCGCGGAAGAAGTTGACCGCTCCGAAGGCAGCAAAGCCAAGGAACACCAGTAGGCCGACGATTCCCTGTTCGGTGAGGAACTCCAGATAGAGACTGTGAGTCGCCCGCCCCTCGCCGCGGAAGATCAGCCCGGCCTCAAGCGCGCCGTTCTGATAGTGCGCCTTGAAGTTGCCCACGCCGACCCCGAACCACGGGTTCTCGTTAAAGACGTTGTAGGCCACGGTCCAACTGGCCAGACGGCCTTCGGTGCTGGTGTCTTGCGCCTCGCCTGCGGCGGCCGTGCTGAAGATGCTCGAGAAGCGTTCGATCAGCTGATCGCTGGCAAGTACGCCCGCCAGAACCACCACAAGCCCGCCGATCGCACAGGCGGCGAGGAACTGGCGGCGGGTGAAGCTGGTGCTCAGCACGATCAGCCCGAGCGCAAGGCCGATCAGCGCACCGCGTGACTGGGTGGCCAGCAGCCCGGCGATCAGCGCCGCAGAGACAAGCGCCCAAAGCACCATGGTCAGCGGGTTGCGCGCATTCAGCAGCTGGAAGAGCCCCAGCGGCACGGTGAAGACGACAATTGCCGCAAAGAAGTTCGGATCTAGAAGCATTCCCGAGAATCGCCCCGAGGTCTCGGTCAGCCGCGAGAAGCCCGAGAAACCTGTGGGCGATGGGCCAGCGATGAGCTGATAAAGACCCAGCACGCAGATGATGGCGATCGGAATGGTCGCCGACAATGCCACCGTCTCGAAGCCGCGCTTGTGGTTCATGAAGGCCAGCGCGAGGATCGCCACCAGTGCCTCTTTGATGAAATCCAGCGACAACTCGACGCTCACGCCCCAGCGCAGGGCGTAGGTCGCGCTGATCAGTTTCAGCGCGAACATGATGCAAAGGAAGGTGATGGCGACCTTTGGCACGTAGGGCTTTTCCTTGTAGACCGCGTAGCGCGCCGCCAGCAGCACAAAGAGGCCCGGCGCGGTGATCTTGGCCAGCGAGGGCAGGCCGTAGAACTCGATCAGGTTGTCTGAAAGGTTCGACATGATCATCGCGATCAGCCCGGCCAGCGCCATCATCGGCCAGCGGATACCGACGGCGAAAATCAGCAGCGCGACAGGGGCGATCATCAGCAGCGTCAGCGAGCGGCTGGCCAGAACGTAGGACAGCGCCAGCGCCATAAGCCCGGCCCCGAGAACGCCGAATATTCCGCGCCAGTCGATTCCCCTGCGGGTGGGAGACAGCATCGTATCGCTCATGGCTGTGCTCCCTTCTTGGCTGACGCGGCGGATGATGCGGGATGCGATGTGAAGGTCATGCGCGCCTCCGCTTCAGAATGAACCTCTGCCCGGCGCTGAACGCCTCGGGGACGAGGATGCGCAGCGCCACGAGGTAGGTCGCGCCAAAGGCGGCAGCCCCGGCGAGCAGGCGCAGCAATTCCGATCCGCTGTGCAGTTGCAGCACAAGGAAGGCCGAGACCGTGGCGGTCCCGGCACAGATCAGCGCCGGGCGCAGGGCTGCAAAGACCTTTCCGGCGGTGACATCCATCACCCGCTTGGTTGCAAGGTAGGTGGGCACGAAGCGCACGAAGGCCAGCACAAGCTGCGCCGCTGCGACCGCGGTGATGCCGAAGGGGATGGCCGCCGCCAGCAGCAGCACGAACACCGGCAGATTGAACAGCGCCACGCGGAACATCAGGTCGGTGCGGCTCAGCGCCTTGAGCAATCCGCCGGGCACCATGTTGAGCGTGCTGACGGCGAAGGCCACGGCGATGAACTGCATCGGCGCGATCATGCCGTACCATTTGTCGGTGTAGAGCACATGCACCGTCGGCTCCGCCAGCACAGCGATGGCGGCGCCCACGCCGAACATCAGCAGCGCGCAGTAGCGCAGCGACTGGTAATAATAGGTCGCAAGCTCTTCGGGGTGGGTCTGGATCTTCGACATCACCGGGTGCAGCACCGTGCCAGCGACGGAGGTGAAGCTTTTGATCGCCAATTCGGGGATGCGAAAGGCAATCGCGTAGATCCCCAGTGCGGCAGGGCCGAGGAACTTGCCGACCAGCAGGTTGTCGAGCAGACGCGGCGTGGAATTGATCGTCTCGGCGCCGATAAGATACGAGCCATAGCCCATGACGTATCGCACCGTCGGCCAGTCGGGCAGGGCGGTGGGCCGCCACGGCCGCATCCAAAACAGCATCACCGTGCCGATCAGCGCCCCAACCACATAGCCTAGCACCAAGGCCCAGACGCCGTAGCCCATGATCGCCAAAGTGATCGAGATCAGCCCTTTGGCGAGCCCCTGCGCCACATCTGGCACCAGCTTCTTGCGCAGGCTGAGTTCTCGGAACAGCAGGCTGATGTGTACCGAGCTGACCGCCCGGACCACCAGCACGAGGCAGATGGTGCCCAAGAGCGGTTGCAACTCGGGCGAGTCGAAGAGCCCGGCGATGCCGCCGGACCCCCACCAGAGCAGCAGGGCCATCAGGCCCGATGTGAAGAGTGCGCAGAAGAATACGGCGTTCGCCGTTTCCTCTTGCCGGTCCTTGACCGAGATCAGCGCCGCGCCGAGGCCGAACTTCGAGATGATCTCGAAATAGCCCATGATCGCGAGGCAGATCGCCATCAGGCCGAACTCGGCCGGATCGACGTAACGCGCGATGATGATCACCGCGACAAAGTTCAGAAGCTTTGTGGAAGCGAAGGAGAGATAGGCCCAGAACAGGTTCTTGGTCGTGGCCTTGCCGGGAGAAAACGCCATGCAGGAAAATCCTCGAAAACATGAGGAGGGAAAATGAAAAATGCAGCGGCCTGAAAATGCCATCGCACGGAGCGACACGCGGCCGAAGTATAGAGAATCGAGTTAAGTCTAAGGTCTGCGCCGGGCGCGGCAAAGGAATAAAGCGCATCGTCGGGCCGGTTGCCCAAGTTTAGCGCGTTCGCCAAGAGCCTCGGGTCACGACCCCGTGTTTTTCCGCGGCGTGGCGCGGAATTGTTGCCGCAAGCAGGGGCCAGTGCTACAGTTCGGTATCAGACTAAGTGATTTCGCACTATTTCAATTTCTTTTTTTACCGATGCCTCCGGGTGTCATTGGATTGGTTTTGACCGTGAAACGCATCATTCTTGCACTCGTCGTATTTGGCGCAGTTCTCACGCCGCTTCTTTATGCCATCAAGCAGTCCCAGCCAGTTTACGAGGCGAGATCTCTGGTCTCCTTCGCGCTGGGGCGCGAATATGTTTACGTTCCCGACCCCAGTCTTACGGACATCAAAGCGCCGAACGCAGGCGACTTTCAGGGCTTCGTGAACGCCGAGATGCTGCTTTTGGACAACCCCAAGCTGGTGCGTGAGGCGATCGAGTCAGTCGGGCTGGATCGCGTCTATCCGGATATGCCGAATACCGAAGCGGGGCTCGTCGGCGCGACGATCCGTCTGGATGAGAACACGATGATCGAGCTGATCACCGGATCCTATGTGGTGAAGGTCTCGGTCTTTCACACCAATCCCGAGGTCGCCGCCGATCTGGTCAACGCTCTGATCGCCGCCTTCTTCGACCATCGCCGCGAGATGTATACCGAGCGCGAGCTTGTCACCATCACCGCGCGTCTCGACAAGGCGCAGCAGGAGGCCGAAGAGATCGACGCCGAACTGACCGCCTTGTTGGGTGGGCCGGACGCAAGCGGTCTCGAAGTGCAGTATGAAAACGCGATCAACGACGAGGTGCAGCTCAAGACAGAGCTGCGCGAGGCGAAGCTCGAACTGATCACCCTGCGCCAGCGCCATACGTCCTTCGAGAACCGTCTTGGGTTCGAGGCAGAGGCGGTCGAGGCGCAGACGCAGGTGGAAGAGGCCCAGAGCCGCATCGCCTACCTCGAGCGCGAGCTTGCGGGCACGCAGACGCAGGTGTCGGACCTGTCGCAGGTGCTGCCGCGGGCGCGTCTGCTGCAGACTCGGCAGGCCGCGCAGACGGGCCGGATCGCCGAGCTTGACCTGCGCCTGCGCGATGCGCGCGCCGTCGAGGTCTCGGGCTTTGACAACGTGCGGGTGATCGAAGAGGGCACGCCGCCGATCAACCCGGTCAACATGTCGCCGCGCACGCAATTCGCAATTGCCTTGGTGGTCGCCGCAATCGCTGCCTTTGCCGCATATATGATCGCCATGCTTCTGGGCTCGCGCCCAAAGAAGACGCGCGACGAAGACGAGCTTCAGGGACCAAGCGTCACCGTGATGAAACAGTCGCCCCGTGGCGACGATCGTCCGGCGCATCTGGCGCGCTGAGTCTGTCTCGCGCGCGGCCGAGGCTGCGCGCGTCCGAGCCCATTTACGGACGGAATATTCCCATGAAGGCTGCGAAGATTGATCTTCCCGCGCAGGCTATGGCTATTGAAAGCCCCGAGCCGCTGCGTCTGGGGTATCTGATCGACACACTTGTCACCGGCGGGGCCGAGCGCCTTGTGCTGACCTTTGCCGAGGCGGTCCGCACCCGCGCCGACGTGGCGCTGACCGTGTTCGTGCTGAGCGATCTGCGGACCCCGTTTTACGAGAAACTGCGGGCACTTGGCACGGATGTGGTGATGCTGCCGGGGCGCAATCTCGCCGACATCGGGCGCTTCCGGCGGCTGGTTGCGGCGCTGCGAGAGCGGCGGATCGAGTATCTGCACGCGCATCTGGCCTCATCCAGCACGCTTGGCGCCTATGCCTCGAAGCTGCTGGGCATCCCCTTTGTCACGACGATCCACAACGTCAAACCCTCGGTCCGGCGTATCCGCGCTGGGCGGCGTCTGTTGCAGGGCGTGGCGATGCGCTTGCCCGGCGTGAACAAGATCGCTGTCGGTGAAGCGGTGGCCGAGGCCGCGGCGAAAGAGATCGGCCGCTCGGGGTGCCGCGTTGTGCCCAACGCCGTGGCCGACAGCGTGGTCGCGCCCTTCGGATCGAGAGCGCGGCTGCGGCGAGAGTTGCAGCTTGGCGAGGATCAACTGGCGCTGGGCTGCGTCGGGGCGATTATTGGGCAAAAGGCGCATGAGGTTCTGCTCGATGCCTTTGCGACAGTGCATGAGGCCGCGCCCAACACGGTGCTTCTCTTGGTTGGGGATGCCCGCGATGCGCCGCGCCATGCCGCGCTGCTGGCGCAGGCCGAGCAGCTTGGGCTGGAGGGCGCGCTGAGGTTCCTTGGCATGCGCAGCGACATCCCCGAGGTGCTGGCGGCCAGCGACATCTTCGTCAGCTCGTCGCATTGGGAGGGCGCGCCGGTGTCGCTTCTGGAGGCGATGGCCAACGGTCTTCCGCCGGTGGTGACCGACGTCGGAGAGAACGGGCTGGTGCTGGAAGGCACCGGCGCGATCCTCGTGCGGCCCCGCGATCCCGAGGCGCTGGCGCGCGGTCTGCTCGAGATGATCGAGACGCCGCGGCTGCGCAGCGCCACCGCCGAGGCTGTGCGCGAGCGGGCGCTTGGGAGCTATGGCACTGCCACATGGGTGGAACGGCTGCTGGCGATTTATGCCGAAACCGGCCAGCGCCGCGACTGGCACCACCCGCGGGCTGATGTGCCGCCGCCGCCGCTCCAGCAGCGGCGAACGCTCCGTTGACGGGCACGCGCGCAACGCGGCCGCACCGCCAGCGGAGGCCGGGCCATAAAGCCTTGACGCCTCTTCGGGGCGCTGCGTATCGTCGAGGTATAGTTATGAAAGATGGGTCCAAGCCGTTTTCGCTGCAGACCCGGAATTGTTGGAATTCGTCCCAGAGCTCCAGGGGGACATTGTGTCAGTCATCTTGCCACTCCGGGGAAATACGCCGTTGGATGTCTGTCGGCTGGTCAGGATTGGTTGATGCCGCTGAATATTTTGGAAAGGAGGTTACGCTTGAGGCGCGATCACGGCGCTGCCGAAGGATCGCAAAATCCGTCGTTGAACCGGCACGCTGACGAGGCACCGCGGCGCGACCGCAGTCTCGTCCGTATCTTGGTTTTAACGGCAACTTGTGCACTTACAGCAATTTTTTACGCTTGGCTTATTTCATTTTTCGTCGGGTTCAGCCTCGGGGCGATGGCCTGGATTGGTATTGCATTTTTTGGCGCTCTGGCCGGGTATATTCTGGCGATCATCCTCTGATCGCATCCCCGGTAGCCCCTGCGGGCCTGCGTCCCGATCCATGTACAGCTTCTGCCGCCGTCAAGGCGGTCAGCCGGTCCGGCGACGCAGTAGGAGACTGCCGTGTCGACCCACTCTTTGCCGCTCGCGTCCGAATTGGTCTCGGACACCGCGCTTTTCCCGCCCGCCGTCTATCTGATCGGCGCGCCGAAATGCGGCACCACAGCCTTGGGTCACTATCTGTCCGAACACCCAGAGGTTGCCTTTTCCAGCCCCAAAGAGCCGCATTACTTCTCGCATGATCTGAACGGGCTGTGCCTGTGTGACGATGCCGCTCAGTATCGCGGCATCTTCCCAAGCGATCCGGCGGCGCGGGTGATGATGGAAGGCTCGGTCTGGTATCTCTATTCCGAGACGGCGATTTCCGAGATCCTCAAGGCGCGCCCGGATGCGCGGTTCATCGTCATGCTGCGCAACCCGGTGAAGATGCTGGTCTCGCTGCACCGGCAGCTGATCCACTCGCTGGACGAGAACGTCGAGGATTTCCGCACCGCGTGGAAGCTTTCGGAAGCGCGCGCGAAAGGCGAGAAGATCCCGCGCGGCTGCCGTGCCCCCTCGACGCTGCTCTATCACCGCACCGCCGCCTTCGGCGAGATGATGGCGCGGCTCTACGCCCGCGTCCCGCAAGAGCGGGTGCTGGTGCTTTTTCAGGAAGAGATGCGCGCGGACACCGCGGGCACGTACCGGCGGACTCTCGAATTTCTCGGGCTGCCGGACGATGGGCGTACCGATTTCGCCCCGGTCAACGAGGCCAAGCGGGCGCGCTCGAAGCTGGTGCGCTTCATGGTGTCGCGCGCCGGTCCCGCCCGCGAGGTGGTCTCGCGCCCGATCAAGCGGGCGTTGGGCGTGCAGTCGCTGGGCCTTGTGAAGAAGATGGACGCGCTGAACAACACCAAGCTCGGCAAGCTCAAGATACCGCCGGACCTCGCCGATGAGATCGCGCGTCATTACGCCGAAGACATGCTGCAGCTGCAGGATCTGCTGGGGCGTGACCTTGCAAAACTGGGCTGGCCGATGCCGGCACGCCCATCCCCAAGAGCCGCCGCCGGGCGCTGAGCCCGCGGCACACTGTTTTTAAGACTTTTGATTTTTGCCTATTTGAAAAGGAAACATCATGTTGAAGCGCAACTACAACAGCCGCAAGCGCATCCTCGTCACGGGCGGGGCGGGTTTCCTCGGCTCTCACCTGTGCGACCGCCTGCTTGAAAGCGGTGCCGAGGTGCTTTGCGTCGACAACCTGTTCACCGGCACGAAGCGCAACATCGAGCACCTGCTGGGCAATCCCCGCTTCGAGTTCCTGCGCCATGACGTGACCATCCCGCTCTATGTCGAGGTCGACGAGATCTACAACCTCGCCTGCCCGGCCTCGCCGATCCACTATCAGCACGACCCGGTGCAGACGACCAAGACCTCGGTGCATGGGGCGATCAACATGCTGGGTCTGGCGCGGCGTCTGAAATGCCCGATCCTGCAGGCCTCGACCTCGGAGGTGTATGGCGACGCGCTGGTGAGCCCGCAGGCCGAAGGCTATTGGGGCAACGTCAACCCGATCGGCGTGCGGTCCTGCTATGACGAGGGCAAGCGCTGCGCCGAGACGCTGTTCTTCGATTACAACCGCCAGCATGGGCTGCCGATCAAGGTCGTGCGCATCTTCAACACCTATGGTCCCCGGATGCATCCGCAGGATGGCCGGGTGGTGTCGAACTTCATCCGTCAGGCGCTGTTCGACGAAGACATCACCATTTATGGCGATGGCAGCCAGACGCGCTCGTTCTGCTACATGGATGAGCTGATCGACGGGATGATGCGGATGATGGCCACGCCCGACGGGTTCACCGGACCGGTCAACCTTGGCAATCCGCAGGAATGCACGGTCAAGCAACTGGCCGAGATGATCGTCGCGCAGACCGGCTCGCGCTCGCAACTGGTGTCGCGCGAACTTCCCAGCGATGACCCAGTGCAGCGCCGCCCCGACATCAGCCTTGCGCAAGAGCACCTTGGCTGGACCCCGAATGTCGAGCTTTCGCAGGGCATTGCAAAGACGATCGCCTATTTCGAGGACCTGCTGAACAAGCCCGCGCGGCAGATGCAGGCCACCTCCTGAGCGCAGCCCTCTGCGGCTGCCGAAAGTCATGACCCGGACATTGCGGTGTCCGGGTCGCAACCAGTGTTAGGATAGCCACTATGGCACCCTCGGTGCGTGTGACCGGTCTTTTGGGGCTGGCTGTATTCGTCATCGGCGCAGTGATCGCCGGTTGGGTCTTTGTCGCCAGCGAAGCGGTGTCGCAGACCCTGCCCACCGAAGCGCAAGACGCGCCGCCGGTCGGCTTCGGCGCCGCGACGACGGGCGGGGCAGGGGGCCGGAGCGTGGCCGTCTCCTCGCTGGCGGATGAGGGGCCGGGCAGCCTGCGCGCGGCAATCGAGGCTCCGGGCGGACCAAGGGTCATCCACTTCGACATCGGCGGCACCATCGCGCTGAGCCGACAGATCGAGATCGGCTCGGACACCACCGTGGACGGGCGCGGCGCGCCTTCTCCGGTCACGCTGACCGGGGGGCGCCTGCGGGTGATCGGCAGCAATGTGATCCTGCGCGGCCTGCGTGTGCGCCCCGGCGACGGGCCCGGCGATGGCGGCGAGGACCGTGACGGGATTTCCATCGGCCAGGGCAAGGCAGCGATCCGCAACGTGCTGATCGACGGCAATTCCATAAGCTGGTCGGTGGATGAGGCGCTGTCGGTCTGGGGCAACGTCTCGGACGTGACGATTTCGAACAACATCATCGCCGAAGCGCTTGATCAGTCGATCCATCCCAAGGGGCGGCACAGCATGGGTCTGCTGGTCGGTGGCGGCGCGGCGCAGCGCATCACGCTGGTCGGCAACCTTCTGGCGCACAACCGGCACCGAAACCCGAACATCAAGGATCACAGCCGCAGCATCGAGGTGATCAACAACCTCGTCTACAACTGGGGGCCGAGCGGTTTTCAGGGCACAGAGTCCGAGGTCCATATCCTTGGAAATGTCTATGTGCCCGGGCCGGACAGCGCCAAACGCCCGCCGCTGCACCTTCAGGACGGCGACGCGACAGAGCCGCAGTTCTACCTTCAGGACAATGTCGGAGCGCTGCGCGAGGACGCGGTGGTCACGCCGTCGCAACAGCCTGTCTTCGAAGGCAGCGGCGCGCCGGTTCTGCCCTCGGCGCAGGTTGAAGAGGCGGTGCTGGCGCATGCGGGTGCCCTGCTGCCAGAGCGCGATACGGTCGATCTTCGGATCATCGAGGAGGTGCGCAGCCGCAGCGGCTACATTATCGATTCGCCTGAGTGGGTGATCAGGGGGCGCATCCCCAAGCCAGAGCCAGAGCCGGACCCAGACACTGGGAAAGAGGCTGAGGCCGCAGACGGTTGTGTAACCCAGAGTTGTGAGAAAGAGCCTTCCACGCGCACGGCCGGAGGAAACGGCGGCTGAGGGCAAGGGCTGCGGCGCTGCTCAGTCCACAGGCAAATGCGGCGAAGACGCGTCTGAATGATGGCTGTTTTCGCGAAGTTGACTTCCTTGTTCCAAAAAACATCTTTCCACTCACCGCGTGAAAAGTTACTGTTTTCCTAGCGATCATAGCCATTGATTTAGTTTGAATTCTTACCGCTCCGCCACATTTTCCAGGAGCATGTTCCGGCCTTTTTTTGGCCACTATCCGGCGCACTGCCAGCGCATATTTTAATGCCGCGGATTAGCGCGGCCCTTATTGTTCGTACTTTTGGGCCGGGGGTTTGCCCCTGTTGCCGTTTTAAGTCTGCCGAGGATATTTATGATGGATTTTTCTACAAATAATGATCTCGAAAAATCGAAGAGTTTTCAGCCTCTAGACGATACCACCGCCCGCCTCAAAGCTTTCACCAAGACCCAGTACCGCACCGATCCGAAGCCTTCCGTCGCGCACTCCTCGGGTTTTGCCGCGTCGGCTGCAGCGCTTCCGGCGCCGGGCCGCAGCGCGTCTTGGCCGCGGTTCTCGGTCGGCTTCCAGCCTCGGTCCCGCGTCTTTTACCGCGCCTATAACTTCGCGATCGCCATGACCCTCTTCCTGCTGGTGTTGCCGCTGTTTCTGGTGATCACCGCACTCGTGGCGATCACTCAGGGCGCGCCGATCTTTTATCGTGGCCCGCGGATCGGCGAGAACGGCGAGCTGTTCGACGTGCTGAAGTTCCGCACCCTCGACACCGCAAAGGCGGCGCAACTGACCAAGGACAAAGTGCTTCCCAAAGGGTCCGGTCTTGAAACGCCCATGGGTCTCTTCCTCCGCGAGACCCGGCTCGACGAGATTCCCCAGCTCCTCAACGTCATCAAGGGTGACATGAACATGTGCGGGCCGCGCCCGGTTCGCCCCGAGATCGCCGCGCAATATGCCTCGTCGATCCCCAACTATGAGCGCCGTTTCCGGGTCAAGCCCGGCATGATCGGCCCGGCGCAGGCCTTCATGAGCCATGGCACCTCCAAGGCGATCCGTTCGCGGCTGAACAACAAGCTGTGCCGGACCGAGGTCTCTTATCTGGGAGAGATTTCCCTCGTGTTCATCGTCGGGGTCTGCGTGATGGCGCGTACTGGCTCGCGCATCCTGTCGCGGCTGTTCGGTGGTAAGGCCGAGCGGATCGAGGCGGCGCGCGCACGACAGTACGACATGCGCTTCGTCTGCGACGACGGTTCGGAACGCGCGGTGTTCTGGGTCGATGAGGATCAGCTGATCCTCGAGCAGGGCAGCGCTCTTAACGTGCCGCTCACCGGTCGGCTGGTGATGCACCTGCCCAATGGCCAGACCCGCAGCGCGACGGTTGACCTGAGCACCGTGCAGGCCACCGCGCCGAACGGGCGTGTGCAGGTTGGATACAGCCCCAAGAGCGATTTCAGCACGCACATTCTGAGCCGCTACCTGTTCCAATCGGTTGTGGTGCCGCACCGCTCCGAGTTCCTCTCGGCCCGACTGCGCCGCGCCCTGAGCCGGGGCACCTGAATATCTCAGGCGGGCGCGCCATGACGGCGGGCCCGCTCCTTCCCTCCTAAGGATCCAAGACGTTGTGATGTTAGAGAGTTAGGCTGCGCCGGGCGGGAATTTCGACCGCCTTGGCACGCCACGGACCTGGCAGAACAAAAAGTGCTTTTAACACAATTTCATTTTTCCCCTCTCCTCTGAGGAACTCCCAATGCCCGAGGAAATTACATTTGGCGTCACCGATCTTAGCGGTGAACTCAATACGAACCCCACAGCGCTGGATTTCAGCGAGACCGGCAACCCTGTGCTCTTCGTTGCCCAACAGGATGGCACGATCTACCGCTACGAGATCGAGCGTCAGCCCGACGGATCGGATGCGGATACGACCTCTGATTTCGTGGTCACCTCTGCCATCGCGATCGATGTGATCGCGGACGACACGCAGAACTTCAACGACGACGGCACGACCAATTCCACCAGCAAACGGCAGATGACCGGGCTGGTGGCGACCACCGATGAGGATGGCAATGACGTGCTCTACGTCACCTCCTCGGACTGGCGGATCGCGGTCGGTGAGGACAGCGGCCTAGACACCAACTCCAGCCAAATTCACCGTATCGTGCTGGACGCCGACACCGGTGAGGTGCTGTCGAATGTCGCCATCGTGCGCGGGCTGCCCCGCTCGGAAGAGAACCACGCGGTCAACGGACTTGATCTGTCGGTCGATCCCGACACCGGCGACACCTATCTTTGGGTGGCGATCGGCGGCAACACCAACAAGGGTGCGCCCGGCAACAACTTTGCGGGCACGGCAGATTTTGCCTACTCGGCCTCGGTCATCAAGATCAACCTGACCGACCTCGAGTCCTACGACATCCGCACCGATGCCAACGGCAATCTCTTCATCCTCGACCTGCCGACGCTGGATGATCCCTCGCGCGATAACGTCGATCTGAGCACGCTGAACATCGCGAACCTCGATCTCGACCCGAATTTCACGCTCGACGACAACGGCAGCATCAACGGTGTGCTGCAGCCCGACTGGGCTGGCGGCAACAACGGCCTGAACATGGCCAAGATCAGCGATTACGTTCTGGTCAGCGACGCGGGTCAACTGACGCTGGTGGACAACCCGCTGACGATCCACTCACCGGGGTTCCGCAACCCTTATGACGTGCTGGTGACCGAAGACGGGCAAGTCTACACATGGGACAACGGCCCGAACGGCGGGTGGGGCGGCCAGCCGCTGTCCTATTCCGACGGCTCGGTGGTCAACGACTGGACCTCGGAGTTCGCCACCAACGAGTTCTCGGAACTCAGCAGCAGCGGGTTTGGGGATCAGCTGCACTATCTGGGCGAGATCACGGATGAATACGGCCCCTACGGTGGCCATGCCAACGTCATCCGCGCCGCCGCCGAAGCGCTGTCTCTGGCGTTCAACAGCGACGGCACCTACGCGGGCGCAACCTCGAGCGATCCGATCATCGCCTATGGCGAAGTGCTGTTTGCCAATGAGGCCGAGGCCCGTGATTTCCTGTCGCAACTGCTGATCATCTACCAGCAGCAGGGCGATGGAAACTGGGTGGACGTGACCGGCGACACCGGGCTACCGGCGGATTTCTTCGACGTGGTCTCGGGCTACGACTGGGAGCATCCCGGCAGTTCGATCGCCGACGTTCTGGCGCATTTCGACGGCACCTCGGTCATGGACGGCACGGCTTATTCGCCAGAGGCGCAGACGCTGGACGAGGATGCGGATGGCTCGCTTCTGGTGACGCCGGAATCCACCAACGGCATGGCGGAATATACCGCAACGTTCTTTGGCGGTCAGCTTGCGGGCACGATCATCGGCGCCAGCTTCGACGAGACGCTCTACTTCGTGCAGCCCGAGGACACCGACGGCGACGGCAGGGTGGATTCCGCCTCGATCGTCTACACGCTCACCAACTTTGGCTCGAACCCGCTGGCGGTGACGACGCTGGGCGACGAGGGGCTTGGCACCTTCATCGACAATGACGGCGACGGCCTCGACGATTTCGCCGGGCTGATCGTCAGCGCGGTCTACGGCGCGAACAATATCGCGATCTTCGTTCCCGGCGGTGAGCCGCTGGATCCGAGCGACGATCTCGATCTCGACGGCGTCGACAACATTCTCGACAGCCATGTTGGCGATCCGACCGACGGCAAGGGCGTCGTTGTCGGCCCCAACAGCACAGCGAAGTGGGATTTCGAACTCAACAACCCCTCTTCCACGCCGCTTGGCGCGGTGCCGGACGGCGACAGCATCGCGGGCGGCATCGGCATCAACGCGGTCTGGCGCAACAACGTGCTGCCCGCCACCGACAACGGCGGTGATCCGACGCAGGGCCTGTTCAATGGCGGTGTGTTCAACGTCGGCGGTGCCTCGAGCTTCGTGTCGATCGACGAGGCCTATGCCGGCAGTGCAGAGGGCACGGCGGACAGCCAGCAGAACGTGCTGGGCATCGGCTTCATGTCCTCGGGTGCAAGCGCGCTGACGATCACCACAGAGATGGTCAACATCTTCACCTATTCGCTCAACACCGATGCGCCCGCCAAGACGTGGGACGGCGGCGAGAAGGTCGGCCTTATGGTTGGGCCGGGCGATCAGGACAATTTCGCCGAAGCCACCATCGCGGTGGTCGATGACGGCGGTACGATCAAATACGGCGTGCAACTGCTGGTCGAAGAAAACGACAGCTATGTCACCAGCTTTGCCGAGATCGCCGGGATCGAAAACCCCGAGATCCTCGGCGTGGGCGATCCCAACTTTCAGGTGGCGATTGACCTCGACATGAGCACGGGCTCCGCAATCGCGAAGGCGCGCTACGTCAACAACGGCGTCTATACCGACTGGGTGTCGACCGCCGCGCTGGTTCTGCCCTCGGCGGTGATCGAATCCGTCCTTGGGACCTACAACAACTTCGGCAGCACCACCGGCGCCGTTGTCGGCATGGTGGCCTCGACCGATGTCGGGGACGACAGCTTTGCCGCGTCGTGGGACTGGATCGAGGTGAGCAATGCATCGGACGGCGCGGTTGTGCACCGCTGGGTGGCCGGCAATGCCGATGTGGCGGCGATCGATGGCGGCATGGACTGGACCAGCGACACCTCGGTGATCGTGGCTGGCACCACCACCGTCGCGACGTTCAACATCACCTCGCTCGACACTTCGGTGCCCGGCACCACCCCCGTGGGCGTCTTCACGCAGGAACGCTGGGCGCGCAACACCGGCGAGGGCATGCAGTATGAGTTCGCCGTCGATCCGGGCACCTACGCCATCCGGCTTTATATGGGCGATGGCTATAGCGGCACCTCGGAGATCGGCGACCGCGTGTTCGACGTCTCGATCGAGGGCGCGTTGTTCCTTGACGACTTCGATATCGTGGCGGCCTTCGGCAATGCCGTGGGCGGCATGGTGCAATGGACCGGCACGATCGACGACGGCATCGCCGACATCGACTTTGCCCGTGTGATCGAGAACCCGCTGATCAACGCCATCGAGATCGTCGCCATCGACAGCGTCGCAGAGGGGCCGGCGATTTCGGTCGCGAGTGCTTCGGTCGCCGAAGGCGATGGCTCGGTGACCGTGGCGATCTCGGCCAGCAACTATGTGCCGTCCGACAGTCAGGTGCTGGTGCAGTTCGAGGTGCGTCCGCTCACCGCCACGGCGGCGAGCGACTACAGCGTTGCGAATGCGACCTTCAATGCCAGCACGGGTGTCTACACCGGCACGCGCGAGATTGCCGGGGGTTCGGCGGATGCCAGCGTGACCATCGACATTCTCGATGACGCGCTGGGGGAGGCCGCCGAAACCTTCGAAGTGGTGATCACCGCCGTGGCCGGGGCCAATGCGACCATCGGGGAGGATACGGCGATGGTGACGATCACGGACAACGACGGCGGCGCGACGAGCGGCGGCGCGGTGACGCTTGCGATCACCGAAAACGCCAACGACGTGCAGCAATCCAACTATGGCAACGGCTCCTTCGTGCTGACCAACGTCGGCGACAAGGTTGTCACCAAGGTCGAGATCGACGTGACCAATGCGATCCTCACCGACGCGGTGTTCGATCCTTTTGGCGTTGCGGGCGACACCATCTCGAAGGCTCTGACCATCAACTCCGCAGGTGGCACCGGGGTGGACGCGCCCAACAATGACGCGAGCGACCCGAACAATGAAACCTATGTCGGGGCGGGGGGCACGGCCGGCTACGAAGGCATCGTGCTGACCTTTGACCAAGCGACCAGCGGCGGGTTCGAAAGCGGCGAGAGCGTGACCTTCTCGGTCGATATGGACCCCAACTCGGTTGCCGGGGCCAAGAAGGCGACGCTCGACGCGGGCACCGATCCGGCGTGGGACGTCGGCGGGGTCTCGGGGGCAGAGCTTATCGGCTCCAGCTTCACCGTCACCTATGCCGATGGCACCACCAGCACCGGCTATCTGCAGGGCACCGACACGCAGGCTGGCGCGAAGGGCCTGTCGTCGCAATCCGTGCCGGGCACCACGGCGAGCATCACGGTCAACGGCCTCAGCGAAGGCGGCGTCGGCACCTATGCCGAGGATGACTTCAGCGTCGTCGTCAACGGTGCGGCAGGCAGCGTTCTGCGCGTGGTGCTGATGAAGGGCATGATCCAGCCCACCACCAATGCCTTCAGCACAGGCACCACCTCCGAGCAGGCCTATGCGCCGACCCTCGACGCGCAGCTTGCCGCGCTGGCAGCGTCGGAGTTCCCGGCCAACAATGCGGTTGAGGTGCAGACGGTGGATGTGACCCTCACCGGCGGTGCGCAGGACATCACGTCGCTGTTCGATCTGTCGGGGGTCGCGGCCTATGACTTCACCGGCGAAGACCAGCTGCCGCTCGGGATCGTCGCCTCAGTCATCGATCCCGGCAACGGCGACCTGCCGCTCGGTCCGACGAGCGATGCGATCTACCTCACCTATGATGCGGACAGCAATTCTGGCGGTGGCGGCAGCACACCGATCGGCGATCCGTTCCGCATCGAGGCCGAGGATATGACGCTCGTGCAGGGCTTCGCTGCGAAGAGCAACGGCCATGCCTCGGGCAGCAGCTTTATCGAGGCCACCAGCTCGGGCACCCAGATCGCCAGCTACACCTTTGATCAAAGCGCTGGCACCTTCGACATCACGCTGGGGTATTTCGACGAATCCGACGGCCAGTCGGTGCTGAACGTGATCCTCAACGGCATGGTGATCGACAGCTTCGTGTGGGATGCGGATGCCGGTGATGCGACGGTGAACAAGACGTCTTTCGCCCAGCACACGATCTCTGGCATCGCGCTGGCAGCAGGGGACGTCCTGCAACTCTCGGGCGTCTCGAATGGCGGCGAGCCGCTGCGCATCGACTATGCGGACTTCACCCCGGTTGAGGGGAGCGGTTCGGGTGGCGGCGGCACCGGTGGTGGTACTGGCGGTGGCGGCACGGGCGGCGGGGGCACCGCGACGGGCGATCCCTTCCGTGTCGAGGCCGAGGATATCACGCTGGTGCAGGGCTTTACGGCCAAGAGCAACGGCCATGCTTCGGGTGGCAGCTTTATCGAGGCCACCAACTCTGGCACCCAGATCGCCAGCTACACCTTTGATCAAAGCACCGGCACCTTCGACATCACGCTTGGGTATTTCGACGAGTCCGACGGCCAGTCGGTGCTGGACGTGATCCTCAACGGCACGGTGATCGACAGCTTCGTGTGGGATGCGGATGCCGGTGATGCCACGGTGAACAAGACCTCCTTCGCCGAACATACGATCTCTGGCATCGCGCTGGATGCGGGGGATGTGCTGCAACTCTCGGGTGTGTCGAACGGTGGCGAGCCGCTGCGGATCGACTTCATCGACTTCACGCCACTTGATGGCGGATCGTCTTCGTCCGGGGGTGGCTCGAGCACGACACCTCCCAGCGATCCCGTGCGTGTCGAGGCCGAGACCTTCTCGCTCGATACGGGCTTTGTGATCAAGAGCAACGGTCATGCTTCGGCTGGCCAGATGATCGAGGCCAGCTCAGCCGCCACGCAAAGCGCCAGCTTTGTGTTCGCGGATGCCACCGGCAGCTACGATCTGACGCTTGGCCACTTCGACGAGTCCGACGGGCAGTCGAGCTTGGACATTCTCGTCAACGGGGCGCTGGTCGACAGCTTCATCTGGAATGCGGATGCCGGCGACGCGACGGTCAACAAGACCTCTTTCGCCGAACATCTGACCAGCAGCGTCGATCTGCAGGCGGGCGACGTGATCACCTTCAGCGGCATCTCGGACGGCGGCGAGCCGCTTCGAATTGATTATCTGGAATACGTATATGTGGACGAGGTCATTGGTTGATATGAAGGATTTTAGCTCGGCCCGCCCCGGAGTTTTGCGGGGGTTGATGGTCATTCGTGGCAGCTTTTCGCACATCAATGCGCAGCTCGAACAAGCGCTGCGCCGGGTCAGGCCGGACATCGATCTCGAAGTGTTCGATGCGGGTAAAGAGTTCAAAGAGGACATGCTCGGCCAGCTGCGTTGCCTTGTGGGTGTGCAGCGCGAATACGGTCTGTCGAGCTGGAGTTCGAAGGACATGCTGCGCTACCGGTTGTCGCGCTCGCAGGCCTATTACAAGGCGGTCAACGACATGATCCGCGACCGGTTCCACCCGATGGAGTTCGACTTCACCCTGCAGACCCAGTCGCTGTTCAACGCGGCGCTGCCGGGCATTCCCAACTTCGTCTATACCGATCATGTGGCGCGGGCAGGAATGTCCGCGCTGCAAGGCCAGTTCGGCGCACCCAGCGGCGGCTGGTTCGACTGCGAGCGGCAGATTTACACGCAGGCCGAGCATGTCTTTACCTTCGGGCCAAAGATCCGCCGCCTGCTGATCGAACACTACGGGATCGCGCCGGAACAGGCGTCGGCCATCGGCGCGGGCGCTTCGGTTCTGCCCAAGCGCCCGGTCGAACTGACCACCGAGCGTTTCGCCAAGCGCCGCATCCTGTTTGTCGGCGTCGACTGGGAGCGCAAGGGCGGCCCGGAACTGGTCGCGGCTTACAAGCTGCTGCGCAAACGCCTGCCCGACGCCACGCTGACCATCATCGGCTGTAGCCCTGAGGTGGCTGGCGACGGCATCGAGGTGCTGGGCCGCCTGCCGCTCGAAGAGGTCTCCGAGCATTTCCACGACGCCTCGTGCTTTTGCATGCCGTCGCGGCTCGAACCTTTTGGCGTGGTGTTTGTTGAGGCGATGCAATTTGGCCTGCCGGTGGTCTCTACCGACGTCGGCGACATCGGCTCGATCGTGGTCGAGGGCGAGACCGGCCACGTGGTGCCCAGCGGGGACGCGCAGGCGCTGTCAGAGGCACTTTTCCAGACGCTGGCCATTCCCGAACGCTGCCAGCGCCTCGGCACGGCGGCAAAGGACCGTGCGACCCAGTTCACATGGGACGCCGTGGCCAGCCGCATCGCCGCGCATTTCCCCGGCGAGCCCTCGTTCCCGCGTACAGAGTTGGAGGTGACATGGTGAGCAAGCGTATCCTTTACGTGATCGACAGCCTGAAGATCGGCGGCGCCGAGATGTTGCTGCTTGGGCTGCTCGATGCGGTCCGGGCGCGGGGCGGCGAGGTGCATGTGGCCTATTTCAGCCAAGGTCCGCTTGAAGCGCGGGTGGCCGAGCGCGGCGTCGGGATGACCCGGCTGAGCCAGAAAGGTCTGCGCGATCCGCGCGCGCTGGCGCGCTGCATGCAGCTGATCCGCGAATGGCAGCCGGACATCGTGCACACCCATCTGATAAAGAGCGATCTCATTGGGCAGATGGCCGCGCGGCTTTCGGGGGTGCCGCGGATCATCACCCTGCACAACACCGACCCGTGGCGCGAGAAGAAGGCAAAGAGCCTTGCCTACCGCACGGTCACCGCCGGGGCCGATGCCTGTATCGGCGTGTCCGAGCGCGTGTCGGAGCATGTGGCGCGCACCGGCGGTTTCCGCGCCGACGGCATCCAGACCATCGCCAACGGCATCGACCTCGATCACTTCGATCCCGCGCAGGTGCAGCCGCTCGATCTGTCGCCCTACGGCGTGCAGACCGGCTCCCCGGTGATCGCCGTGGTCGGCAGCCTGACGCCGCAGAAGGATCACGAGAATTTCCTGCGCAGCGCCGCCATCCTCGCGCAGCGTCTGCCCGAGGCGGTGTTCCTCGTCGTGGGTGAGGGGCCGCTTGCCACGCAGATCGAGGCGCAGGCGCGCAGCCTTGGCTTGGGGCCAGAGCGGCTGATCCTGACCGGCGCGATCACCCAGATGCGCGAGCTGCTTGCGGCGCTTGACGTGCTGGTGATCTCTTCCGCTTGGGAGGGGCTGCCGATGATCCTGCTCGAAGGCATGGCCATGCAATGCGCCATCGCCTCTACAGCGGTTGGCGGCATTCCCGACGTGCTGCAGGACGGCAGCAGCGGGCGGCTTGTGCCGCCGCAGGACCCCGCGGCGCTGGCTGCGGCGGTGGAGGGGCTCTTGTCCGACCGCTCCGCCACAGAGGCTCTTGGCTCCGCCGCGCGCGGGGCCGTGGCCGACCGCTTCAGCGCCGACGTTATGCGCGAGCGCATCTTCGCCCTTTACGACAGCAACCACCGGCCGCGTCGCAGCGCGCGCCGCCAGCCGGGGGCGCCCCGTCTGGACAGTTCCAACTGAGGAGTAGCGAGAATGGCATTTTTCCTTCGCCACCTGACCGCCGGCCTGACGTCGGCCCTTATTCTGGCAGCAGCCCTGATCTCTGCCGGCAGTCCCGCCGCGGCAGAGGCCGAAGACTACAAGGTCGATGTCGGCGACCGGCTGACCATCTCGGTCTATGGCAAGCCAGAGCTTTCGGGCACGTTTCAGGTGCGCGCCGACGGCAATGTCGCGCTGCATCTGCTTGGGCCGGTCACCGTGGCCGGGCTGACCATGCGCGAGATCGAGGAGCGGATCGAGACCGAGGCGCGCGAGCGTTTCTCGAGCCGCGAGTCGGTGCTGGTGGACATGCAGGAATACCGCGACGTCTTCGTGCTGGGGGCCGTGGATACGCCGGGCGCTTATGAGTACCGCCCGGGCCTGACGGTGATGAAGGCGGTTGCCATGGCGGGCGGCTTCGAGCGCCTGCAGGAAGAGATGTCGAGCGACCGCGAGATCCAGAACGCCCGCAACACCGTGGCCGAGGCGAAGAGCCGTCTCAACTTTGCCCAGAGCGAGCGCGACGCGCTGGCGCGCGAACTGGCGCGGCTCGACGGCGGCGACGCGCCCGCAGGCGTGGGCGAGGGCAGCACGCTCGATCAGGAGCAAGAGCATCTGGTGGGGCTGCGCCGCTCGTTGCTGGAGGACCTCAAGCAAGGTGCCACGCTGAAAAGCTCGCTCGCCGACGAAGAGGCGGGGATGCTGGACCAGCGCCGCGAGTTGATCCTCGAACGGCTCGAAGCCACGCAGGAGCAGCTTGAGGGCATGCAAGAGCTGGAATCCCGCGGCCTAGCGCGCAAAGAGCAAACGCTGGGCCTGAAGATCGACCTCAGCGAGTACAACGCCGACCTGCTGGAGATCGCCGCCTTCGTCTCGCGCGCGAAGCAGACCCGCGCCAATGCCGAGAGCGACATTCAGGAGGCGCAGACCGAATACCGGCTGAAGCTGCTGCAGGACAAGCTGGAGGCCGATCAGCGCGTGGCTCTGGAGCAGACCGATCTGGAGATGGCACTGGACTACCTGCGCCGCGCCAGCCCGGCGGCGGCCGCCGATCTCGGCACTGCGGTGGAGACCGTCTACGAGGTCTTCCGCGGTGGGTCCGACACGGCCGAGCGGGTCAGCCCGACCGCCACGCTGGCGCCCGAAGACGTGCTGATGATCAGCTTCGAGCCGGTGCTCAACAACGGCTGACGCGGGCGAGGGAAAGGCCGGACCGGCGTGGCTCAGGCCGCGCCGGTTTGCTGCTCCGCTTCCGCCTCGGCGACGGCCAGTTCGGCCATCTTCATCACCGCCTCACGGCTGCTCGCAACGGCGATGAAGCGCCCGTTGTGGCAGAATTTGGCACCCGGGACGCCGCTGGCCTCTTCCAGCGCCGCGTCGGTCAGCCCGGCCCATGCGGCGGGCAGATCGGCGCGCTGTTCGAAACCGTCGGAATTCTTGCGGATGCCACCGAGGGTCCAATCCTCGCCGCGCGGGGTGACGACGAAGAGCAGATGATCGGCCCCGGCTGCGTCCACCGCCGACCGGAACGGCATGCCCTGCGGCAGCTCCAGCACGCGGCTTTCGCCCGCCGCCTCGATGGCGGCCATCACCTGCGCCTCGGCGCGGCGCTTGGCGGCCTTGCGGCGGATCTGCGCCTCGACAAGCGCGCGGGCGATCTGCAGCGCATCGGCAAAGGCCATGTCATCGGCTTCGGGCGCGGTGTCGTCGAACACCGGCTTGAGGCTCTCCAGCAGCACCGGCAGCGTCAGCCCGGTCAGCATCGGCCCCGCTTCGGAGGGGCTGAGCGCGCCATTGTCCATCAGGTCGACGGGCAGCACGAAACCGCGGTCAAAGCTGCCGTGGATGCTGTCGATCTGTTCTTCGGGCACGTCCAGCGCGCGCAGGTAGTCGGCGCCGAAATGCTTCCAGATCAGGCCGAACGAGCTGTAAGGTTGCTCGTCGTCGCGCAGGGGCGCGTCCTTCTGGTGGTGATCGAAGATGCGCTGCTCGGCGTCATAGTCGCGGCCCACGTCATAGATCACCTTGCCCTCGCCGGGGGTGATCCACGCGGCATCGCGGGTGCGGATGATCTCGGCCTGCGGGTGCAGCCGGGTCAGAATGACCGAAGACAGCAGCTCGTCGGCGTGAAAACCGCCGGAATGGGTGACAAGGTGAGTGATCTGCATCGTCGGGCCTCTGGGTTGCTTGGCGCCCCCATAACGCGGGCGGGCCGCGCTGCCAAGGCAGCGCGCCGAGAGATCAGCCCGCCGCCAGCTTCACCCGGATCGCCTGGGCCAGCACCGCCGCCGTCTCCTGCGCAAAGCCATGCGCCTCGGCGCGCACGTCCTCGGCCTCGGCCAGCGTCCTTGCGTGTCCTTGCCAAGCCTCGCAGCGCAGCGCCAGATCGGCATCCTCGCCACCAAGCCGCATCAGCAGCGCCGCGAATTGTTCGATCGCCGCGCCGCCGTCCAGCTTCAGCCCGCGCGTGGCCAGCGTCAGCGCGTGGATGCCCGTGGCACCCTCGTAGATCGAGGTGATCCGCGCGTCGCGCCAGACCTGCGCCACGCCATATTCCTCGAGATAGCCATAGCCGCCAAGGATCTGGATCCCCAGATCGGCAGAGCGGATGCCCGCCTCGGTGCCGTAGATCTTGCACAGCGGGGTGAGGAATTCGATCAGCGCGGGGGCCTCGCGCTTTTCCAGTTCCGCCAGCGCGATATGGCACATGGCGCGGGCGGTGCGGGCCAGATCCAGTTGCTCGGACAGCATGCGCGCCACGTCGGGATGATCGCTGAGCAGGGCAGGGCTGCCATCGGGCAGGCGCCCCTGTTTGCGCTCGGCGGCATAGGCGGCTGCGATGGCATGGGCGCGGGTGGCATGGGCGACGCCCTGCAGCGCCACGTCGAGCCGCGCGTGATTCATCATGGTGAACATCGCCGCCAGCCCGCGCCCTTCGGCACCGATCAGCTCGGCCTTGGCGCCGTCGAACTCCATCTGGCAGGTGGGCGAGGCGTGCAGGCCCAGCTTTTCCTCGATGCGGGTGACGGTGATCGCATTGCGCAGGCCGTCGGTTTCGGAGGGACAGAGGAACAGCGACAGCCCCTTCACCCCGTCCTCGGGCGCGCCGCTGCGCGCCAGAACCAGATGCAGGATGCCCTGCGACATGTCCTGATCGCCGCCGGAGATGAAGATCTTCTGCCCTTCGATCCGCCAGCCCTCGTCACCCCGCACCGCCTTGCAGCGGATGCGCGAGAGGTCCGATCCGGCCCCGGCCTCGGTCAGGCACATGGTCGAGAGCCACTCTCCCGAGGTGAGCCGCGGGATATAGCCCGCCTGCTGCTCGGGCGTGCCATGCGCCAGCAGGGTCGAGATCGCGCCGGGCACCAGACCCGTCACCATCTGCAGCGAATGGTTGGCGCCCGAGAAGATCTCGGACACCGCGGCGGCGGTCAGATGGTCGAGCGCCTGACCGCCGAACTCTTCGGGCGCGGTGAGCCCCTGCCAGCCGCTTTCCGCCAGTTCCGCATAGGCGGCGCCGAAGCCCTCGGGCATCCGCACGCGGCCATTCTCCAGCGCGCACCCCTGCCGGTCGCCCGGTTCATTGAGCGGTGCCAGAACGCCCTCGGCGAAGGCGGCGAAATGCCGGGTGATCTCTTGCGACAGTTCGGCATCCCAGCCGGGGGCGTCCCCGGCAAAGCGGCGCAGACTGTCGAAGATCTCGTCGGTGGGGGCTTGGAAGGGGATCATTCGGGCCTCACTCGCAGCTGAAACTGTCGGCGGATTTGGCGTCACCACCCTGATAGCGCGCCACTTGCGGCGCCGGGCAGAGCGGGCGGCTGGCGCCTTGCAGCGCGTCCGGCAGTTCGGCGTTGTCGGCCCGCGCGCTGGCGGTCACCGCGCCGGGCGCCTCGCCGTCCTCGACCCAGGCCACCAGCGGCGTCAGCAGATCGAAAGCATCGGTGGCCGGGCCGCCCGCGCAATGGTTCATGCCGGGCACCGGGTAGAACCGGGCGAAGGCCTCGGCGTCATCGCCATTGTTGGCATCCAGCGCGGCATACCAGCGGGCGGTGTCATTGACCGAGAACACCGGGTCCGCAACGCCATGGGTGACGATGATCTTGCCGCCCGCATCGCGGAAAGCCGCCAGTTCGGGGTTATCGGCACCCGGCGGGCTCATCACCTCCATCGCCGACTCGGGGAAGGCCTCGGAGGTGGCGTCGATTGCGCCCGCCTGCGCGGCAATGTCGAACTGCATCAGGAAGTCGGCCAGCGCCTGCGGGGCCCCCTCGACCGTGCTCGGCGGCACGGTGAAGACCTGCGCCAGTGAGGCCGCGCCCATCACCGCGATGATCGGCATCTGCTCCCATGGCGGCACGGTGCTTTCGACCTTCCAGAACCGCCAGTTGCCGCCCTCGATGCCCGCATCCCAGCTCCAGTCGGAGTAAAGCTGCTCTCCGCCCGAACCCTTCGGCCCGGCGTGGATGGTCTGCAGAGCAGTCACCTGCGCCTCCGACAGACAGCCGGAGTTCTGCCCCTCGGTGCACTGCAGCGCGGTCACGTCAAAGGCGGACTGACAGGCGGCGGTGTCCATCACCAGACCATCCTCGAGCCCGTCGAGCGCATCGCAACTGGCGCGGATGCCCTGCGCGACCAGAGCAAGATCGTCCTTCGAGAAGGCGCTGCGCAGATCGCCGGTGATCGGGGTCATGGCCTGCACGTCCAGCGCGTGCTGGACCGCGGCGCGGGGCAGGTTGAACCCCGGCGCGGCGACCAGCAGCCCGTCAAAGGCCTCGGGCATACGCGCGGCGGCAACCATCGCGTGCCGCCCGCCGTTCGAACAGCCGATGCCATAGGCGTGGTTCACCGGCGTTTCGTAGTAGGCCTCGGCCATCTGCCGGGCCAGCGGCTGGAGGATCTCCACCGCCTTGTAGCCGTACATCTGCCGCGCCTCGAAATCGAAGCCGAAGGCCGCGCCGCCCGCCAGTCCCATATCGGGGTTGGCCTTGCCGTCGTGGCCCGCATCGCTGGAGACCACCGCAAAGCCCTGCGCCAGCGGAGAGGTCTCGCCGGTGCCGGACTTGAGCGCGCCGGTGGCGGGCTTCACCTCGCCATCGTTGCCGCCGTTGAACTGATGCACGAAATCGCCGTTCCACTCGTCCGGCAGCGAAAGCTCGAAGTTCAGCGCATAGTCCTTGCCGTCGCTGCCCACCCGCTCGGCGGTGCGGGCGCGGATGCGGCATTGCGCGGCAGGGCTGTCCTCGCCCGCGGGGACGGCGGCGACCTCGGTAAAGGTGACCCCCGTAAGGCCGAGCGCCTCGGGCGTCAGCCCCTCGCAGTCGAGGGCGAAGGAAGGGGCGGCGATGCAGATGAGGGCCGTGCTGGCCAGAAGCGATTTCATGAGTGTCCTCCCGTGTCATTGATGCCCGCGCGCCTCCTCCGCGCGCGGGCGGGTCTTCAGGCGTCGATGCCAAGCAGGCGCATGGCGTTTTCCTTGAGGATCAGCGGGCGCACCTCATCCTTGAACTCGGCCTTGTCGAAGGCGTTGAGCCATTTTTCGGGTGCGATCATCGGCCAGTCGGATCCGAAGAGCATCTTCTTCTTCAGGATCGAGTTGGCGTATTGCACGAGGATCTTGGGGAAATACTTCGGCGACCAGCCCGACAGGTCGATGTAGACATTGGGCTTGTGCTGCGCGACCGAGAGCGCCTCTTCCTGCCAAGGAAAGGAGGGATGCGCGAGGATGATTGGCATGTCCGGAAAGTCCACCGCCAGATCATCCATGTACATCGGGTTCGAATACTTCAGTCGCATGCCGTTGCCGCCGCGCATGCCCGAGCCGACGCCGGTCTGCCCGGTGTGAAAGAGCGCCGGCACCCCGGCCTCGGCAATCGCCTCGTAGAGCGGATAGGCCATGCGGTCGTTGGGGTAGAAGCCCTGCATCGTGGGGTGGAACTTGAAGCCCTTGATGCCGTGGTTCTCCACCAGATCGCGGGCCTCGCGCGCGCCCAGCTTGCCCTTCGCCGGGTCGATCGAGGCGAAGGGGATGAGGATGTCGCTATTCTTGGCGCAGGCGTCGGCGACCTCGTAGTTGTCATAGCGCCGGTAGCCGGTCTCGCGCTCGCTATCGACGGGGAAGATCACCGCCGCGATGTTCATCTCGCGATAATGCGCGGCGGTCTCGTCGATGGTCGGCGGATGCGCCCAGGGCGCGCCGAAGTATTTGGCCATGGTCGATTGCAGCTCGTCATAGCCATCGTCGGTGTGGCAGCCGCAGGCTTCTTCGGCGTGGGTGTGGAAATCGATCGCGCGGATCTTTGCGAAGTCGATCATGGGGATGCCTCCTCAGACGCGGATCAGCGCCGGGTCTTCGTTGTCGTAGAGCCGCTCCAACAGGTCGGCGCGGCGGGTCAGGATCTTCTTGATGTTGAGCGAGCCCTTGTCGGTGATCTCGTGGTGCTCCAGCGAGGGCGGCTCGGCCAGCACCAGCGCGCGGGTGATGCGTTTGGCAGAGCCGGTTACATGGGCGTTCATTTCGCGCAGGCGCAGTTCGATCTTGGTCATCAGTTCGGCGTCGGTGATCGCGCCCTGCGTCTCTTCGCCCGGCTTGGCAGCACCGGGCACGGGGAAGATGAACAGCCCCACCTCGCCGCGATCATGGCCGCAGATCACCACGTCCTGCGCCAGCCCGGCGAGATCCTTCAGCGCGGACATGCGCAGGTTGCCCGCCTGCACCCAGGTGCCGGTGTCGAGCTTGAAGTCCTCGGACACGCGCCCGTCGAAGATCAGCCCGCGGTTGGCATCCTCGGCATCGACGAAGCGCACCGCGTCGCCGGTGATGAAGAACCCCTCCTCGTCGAAGGCCTCGGCGGTCTTTGCGGGGTCGTTGAAATAGCCCTGCATCACGTTGGGGCCCTTCACGCGGATCTCGCAGCGCATGTCCTCGTCGGGGATCAGCTTCACCTCGACACCCGGCAGCGGCACGCCGATCACGCCCGAGCGGCCGATGGGCTCGTGCACCATCAGACAAGCGGGGGCGGTTTCGGTGAGGCCCCAGCTCGAGATCATCATCGGCAGCCCGCCGCGCGCATGGATGCAGAACTGCTCGAGTGCCTCCCAGACGTCCTGCGGCAGCGAGGCCCCGGCGTAGAACAGCAGTTGCTGATCCTTGAAGAGATGCGCTTGCAGCGCCGGGTCGTCCTTGATCGCATCCACCAGCATGTTCCAGCCAACAGGCACGTTGAATGCCAGCGTGCCGGGGCGGTCGGTGCGGTTCTTGAGGGTGGTGGCAAAGCCCTTGCCGGTAGGCTTGCCGCTGTCGATGGTCAGCGTGCCGCCATGCGCGAGCATCATGTTCACGTTGTGCGAGCCGCCAAAGACGTGGTTCCACGGCAGCCAATCGGTGATGCGCGGCGCGTGGTCCATCAGGAAGGGCAGGGCGACCTGCATCTGCACCTGATTGACGCACATCATGCGGTGGGTGGTCAGCACGCCCTTGGGGTCGGAACTGGAGCCGGACGTGAAGAGGATTTTGGCCAGCGTGTCCGGCCCGACCTTCGCGTGGACAGCATCAAGCTCGGGGCTTTCCTCGGTATGGATCAGCTCCGACAGAAGGGTGACCGGGCGGCCCGCCTCGCCGCGCGCGGCGACCACCTCGACGTCCGCAAGCTGCGGCAGCGCAAGGGCGGAGGCATAGCGCGTGGCGTCATCAACGAAGGCGAGCTTGGGGGTCACCTTGTCGAGCACATAGATCAGGCGGCCATGCGCCTCGGGGATCAGCGAGTATTGCTCGGCCAGAGGCACCACCGGCACACCGATGTATTGCGCCGCCAGCGAGACCAGCAGGTGATCGAGCCCGTTGCCCGAGAGCATGGCGATCGTGTCGCCTTCTCCCAGCCCGCGCGCCAGCAGCGCCGAGGCGATGGCGCGGACCTGCTGCAGCAGTTCTTGATAAGTGACATTGCGCCAGCCGGGCCCCTCGGTGGGACGCTCCGACACGGCGACGCGATAGGGGGCTTTGACGGCCCATTCGTGCAGCCACGCGCCGGTGTTGGGCACTGGCTCGGGCAGGTCATAGCCCGAGCGCAGCAGGATGGTGCCATCCGTGCGGTCTTCGCGGACAACCTTATGCGGCACGAAGCGGGTCAGCGTGTGGCGGCGGGCCCAATCGGCGCGGGCCTCGAGGCCCGCCGGGGCGCGTTCGATGACTGTCATGTCCATTCCTCCTCCCTCCGGTTCGGTTCAGCGGAACACGGGCGCGCGCTTTTCGAGGAAGGCGTTCAGCCCCTCTTCGGCGTCCGGGGTGGTCTGCACCAGCGCCGCGCAGAGGCTTTCGGTAAAGAGACCATCACTGCGCGACATGTCGTTGATCCGGCTCAGCGCCTGCACCATGAAGTAATTGGACATGGGCGCGTTCCCGGCGATCTGCTCGGCCAGCTTGCGGGCCAGCGGCAGCGCCTCACCCGCCTCGACGCTGTAGTGGGTCAGCCCCAGCCGCAGCCCGTCTTCGGCCCCGTATTTGCGCCCGGTCAGCATCATCTCGACCATCCGGTCGGCACCAAGAATTCGCCCGACGCGCACCGAAGCGCCGCCGCCGACGAAGATGCCGCGCCGCCCCTCGGGCAGTTGGAAGATCACCGAAGGCTCGGCGATGCGCACATGGGTCGAGGCCGCCAGTTCCAGCCCGCCGCCGATCACCGCGCCTTCCATGGCCGAGATCGTCACCTTGCCGCCGAATTGGATCATCTCCATCACCCGGTGCCAGTTGCGCGAGTGATAAACGCCATCCTCGGCGCTGCGCGAGACGTGCTCCGACAGGTCGAGCCCCGAACAGAAGTGCCCGCCCGCGCCGGTCAGGATTACCACGCGGACCTCTTTGGGCAGGGTCACATAGGCGTTCTCCAGCGCCGCGATCAGCCCGTCGCTCATGGCGTTGCGCTTGTCGGTGCGGATCATGGTGATGGTGGCGATCTGGCCGTCCACCTCGGTGGTCAGATATTTGGCGTGGTCAGACATGGCTGTCTCCTTCGGGAACTTGGGGCGGGCGGTCATTTCGGGGCGAGCCGGACGGCACTGTCGAGGCGGATCACCTCACCGTTCAGCAGCGGGTTCTGGATGATCTGCTGCACCAGCAGCGCGAACTCATCGGGCTTGCCCATGCGCGAGGGGAAGGGCAGGCCAGCCTCCAGCGCGGCGCGCGCCTCGGGCGGCAGTCCGGCGCTCATGGCGGTCTCGAAAAGCCCCGGCGCGATGGTCATCACGCGGATGCCGAAGCGGGCCAGTTCGCGCGCGGCGGGCAGGGTGAGCGAGGCGATCCCGCCCTTGGAGGCGGCATAGGCGGCCTGTCCGATCTGCCCGTCCTGATAGGCGACCGAGGCGGTGTTGAGGATGATCCCCCGCGCGCCGTCCGCATCCACCGGCTCCAGCGCCGACATGGCGCGCGCGGCGTGGCTGAGCACGATGTAACTGCCGAGCGTGTTGATCTTCAGCGTGCGCTCAAAGGCCTCGATGGGCAGCGAGCCGTCGCGGGGCAGAATGCGGGTGGCGGTGCCAATCCCGGCGCAGTTGACCGCGATGCGCGGCGTGCCGAGCTTTTGCGCAACTTGCGCAAATGCGGCCTCTACCGCAGCAGCGTCCGAGACGTCGACCGCCACCGCCATCCCGCCGATCTCGCCCGCGACGCGCGCGGCGGCGTCGGCCGAGAGGTCCAGCACTGCAACCTTCGCGCCCTCGGCGGCCAGCCGCCGGGCGGTGGCTTCGCCGAGGCCGCTTCCGGCGCCGGTGACGAGGGCGATGGTTCCTTTGATGTCCATTGCAATAGTCCTCAGAAGAAGCCGCGGATGGCGAGCATGCCACCGACCAGCACGAGGTCGGCAAGGATGAAGGGCACGATCCCCGCGAACACCTGCTCGAGCCGCACGTAGTCTCGGGCGACCGAATGTATGACGAAGACGTTGAGCCCCACCGGCGGCGTGATCATTCCGATCTCCAGCAGCTTGGCCACCAGCAGGCCGAACCACAGCTTGTCGACGCCGTGCTGGGCGAGGATCGGCAGGAACAGCGGCAGGGTCAGCAGCAGCGCCCCGATCGGCTCGAGGAACATGCCGAGGATCAGGTAAATCACCACGATCACCAGCAGCAGCGCGAAGGTGCCGAGGCCGAGCCCCTCGACGAACATGCCCATCTGCATCGACAGGCCCGACATGGCCACGAGCCGGGTGAAGAGGTTGGCGCCGATGGCGATGATGAAAAGCGCGCCCGACGAAAGCAGCGTGTCGACAAGGCTTTCCTTGAAATCGGCCCAGCTCAGCGAGCGGCGGGCGATGCCGAGGACCAGTGCGACGAAGCTGCCGAAGGCGCCCGCCTCGGTGGCGGTGAAAAAGCCGGTGAAGAGCCCGCCAAACACCGCGCCGATCAGCAGCAGCACCGGCCAGATCTCGGCGGTCTTCTTCCAGCGGTCGCCCATGGTGTAGGGCTCGGCGCGGGGCAGGCTCTCGGGGCTGCGCAGCCAGACCAGCAGCACGGCGCAGATGTAGAAGGCCAGCGAGGCGAGGCCGACGAAAAGCCCGCCGAGAAAGAGGTCGTTGATCGAGATCTCGGCCTGAATGCCGAAGAGGATCAGGATGATCGAGGGCGGGATCAGCGCGCCGATGGTGCCGCCCGCAGCGACCGCGCCGGTGGCGATGCGCAGGTCGTATTTCTGGCGGGCCATCTCGGGGACCGCGATGCGGCCGATGGCGGCGGAACAGGCGACCGACGAGCCCGACACGGCGGCAAAGCCCGAGGCCCCCGCCAGCGAGGCGATGGCCAGCCCGCCGGGCAGCCAGCCCCACCAGACCCGCGCCGCCTCGAACAGGCCTCGGGTCAGGCCGGAGTGATAGGCGATGTAGCCCATCAGCAGGAACATCGGGATCGAGCTGAGCGTCCAGCTTGCCGAAGTGGTGTAGGGGATGGTCGAGAGCATCGAGAGCGCCGGGCGGATGCCCGCGACCGCCCAGATGCCGACGAAGGACACGAGGATCAGGCTCGCGGCGATCGGCACCCGCAGGGCGATGAGGATCAGTAGGGCGGCGAGGGCGAGAATGCCGATGGTGACGGGGTCCATCAGATGTCCTCCCCGGACTTGGTGATGTCTTCTAGGGCGCCCACGGGGTCGTGGTCATGATCGCCGAAACGGCCGGTCAGCACCTCGATGATGCGGATCGCCATGATCAGCAGGGCCAGCGCGAAAGAGATCGGCAGGATCCAGTAGCTCGGCCATGTGACGAAGCGCAGGGTGCCCGCCTCGATGTAGGCGCCGCGCTCCATCTGGCGGATCGCCTCCAGCCCCGAGCCGTAGGTCAGCACCGCAAGCACCGCAGCGAAGACGCCGAAGCCCAGCAGTTGCACCAGCTTCAGCGGCACGCCGGTGAGGGTCTGGGTGAACACCGTGGCCTCGATATGCCGGCGGTTCAGTTCGGTCAGGGCCAGCGGCAGCACGCTGACGGCGACCATGTAATACTTGCCGACAAGGTCGGAGGTGCCGGGAAAGCCCGCGCCAAGGAAGGCGCGCATGAACACGTCGACAACGACCTGTCCCATCATCGCCAGCAGCACGAAGCCGCCCAATACCATACTGATCCGCGCCACGGCGGACTCAATCGGGGTGAACATCCGATCCTCCGGAGAATGTCGGGGTTTGCGAGAGGGGGCACGCGCCGGGGGAGCGCCAGCGCGTGCCGTTTGGGCTTAGCTGCCGTAGCTGGAGAGGTCGATCTTCGACCAGATCTCCTCGGCACGCAGCGCGCCCAGTTCTTCGGGGGTCATGCCGGGGGTGACCAGCTCTTCCCATTTGTCGATCAGCGCCTTGTAGCGGTCGATCTTGGTCTGCGCGTCGCTGACGCCGCGCTCTTCGAGGATCGAGGCGGCATTGGCGAGACGGTCTTCGTTGAACGTGTCGCGGGCGTCGATCAGGCTCTGGTCGGGCTCGATGAACTCGACCATATCGCCCGCGCGCACTTCTTCGATCTGCGTGTCGAACCCGGCCAGACCGGCGGCGAGCCCGTATTGCGCAGCGGTGGCCAGCGCGCTGCGGTCATCGCCATCCATGCGATCCCAGAGCATCTTGCTGGCGGTGGCCACGGCGGCGCCGTTGAACACGCCCTGCTCGATCTCGGTCACATAGTCGACCACATCGCCCAGACGGTTGGCGATGATCTCATGCGGCGACGAGAAGGTGGCGTCGATCACGCCTTGGCTGAGGCTTTCGAACAGCTCGCTCGACTGCATCTGCACCGGCGCACCACCGACGCTTTCCACGAAGGCCGCGTAGAAGGGCGAGCCCGAGCGGACCTTGAGCCCCTTCATGTCGTCGGCGGTCTTCACTGGCTTGGTCGACAGCAGGTCATAAAGCGGCGTGGTGTCGGACCCGAGATAGACCTGCCCATTGCGCGAAAACTCGGCCTGACAGGGCTCGCAGGTGGCGATGTATTCGGTGACGGCGGACGAGACGACCATGGCGCTCGAGCCAAGCATCGACAGCTCTGACACCAGCACGCTGTCGGGATATTCGGCGACGAAATAGGGCATCAGCAGCGGGCCGAACTCGGTCACCCCGTCGCGCAGGCCAGTGGACATCTCGTTGGGTGCGACCAGCCCCGAGGGCGTATCCATCCCGGTCCAGCGTCCGTCGGTCAGCTCTTCGAGCTTCTTGAACATCACCGGATAGACATCCTTGGCGATGGCGTGGTTGGGGCCGAAGGCGCTGGTGGCGCGGATGGTATCGGCCGAGGCGCTGACGGCCAGCGCCGAGATCGAGCAGGCGAGCAGGCTCGCGGCAATGCGCTTATTCATGAATTTCCTCCCGTTTGAACAACACGGCCGGCCTCCTCTGCCGCCCGCGCAACTCCTCTAGCGCGCCTTGTCCTCGAGCCGTCCGAGGACGGTCATCAGGTGGGCGCGGTCTTCATCGTTGAGGCGGCCGATGATTTCGTCCTCGGCCGTTCTCACCCTCTCGGCGGCGTGGTCGCGCAAGCGGCGTCCGCGCAGCGTGGCGGTCAGCGCATAGCGCCGACGGTCGGTGGGAACCTTCTTGCGGGCGATCAGCCCGCGCTGTTCCAGCTCGTCGATGATCACGACGAGGTTGGAGCGTTCCATCTGCAGGGCGTCCGCAAGCTCGGACTGAACGATGCCGGGGTTGTCGGTGATGATCGACAGGCACGAAAAGCTGACCACCCGCAGATCGTCCTCGGCCAGCACGCGCTGTGCCTCGGGCTGGATCTGCATATAGGCGCGCTTGAGCCGGTAGCCGATCAGATTGCCGAGCACCGTATCCTCCACTTTCGGCCCTTTGGGCGCCTCCGAAATATCGTCGGGATGCGTCATCGGGTTCCTCCTCTCTCAAAAGGCTATGGAGGATAATAGTTATAGTCAATAACTATTTCCGAAGGTGCGCTGCGGGCCGCCGTTGGGGGCGGCGGCCCGAGGAGATTTCAAAGGGGCGTTCGGGCTTACGCGCGCAGCAGGAAGCCCTTGAAAAAATGAGAGATTTCCTCTGCCGCATCGAGTGGAAGCACCTGCGCCACATATTGATCCGGGCGCAGGATCAGCAGCGCCCCGCGGGCCCTGTCGATGCCGCGAAGATCGAAGATATCGGGGCCATTTTGCGCCGGGCAAAAGACCTTCTCATAGTCGGTGAGTCCGTATTTTCCCTTCTTCGGCAACAGCGGGCCCGGCAGCTCCTCGAGTCGCATCTCGCGGTGCGGGATCTGGAAGACGGCGCGCAGGTCGATCACGCTGTCGGGGTCTGCCCCCTTGGGGGTGAAGTCCGCGATCATAGGCGCCACTTCAGCGCAAAGCTGCGCTACGGCACCGCCCGCTTGCCCGGCGTCGCCAGCGGGCGCGAAGGCCAGCACCCGCCAGCGCCCATCCGCCTTGAAGGCATGGCCAAGCTGCACCGGCTTGGCATCCGCCAGCCGCACCACCTGTGCGGAATGGAACCGTTTGCCGACAAGCTGCCCCGCCGCCAGCTCCTGATGTTCGGTGCCGCCGGTGATCAGCGAGGGGTCGTAGCGCGTCTCGACCCCGGCGGTGTAGCGCCCGTGCTGCTTGAAATAGCGCTGGAACTGCTCCGCCTCGGCGGCATCCTTGGGCTTGGCGCTGAACAGGCGCGCCATGTCGCGGTCGAAATCGATGAGTTCCTTGGCCTTGGCGCGGCGCTCTTCGGAATAGGTGTCGAGCAGGGCAGGGGCCGCGCGCCCGCGCAGCACGGCGGCAAGTTTCCAGCCGAGGTTGAAGGTATCGGCCATGCTGACGTTCATGCCTTGCCCGGCTTTGGGGCTGTGGGTGTGGCAGGCGTCCCCGGCGATGAAGATGCGCGGGCTGCGGCTGCCGCGCATCGCTTCGGGCACGTCGTCGAACGCATCGCAGACGCGCTGGCCGATCTCATAGGCGGACCACCACGCCACCTCCTGCACCTCGAGCGTGTAGGGCGCAAGGATCGCCTGCGCCTTGGCGATCAGCATCTCGGCGCTGACATCGCGGTCGGCGGCGCGCTCGTCGCCGTGCAATTCGCACAGCTCGATATACATGCGCACCATGTAGCCACCCTCGCGCGGGATGATCAGCACGCTGCCCTCATCAGCCGACTGGATCGCCGCCTTGAGCCGGATGTCGGGGAAGTCCGTGACCGGCAGCACGTCCATCACCCCCCAAAGCTGGCGCGCCGACTCGCCCTTCAGCGCGTGGCCCATCGAGGCGCGCACCGTGCTGCGCGCGCCGTCGCAGCCAACGACATAGCGGGCGCGGATCGTCTCGGTGCCGGTCCCATCGAGGCATTTGAACGTTGCCTGCATCGGGTGGTCGGCATCGCCGGTCTCGGTCAGTTCCACCAAGTCGCGGTTGTAGTCCGGGGTCAGGCGGCGCGGGGAATTGCGCATGATCTCGAGGTAGAAGTCATGCACCCGCGCCTGATTGAGGATCACATGCGGCATCTCCGAAAGGTCGTCCTCGACGTCCTGAATGCGGTCGGCGCGGTGCAGCGCGCCGGTTGTGCCGGGGCGCCAGAAAGAGACCTCATTGACCCAATAGCCCTCTTTCATGACCTTCTCGGCAAAGCCGAAGGCCTCGAACATCTCGACCGAGCGGCAGGCGATCCCGTCGGCCTGTCCCACCTCCAGCGGGCCGGATTTGCGCTCGGTGATGCGCACCGAGATCTCGGGGAAGGCCGAAAGCTGCGCCGCCAGCGTCAGCCCGGCCGGGCCGCAGCCGACAATCAGAACGTCGACGTCTTGCGATGTGGTTGCTTCCTGCGGCTCAGCGATGGCCGGATCGCCGGGGCGGAACCCGTTGAGGTGAAATTGCATGGCGAGGTCCTCCCAGATGATACGTGTACTTACTATACAGCGCTGGACCGGGTTGGAGTCAATATGGTAAGTATACGTATCATATTTGGAGACCCACCCTTTGACCCAGCGCAACGACCTGTCCTCGATGCCCGGCCACCTGATCCGGCGGCTCAACCAGCGCTCGACGGCGGTGTTCCACGAGCGGATGAAAGCGGCGCCGATAGAGCTGACCTCGGTGCAATATGCCGCGCTCGACGTGCTGTCGCAGAACCCCGGCATTGATCAGGCGAAGCTGGCGGCGCTCATCGCCTATGATCGGGCGACCATCGGCGAGGTGGTCAAACGGCTGGTGCAAAAAGGGCTGGTGGCCCGGCAGGTCAACGAAGAAGACCGCCGCGCCCGCAGCCTCAGCCTCACCGAGGCGGGCGAGGCGGCGCGGGCCGAGGTGGCGCCGCTGGTGGCGCAGTTGCAGCCCGATATCCTTGGCGGGCTGACCGAAGAAGAGCGGGCGCAGTTCATCGCGCTCGCCCGCAAGGTGGTGGACAGCTGACCGCTCAAACCCTGCGACAAAATTTCCGCAGGTGGGGGGATGACTTCGGCTTTGCCCGCAATACATTCCCCGTGATGAATATGTAAGCGCGGCACCGACCCGCCAGACAGCCGAAGAAGGAAAGCCAAATGACCATCAGCCCCGTCGTGAAGACTTTCTGGGACGAGCCGACCGGAAGCTGGCAATACGTCTTCCATGACCCCGACAGCATGAAGGGCGCGATCGTCGATCCGGTGCTGGATTTCGATCCGTTGGCCGGGGCCACGCGCACCCATAACGCCGATGCGATCATCGCCTATGTGCAGGAGGCCGGGATCGAGATCACCCATATCCTCGACACCCATCCGCATGCCGACCATTTCTCTGCCGCGCCCTACATCAAGTCGAAGATCGGCGGCACCACCGCCATCGGCGAAAAGGTGAAGGACGTGCAGAAGCTCTGGCAGGGCATCTACAACCTGCCCGATCTGCCCACCGACGGTGCGCAATGGGATGTGCTCTTTGCCGATGGCGACGAATTCACCGTCGGCGCGATCCCGGTGAAGGTGATCTTCAGCCCCGGTCACACGCTGGCCTCGATCACCTATGTCGCCGGGGATGCGGCCTTTGTGCATGACACCTTCATGATGCCCGACAGCGGCACCTCGCGCGCGGATTTCCCCGGCGGCAGTTCCGCGCAGCTTTATGAGAGCCTGATGAAGATCCTCTCGCTGCCCGAGGACACGCGGCTCTACGTCGGGCATGACTATGCCCCCGAGGGGCGCGAGGCGCAGTGCTGCGCCACGGTGGCCGAGCACAAGGCGAAGAACATCCACCTCAAGGACGACCCGTCCGAGCAGGAATACCGCGCGGTGCGCGACAAGCGCGACGGCACGCTGCCTCTGCCGAAACTGATGCTGGCGGCGCTGCAGGTGAACATCCGCGGCGGGCGTCTGCCCGACCCCGAGGACAACGGTCGCAGCTACCTGAAGATCCCGCTCAACTATTTCGACCCGCGCTGATCTGCGCCGGATCAAAAAACGGGGTGCCGGGGCGTTTGCCCCGGTCCCCGAATGGATCAGACCCTGCTAGGGACGTCAGGCCCTGACCGCAACATGGCCCGCCCTGCGCTCGAATTCCGCAAGGCAGGCGTCCAGACCGATCACATCGGCGTATTTCGCATTCATATCGAAAAGATTGGCCTCATGCGGGCCTTCGTGCCGGTCGCCGCAGGCCTCGCGCACCACCAGCGTGCGGAACCCGTGGCTCATGGCATCGACGCAAGAGGCGCGCACGCAGCCCGAGGTGGTCAGCCCCGTCAGGATCACGCTGTCGCAGCCCATGGCGTGCAGGGTCGAGGCCAGTGAGGTGCCGAAGAAGGCCGAGGGGTATTGCTTGGGAACCACCAACTCGTCGTCCTCGGGCCGCAGACCTTCGGCGAAGTCTGCCGTGGCGCGGCCCGGCAGAAACGCTTCCAGCGGGGCGGCCTTTTCAAAGAACCGCCCGCCGTCGATGCCGCTGGGGTGCAGCGCCATGCGCGTCAGCACCACCGGAACCCCCGCCGCCCGCGCCGCGGCGCGCAGGTCCAGCGCCGCCGCCAGCGCGTTCACCGCGCCGGGTCCGGCGAACAGCGGGCAGGCCTCGTCGTAATAGGCGTGGGCGAAGTCGATCAGCACCAGCGCCGGACGTGCGCCAAAGCCCACCTGCCGGTCGTAGACACCTGCATAATTCTCCGCCGCGCCGCTCATGTTCAGACCACCTCGGCCTTGACCAGATGCTCGAACTTGCCGTCGTGGTAGAGCAGCGGATCGGAGTCGCTGCCCCAGTCGGTCACCGCGATCACCTCGCCGATAAAGATCGTGTGGGTGCCAAAGCTGCTCTTCTGCGCCGGGCGGCAGTCAAAGCTCACCTGCGCGCCGCGCAGCGCCGGGGCACCGGTCTCAAGCTCGCTCCACTCGCCCACTTCAAAACGGGTCTCGCGGTCCTTCGGCATGGCAAAGCGCGTGGCAATGTCCTGCTGGTCGCGCGACAGCACGTTCACGCAGAAGGACTCGGCTTCGCTCAGATGCTCGTGGATCGAGGCAGAGGCATTGACGCAGATCAGCAGGCTCGGCGGCTCGGCGCTGAGCGAGGTCACGGCGGTGGCGATCAGCCCATGCCGCGCGCCACCCGTCTCACAGGTGATCAGCGAGACACCGGCGGCGAGCCGGCGCATGCCGTTCTTGAAATCATTGGGGTCCATCAGTCGTCCTTTCTTTCCATCACGGCGGGCCGGGAGAGAGCCATCGCCGGTGCGATCTGCGCGGCCAGCCGGATCAGCCGGCGGTCCTGCGCGCGCGCTGCCACCAGTTGTACACCCAGCGGCAGCGGGTCCGCGCTTACTGGAACATGAATGCAGGGCAGTTGCATCGCCGTCCAGAGCGCATTGAATTTCGGGTTGCCCGGCGTGCGGCCCGGCGGCGCAAAACCGGGGGCCGAGGGGGCGATCACCGCGTCATAGGGCGCGGCAAGAGTTTCAAAGGCGCGGCGGTGGTCTGCAAGCCGGTCGTAGGCCTCGAACATCTGCCGCGCGCTATGGCCTTCGCGGCGGTCTGCGCGGGCGATGAAATCATCGTGAACCAGCGGGCCACGGTGGCGCAGGTTGCGGAAGGCGGCGGCCCCCTCGCTCAGCAGCACGCAGCGGTGCAGCGCATCGAGATCAGCCATCACTTCGGGCAGGTCGAGCCAGTCCACATCGGCGAGCGGCGCCAGCCGCTCGGGCAGCGCCTCAAGCAGCGCCAGCATCTCGGGGGCCAGCTCGTCGGCATAGGGCGTGCGGCACAGCGCCAGCCGGGGCCGGGCAGGGGGCGCGTCACCGCCGGGGAAACCGTAGACCTCGCCCAAGAGGTCAAGATCGGCATAGGAGCGCGCATACAGACCCACCGTGTCGAGGCTGGCGGCATAGAGCTTCACCCCCTCGGCAGAGATTAGCCCCCAGCTTGGCTTCATCGCCGGCACGCCGCAAAAGGCTGCGGGGCGGATGGTCGAGCCGCCGGTCTGGGTGCCAAGCGCCAGCGGCACATGGAAATCCGCCACGGCAGCGGCGGAACCCGCGGAAGAGCCGCCTGCGGTGCGCGACGGATCGGCGGGGCAGCCGGTGACCGCGTTGCGCCCGGCGGCGGCGAACTCGGTGGTGTCGGTCTTGCCAAGAATGATCGCCCCCGCTGCGCGCAGCAGTTCGACGCAGGGCGCGTCATCGCTGGGGCGGCGGGTGCTGTAGAGCGGCGAGTTGTGGGTGGTCGGCAGGTCTGCCGTGTCGATGACATCCTTGATGCCGACAGGGATCCCCGCCAGCGGGCGCGGATCCGAGGCGGCAACGACGCTGGCCTCTGCCTCGGCGCGCGGGTTGAGGCTCAGCCACGCGCTGATCTCGCCGTCACGCTCGGCGATCCGGGCAAGGCAGGCGCGGGTCAGGTCTCGGGGCGTCAACCGACCATCGCGCATCAGCGCGCGGGCGGAGGTGGCGTCGAGCCGGAAAAGGTCAGTCATCGGGTGGTCCGTGGTATGTGCGGCCGCCCCCAAAAACACAGAGGGGAGCAAAGGGGCGGCCGCGCCAGTCAGCTGAATGAAGCCCGCAGGCTCAGGCGGCCTTGAGCTTGTGGCTGCGCGACTGCATCAGCGGCTGGATTTTCTGGCCGAAGGTGTCGATCCCCTCGAGGAAGTCGTCGAAGGTCATCATGATGCCCTTCACGCCTTCCACCTCGGCGGCCTCGTCGAGCATCTTGGCGACCGTCGCATAAGAGCCGACCAGCGTGCCCATGTTGAAGTTCACCGCGCCCTCGGGGACAGCCATATGTTTGGCGGTGGAGGTGCCGTCGCGGCCCTGATCTACGTTGGACTGGTCGATCAGCCACTTCAGCGCATCCATATCGGCCTCGTCGTGGTACTTCTGCCACTTGGCCATGGCCGCCTCGTCGGTCTCATCGGCGATGACCATGAACAGCACATAGGCGCCCACGTCCCGGCCCGACTCCTTGCCTGCGGCGACGAGGTTCTTCGAGTTTTCCTCAAAGGCGGTGGGCGTGTTGATCCCATTGCCGAGGATGAAGTTGTAATCGGCGTATTCGGCAGCGAACTTCATGCCGCGCGGGCTCATGCCAGCGGCGACGATCTCGACATCGCCTTGCGGCGGCGGCGAGAGCTTGCAGTCGTCCATGGTGAAATGCTCGCCCTTGAGGTCCGAGCTTCCGGTGCCCCAGAGGTCCTTCATCACCTGCACGTATTCGGTCGCGTAATCATAGCGGTAGCCGAACCACTCATTGCCCGGCCACAGGCCCATCTGGCTGTATTCGCCCTCGGCCCAGCCGGTGACGATGTTGACGCCGAAGCGGCCCGGCGCGATCGAACTGATCGTCGAGGCCATGCGCGCCACGATCGCCGGCGGCAGCGTCAGAATGGCGGTGGAGGCAAAGAGCTTGATCTCCGAGGTCACGGCGGCAAGCCCGGCCATCAGGGTAAAGCTTTCCAGCGCGTGGTCCCAGAACTCGGTCTCGCCTCCGAAGCCGCGCAGCTTGACCATCGACAGGGCGAACTCCAGCCCATAGCTCTCGGCCTTCTGCACCACCTGTTTGTTGAGGTCGAATGTCGCCATGTACTGCGGCGAACCCTTGGAGATCAGCCAGCCGTTGTTGGCGATCGGAATGAAGACACCCATATCCATGTGAATTCTCCTGCTGGACGTATCGTCTTTTTTGTATGTCCGAACTTAGTCCGGGCATTGCGACGCAGGTCCAGCAGGGACCGCAGGAAAGTCCGGACTTTTGCGCATTGTCCAGTCGGCTGGTGATTTTCTGGGCAAACCGGCGGCGCGCTGTCACCCGCTTGGGCGCTGCGCAAGCCGTGCGGGCCGCACCTATTCAGCCGAGAGATTCGTCCGATAGGCGAAGGACTCCGCGGGCGAGGTCTGGATCGCGTATTCCAGCAGCCGCCCGCCCGAGGCCAGATAGCGGCGGGTGATGCGCAGTCCGATGGTGCCCTGAGGGCGGCCCAAGGCGGCACAGACCTCGGCGTCGATCTCCACCGCGCGGATCTCCTGCTGGATCTCTTCGATCCGCTCGCCGGTGCGCTGCTCCACAAGCTGAAACAGCGACGAGCGCAGCACGCTCATGTCGGCCACCACGTCCTGCGCAATCGGATCGAGATAGACTTCGTTCCAGCAGAAAGGCGCAGGTTCTCCAATGAAATGCCGCGGCCCGGCCATATAGATCAGGCGTTTCCCGGGGCGGCAGCCGATCTCGGCAGCGGTCTTGCCGCGCACCTCGCGGCGCTCTTTCTGCTCGATGAAGAACTCGCTCTGGCTGGCGAAATCGAAAAGGTCGTCGCGGCTGTCGTTGCGGAAGCGGTCGCGCCAGTCGGGTTTCGAAGCCTCGACCCGCGTGCCTACGCCCTTGCGCGCCGCCAGCATTCCGCGCTTGCGCAATTGCGCAATCGCCTGACGCACGGTGTGTCGGCTCACCCCAAGCTGCACCGCCAGTTCCGCCTCGGGCGGCAGCAGGCTGCCCACCGCGCGCTCGCCCGACACGATCTGCCGTTCAAGCCGATGCGCCACCTGCAAATAGAGCGGCGTCGAGGTGCTGCCCTCTTCCGATGCGCTGCCCGGCAATTGGTCGCTGTCCAGATCGCTCATGACGCTTGCTCCCCTCCCACGGATCAAAATCTTGTCAATAAGTACGGACTTATTTACTAGTGGTGCGCAGTTTCCGCCCTCTGGCACCCCATCAAGTCCGGACTTTACGCGAATGACCGACAGCTTGTCGACCCAAGGCGCGCCTGCTGCGCCGACCCAGTGGATCAAGCCTCTGACGGTGATGACGCTGGTGCAGATCGCCGCCACGGGCAGCATTCTCGCGCTGACCGCGCTGGCGCCGGAAGTCGCGCAAAGCCTTGGCATCGGCGCCCATTGGATCGGCTATCAGATCAGCCTGATCTACTTCTCGGGCATGTTCGCCTCGGGCTTTGCCGGTGCGGTGGTCGAGACCCTGCGCGCCGAGCGGGTGATCCGGCTCGAACTGGCGATCTTCGTGCTCGGGCTGCTGATGCTGGCGAGCGGCCAGCCGGTGCTCATGGTGCTTGCCTCGCTGCTGTTTGGCATCGGTTATGGGCTCAACAATCCGGCCTCTTCGGTGATCCTGCATCGGTTCACCCCGCGCCGCAGCCAGAGCCTCGTGTTTTCGATCAAGCAAAGCGGCGTGCCGCTTGGCGCGGTGCTGGCCAATGTGCTGCTGCCTGCGCTGGCGGTGGCGCTTGGGGCGGGCTGGCGCGTGGCGCTGATGCTTGCGGCGCTGCCACCGGCGCTGCTGCTGCTGTGGTCGCTGCTCACCGACCGGCCCGAACCGATCCAGCGCGGTGCCGCTTCCGAGGGGGTCTGGCGCCGCATGCTGCGCGAGCAGAAGGCCATCCACGCGGACCCACGGCTGCAGACGCTCGCCCTGCTCGGAGGGCTCTATTCGGCGCTGCAACTCATCGCCACCGCCTTCATCGTGGTCATGCTGGTCGAGCATGGATGGACGCTGGTGGCCGCAGGCAGCGTCGCCGCCGCCTCGCAACTGATGGGCGCGATTGGCCGCGTCGCATGGGGTGTGGCGGCGGACCGTCTGGGCGGGTTCCGCACGCTGGCGCTGATCGGGCTGATCGCCGGGGGCATCCTGTTTTCGCTCTACTGGATCGCCGAGTTCCCCGCGGCGCTGCAGGTGATCCTTCTGGCCGGGCTTGGCGGCGTGGCCTCGGGCTGGAACGGCGTTTTCCTCGCCGCCGCCGCGCGCACCGCGCCGCAGGGCAAGGTGGGCGCCAACACCGGCGCGCTGCTGGTCTACACGTTCATCGGGGTCATTATCGGCCCGTCGTGCTTTGCCTTCATCTACGGGATGGTCGGCGACTACGGGCTGGGCTTCACGCTGTTTTCGGCGGTGGGCTTCTTCGGCGCGCTGCTCTCATGGCGGCAAGTGCGCGCACAGGCGCGGGCCGGGCAGGCGGCCTAGGCGCGTCTCTCGCGGCGCGGCAAGCCAGCGATGAATTTTCAGGCTAAGCGGGACGTCCGCGCGCATCGTGCCCCCGAAGGCGTCCGGGCGCCGTTGACATCCTTTCTGCATTAGTACGGACAATAGCGAAAGCAGCAGCGGCGCGATGCCACCCGCTGCAGCCATCCGGACCCATGCCCCGAGACCCATGCCCTAAGACCCATGCCCCGAGACCGCGGACAAGACATGCTCAATCCCCTCCACCCCCAGCGGCACCCGCACCGCAGCGCCGTCCCCGCGGGGACACCTCTGGCGCGGCTCCGCCGGGACACGGCTGTCCCCGCGGGGACAGGCAGCGGCACGGGGCGCATATCCGGCAAACGTCTATTTTCTCATCACGGGTGCACAGCGCTTGACCGCGCCGCTGGCAGGCTGGCGCGGCGTGCGGAAAATTTCCCGCGCCGCTCTGGTCATTGCCCCCGCCCGCACCCAGCACAGCCGCAAGAGCAGCCGTATCCCCACGGCTGGGAAAGGACCTCTGACATGGAACAGGAGCTGACCGCCCTGCTGGGCCGCGCGCCCTCGGAAGACGAGCTTGCCATCGCCCGCGACCAGCGCGCGCGGGTCGAGACCGGCATTTTCGCCAACCCGCTGCTGGACCCGCCGGGCAATGGCACGCTGCGCCCGATGGGGCGTTGCGGCGCGCTGGCGGCCACCGATCCCTTCGCGGAGGGCGGGGCATGACGCTGATCACCATCGCCGAGCTTCAGGGACGGTTGGACCGGGGCGAGACCACCTCGGTCGCGCTGCTCGAGGATCTGCAGGCGCGCATCGCCGCGCGCGGCACACTCTCGCCGTTCCAACGGCTCGAATGGGAGCGCGCCTATCAGCAGGCCCGCGCCGCCGATCTCGCCCGCCGCGACGGTGCCCCGCTGGGTCCGCTGCATGGGGTGCCTATGGCGCATAAGGACATGTTCGACCGCAAGGGCTCGACCGTCGGGTGCGGCGGTCACCCCTCGGCGCGCAAGACCGCGCAGGGCACCGCGGCGGTGCTCGACCGGCTCGACGCTGCGGGGGCGGTGGATTTCGGGCGGCTGCAGATGTCCGAGTTCGCCATGGGCCCGACCGGGCAGAACCACCACCACGGCATGCCCGAGAACCCGGCGGTGCCCGGCGGCGTGCCCGGCGGGTCCTCCAGCGGCTCGGGTGTCGCGGTGGGCATGGGGCTGGTGCCCGCGGCGCTCGGCTCGGACACCGGCGGCTCGATCCGCGTGCCCGCCGCCTGCAATGGCGTCGTCGGCTTCAAGCCCGGCCTCGGTGTGGTGCCGCTGACCGGGGCCATGCCGCTGAGCTGGACGCAGGACACCGTCGGCCCGCTTGCCGCCAGCGTCGATTGCGCCCGGCGCGTGCTGTCGGTGATCTCCGGCGGGCGCACCCGCGCCACCGCCCAAGACCCCGGCCGCCTGCGTATCGGGTTCGACCGCGGCGGCTTCGTCGAGGGCGCCTCGGAGCGGATGCGCGCCGCCATGGCCGAGCTGCGCGCCGCGCTTGGCGGGCAGGGGCATGAGACCGTCTCGCTCGACATGGGGTTCTTTTCGGACCTGACCGAACCGGCGAATGTCATCGCCATCTCCGAGGCGGCGACGGTGCATGCCGACCGGCTGCGCGACACGCCCGAAACCTATGGCACACAGGTCCGTGCGCGGCTGGCGCAGGCGGCGGGCATTCCGGCGCAGGCCTATCTGCGCGCCCGGCAGATCCGCGAGATCGCCATGGCCCGCACCGAGGCCGAGATCTTCGGCGCCGCCGATCTGATCGTGCTGCCCGGCCTTGCCGATGTGGCGCCGCAGGCCGAGGCGCTGGTGCACGCGCAGGGGGCCGAGATCGCCCGGATGATCTCGGGCATGACCGGCTTCACCCGTCCCGGCTCGATCCTTGGGCTTCCGGTTCTGACCCTGCCCGTGGCATGGACCTCGGACGGGCCGCTCAGCGTGCAGATCATGGGGCCGCGCGGCTCCGAGGATCTGATCGCCGACCTCGCACAGACCTTCGAGGTCGCCCGCCCGCAGATGCAGGGCGCGGTGGCCGAACCCGCATGACCGCTCGAAAGGCATAAATTGATGAAAGATATCGCACTCCCCGGCGCGCTCGACACCGCCGCCCTCGACACGCTGTTCCTCGAGGCCCGCTCGCAGAACGCGTGGCAGGACAAGGACATCCCCGAGGAGATCCTCGAAAAGCTCTATGACCTGACCAAGATGGGCCCGACCTCGGCGAACTGCGCGCCGGCGCGCTTCGTCTTCGTGCGCAGCAAAGACGCCAAGGAAAAGCTCAGCCCGGCCATGTCCAGCGGCAACCGCGAGAAGACCATGACCGCGCCGGTCACGGTGATCGTCTGCCACGACATCGAGTTTTACGAAAAGCTGGGCGAGCTCTTCCCCCACGCCGATGCCAAGCCGTGGTTCACCGGGTCCGAGGCGATGATCAACGACACCGCCTTCCGCAACTCCTCGCTGCAGGGCGCTTACCTGATGCTGGCCGCGCGCGCGCTCGGGCTCGACTGCGGCCCGATGTCCGGCTTCGATCCGGCGGCGGTCGAGGAGGCCTTCCTTGCCGGCACCACGTGGAAGGTGAACTTCATGATTAACCTCGGCTATGGCGAGCCGTCGAAAGTGTTCGACCGCCTGCCGCGCCTGAAGATGGAAGACGCCTGCAAGATCGTCTGAGCCGCAGACAATTCACTTCCGGCCCGCGTGGCGACGCGGGGGCCGGAGCCCCACTCTTCTTCTACGCCACCTCTGCGCTTCTTCTCTTTAAAAATACGCCGGGGGTGAGCCGCGCAGCGGCGAGGGGGCAGCGCCCCTTACCCCCTTGGGGCAGCACAGAGGCCGCGCACGCCCCGCGCTGAGGCCAACCCCCTTTCCCCTTCCGCCTCATTCCGCTAAGGACCGGACCCAAGCGAAACCAAGCCGGGCCGAGAGATGAAATTCACGCTTTCCTGGTTGAAAGACCACCTCGACACCTCCGCCACGGTGGACGAGATCACCGAAGCACTGACCGATCTGGGGCTCGAGGTCGAAGGGGTCGAAAACCCCGCCGAGCGCCTGTCCGATTTCAAAATCGGCAAGGTGGTCAAGGCCGAGAAACACCCTGACGCCGACAAGCTGCGCGTCTGCACGGTGATGACCGATGCGGGCGAGAGCCAGATCATCTGCGGCGCGCCCAACGCGCGCGAGGGGATCACCGTCGTCGTGGCCACGCCCGGCACCTATGTGCCCGGCATCGACACCACCATTCAGGTCGGCAAGATCCGCGGCATCGAGAGCTTCGGCATGATGTGCTCCGAGCGCGAGATGGAGTTGTCCGAGGAACATGACGGCATCATCGAGCTGCCCTCGGGCGAGGTCGGCGAGCGGTTCATCGACTGGCTGGCGGCGAATGATCCGGCCAAGGTCGACCCGGTGATCGAGATCGCCATCACCCCGAACCGGCCCGACGCACTGGGTGTGCATGGCATCGCCCGCGATCTCGCGGCGCGCGGTCTTGGCACGCTGAAGGCGCTGCCCGAGGTCACCGTGCCCGGCAGTTTCGCCTCGCCGATCAACGTGACGATCGACGAAGACACGCTGGACGATTGCCCGGTGTTCTATGGCCGCGTCATCCGCGGCGTGAAGAACGGTCCGTCGCCGGAATGGCTGCAGGACCGGCTGAAGGCCATCGGCCTGCGCCCGATCAGCTTCCTCGTCGATGTGACCAACTATTTCACCTTCGACCGCAACCGCCCGCTGCACGTCTTTGACGCGGGCAAGGTGCAGGGCGATCTGCGCGTGCACCGCGCCAAGGGCGGCGAGACGCTGGAGGCGCTGGACGAGCGCACCTATACGCTCGAGCCGGGCATGGTTGTGATCTCGGCCGGGGACACCGTCGAAAGCCTCGGCGGCGTCATGGGCGGCGAGCCGACGGGCGTCTCGGACGAGACCGTGGATGTGTTCCTCGAGGCGGCCTATTTCGAGACCGTCCGCACCGCCTACACGGGCCGCGCGCTGAAGATCAATTCCGACGCCCGCTATCGCTTTGAGCGCGGCATCGACCCGGCCTCGGTGGCGCCGGGCATCGAGGCGGCGACCGCGATGATCCTCGAGATCGCTGGCGGCGAGGCCTCCGAGGTGATCGTGGCAGGGGCCATCCCCGACGTGAGCCGCGCCTATAAGCTCGACACCGACCGGGTGATCAGCCTCGTCGGTATGGAGATCCCGGCACAGGAGCAGCGCGCCACGCTGACCGCTCTGGGCTTCACGTTCGAGGGCGACATGGCCTCGGTGCCGAGCTGGCGTCCCGACGTGATGGGTGAGGCGGATCTGGTGGAAGAGGTGGCCCGCGTCGCCTCGCTGACCAAGCTGCAGCCGCAGCCCATGCGCCGCGCGCAGCCGGGCGTGCCGAAGCCGATCCTCTCGCCGATGCAGAAGCGCGAGCAGGTGGCCCGCCGCACCACGGCGGAGCTGGGCTACAACGAGTGCGTGACCTACAGCTTCATCGATCAGGCGGCGGCCGAGATGTTTGGCGGCGGCACCGATGCGACGATGCTGGCCAACCCGATCAGCTCGGAGATGAGCCACATGCGCCCCTCGCTGCTGCCGGGGCTGCTGCAGGCGGCCTCGCGCAATCAGGCGCGCGGCTTTGCGGATATGGCGCTCTTTGAATGCGGTCCGGCCTTTGCTGGCGGTGAGCCGGGCGAGCAGGCGACGCAGGTGACCGGCATCCTTGTCGGGCGCACCGGTCCGAAGGACGTGCATGGCGCCTCGCGCCCGGTGGATGTGTTCGACGCCAAGGCCGATGCCGAGGCGCTGCTTGCGGCCATGGGGGCCCCGGCGAAGATGCAGATCCTGCGCGGCGCCGAGGAATGGTGGCATCCGGGCCGTCACGGCAAGCTCTGCCTCGGCCCCAAGAAGGTGCTGGGCGTCTTCGGCGAGCTGCACCCCAAGGTGCTGCAGGAGATGGACGTGAAAGGCCCTGTCGTGGCCTTCACGCTCTACCCGCAGGAGATCCCGCTGCCGCGCAAGACCGATGCGGCCCGCCCGGCGCTGGCGCAGAACGATCTGCAGGCGGTCGAGCGTGACTTTGCCTTCGTGGTGGACGCGGAGGTCGCCTCGCTCGATCTGGTGAATGCCGCTGCGGGTGCCGACAAGGCGCTGATCGAAGAGGTCCGCGTGTTCGACGAGTTCATCGGCGGCAGCCTCGGCGAGGGCAAGAAGTCGCTCGCCATCACCGTGCGCCTGCAGCCCAGCGATAAGACGCTGAAGGAAAAGGACATCGAGGAGGTGGCGGCCAAGATCGTCGCCAAGGTCGAAAAGGCCACCGGCGGCGCGCTGCGCGGCTGACCTCTGGCTTTGAGAGATCAAAGGCCCCGGTGGAGCGATCCGCCGGGGCCTTTTTGTTTGCGCAGGGGGCTGGCGGAGTGCGGCCTAGTTCCCCGGGCGCTTGGGCGGGGTCATTTCGGCGCCGCTCAGCACCCCATCGCCGTTGCGATCCATGCGCTTGAACATCTGCCGTGCGCCGCCGGTAAACTCGGCCTGCGTGATCACGCCATCGCCGTTGCTGTCCATGCGCGGACCGCCGGGCCGGCCCGCAGGCGCGCCGTCGCGCGGGGCGGGGCGGTTGGCCGAGCCTTGGCGCGGGCCGCGCGGGCGGGCTTCGTCCTGCGAGAGCCTGCCGTCGCGATTGGCGTCGAGCCGGGCGAACATGCGCGCGCTCTGCGCCTCGGCCTCGGCAAGGGTGACCCTGCCGTCGCCATTGGCGTCCATCTGCTTGATGGGGTCACCGCCCGGGCCGGCTTGGGCGGCGGCCTGCGGCTGCGCTGCGAGGGCGGTGGTGGAAACGAGAAGGGCGGCGGCGGCTGCAATCAGAGGGTTCATCGGGCGTCCTTTCTGCCTGTGACCCCTCTGATACGCAGCGCGCAGAGCATTCCGTCGCGGGCTTAGCCTTCGGCGGTGAACTCATCATAGGCGGCCAGCGCCTTGGCGGCATACATCAGGCCCGGCCCGCCGCCCATCTGGATCGCCATGCCGCAGACGTCGGCGATCTCTTCGCGGGTGGCGCCGAGCCGGACCAGCGCGCTGACGTGGCTGAGGATGCAGGAATCGCAGCGGATGGCGATGCCGATCCCGAGCGCCACATATTCCTTCTGCTTGTGGTCCAGCGCGGCCTCGGCGGAGGCGGCCTTTTCCAGTTCGACGAAACCCGCGAATGTGTCGGGGATGGCCTTGCGCAGTTCGCGCAGTTCGCGGCGTTTGTCGGCGAGTTGTTCCTTGTAGGACATATCAGTCTCCTGGAATGTATTTCGCCCCTCCAGACCATGATGGCGGCGGCGCAGCCTTGATGCAGATCAGACAAGAGCAGGGTAGCCGGATTGCGTGGCGCGCAGGGCAAAAGGCCCCGCTGGGCGGGGCCTTGCCGGTGGTCCGATATGGCCGGGATCAGCCGAGCAAGCGACGTGCAATCACTTGCGCTTGGATCTCGGCTGCACCCTCGAAGATGTTGAGGATGCGGGCGTCGCACAGGATGCGGCTGATCGAATACTCCAGCGCGAAGCCGTTGCCGCCGTGGATTTGCAGCGCGTTGTCGGCATTGGCCCAAGCCACGCGGGCGCCGAGCAGTTTCGCCATCCCGGCCTCGAGGTCGCAGCGGATGCCCTCGTCTTTCTCACGGGCCGAGAAATAGGTGAGCTGGCGGGCGATCATGATCTCCACTGCCATCATCGCCAGCTTGCCCGAAACACGCGGGAAGGCGATCAGCGGCTTGCCGAACTGCTTGCGCTCCTGCGCATAGCGCATCCCCACGTCGAGCGCCGATTGCGCCACGCCGATGGCGCGGGCGGCGGTCTGGATGCGGGCGCTCTCGAAGGTCTCCATGAGTTGCTTGAAGCCTTTGCCCTCTTCGCCGCCGAGCAGGTTCTCGCCCTTCACCTTGAAGCCGTCGAACCCCAGTTCGAACTCCTTCATGCCGCGATAGCCCAGCACTTCGATCTCGCCGCCGGTCATGCCGGGGGTGGGGAAGGGGGTGTCGTCGTCGCCGGGGGTCTTTTCGGCGAGGAACATCGACAGGCCCTTATAGTTGTCGCTGCCCGGATCGGTGCGGGCGAGCAGCGTCATCACATGGGCGCGGGCGGCATGGGTGATCCATGTCTTGTTGCCGGTGATGGTGTAATCGCCGCTCTCGTCCTTCACCGCGCGGGTGCGCAGCGAGCCGAGGTCAGAGCCGGTGTTGGGCTCGGTAAAGACCGCGGTGGGCAGCGTCTCGCCGCTGGCGATGCGGGGCAGCCATTTCGCCTTTTGCTCTTCGGTGCCGCCCGCGATGATCAGCTCGGCGGCGATCTCGGACCGGGTGCCAAGCGAGCCGACGCCGATATAGCCGCGCGAGAGTTCCTCGGAGACCACGCACATGGAGGCCTTGCTGAGGCCAAAGCCGCCGTGTTCCTCGGGGATGGTGAGGCCAAAGACCCCCATCTCGGCCAGTTCCTCGATCACCTCCATGGGGATGTAATCATCCTTGAGGTGCCATTCATGCGCGTAGGGCTCGACCTTTTCCACGGCGTAACGGCGGAACTGCTCGCGGATCATCTCTAGCTCGTCGTCGAGCCCGGTGCGGCCCACGGTGATCTCGGCGGCGCGCTCCTGCATCAGTTCGACAAGGCGCGTGCGGGCGCTCTGGCTGTTGCCGCGCGCGGCGAGGGTTCCGGCGGCGCCGGTCATCAGCGGCGCGGCGGCGGAGACGGGCAGGCCGAGATCGCTGAGGCGCACCATCTCGCCCTGATTCATCTGGATGCCCCCGGCGATCTGGCTGAGGTATTCGCCAAAGCCGATCTGCAGAAGCAGCTGTTCGATCTCGCCGAAGGTGCCCTCGGCGGCCATGCGCTCGGCCCAGCCGTGCAGCTGCCGCAGCGACTCGGCATAGGTGGCGAGCCATGCCAGACCATGGGCGGCGAACTGGTTTTCCTCGATCAGCCGACCGGAGACGCGGCCGTCTTCCTCGGTCAGGGCGCGCAGGGCGCTGCGGGCCTCTTCAAAGATCTGTTCCACCGGGGCCAGCGCCGCGCCGGTGAGCCCCAGAAGATCGTCCAGAATCGTGCCGTCCTTCAGCATGTCACCCTGTCCGTCATGCGCCATGAATCATCTCCTCCTCGTGCCAGAGAGGGGATAGCGATTTTGCAGTCGCAGCGCAACAAAAATACCCTGTGATAAAATCATGCGACTTAATATTACCCTATCGTTCGGGGCTGTCGCGGCGAAGCGCCCGTGATATGAGCCACTTATGGACGCGCTTTTCTCTCTCGTATCGCCGCAGACCTTTGCCCTCGCCTTCGCTGTCGCAGCACTGGCGGGCACGGTGAAAGGCATGGTGGGCTTTGCCATGCCGATGATCATGATCTCGGGGCTGGGATCGGTGGTCGGTCCCGAACTGGCGCTTGCGGGGCTGATCCTGCCGACGCTGGCGACCAACGCCTTTCAGGCCTTTGGCGAGGGGCCGCGCGCGGCATGGGAGACGGTGAAGCGCTTCAAAGTCTTTCTGATCGTTGCCTTCGTGATGCTGGCGCTCTCGGCGCAGCTGGTGCGGGTGCTGCCGTCGCAGGTGCTGCTGGCGATGATCGGCGGGCCGGTGGCGCTCTTTTGCCTGATGCAACTGGCGGGATGGCGTCCGAACCTGCCGAACGGCTCGACCCCGAGGCTCGAGGCGACGGTGGGCGCGGTGGCCGGGTTCATCGGCGGCATGTCGGGGGTTTGGGGGCCACCCTTCGTGGCCTATCTGACGGCGATCGGCACCGAAAAGCGCGATCAGATCCGCGTGCAGGGCGTGGCCTATGGGCTTGGGGCGATCTCGCTGACCGCCGCGCATACGCTCTCGGGGGTGCTGAACGCGCAGACTGCGCCTTTCTCGGCGGCGCTGCTGATTCCGGCGCTGGGGGGCATGTGGCTGGGCCGCCGCGTGCATGACCGGATCGATCAGGCGATGTTCCGGCGGATCACGCTGATCGTACTGCTGGTGGCGGCGCTGAACCTGCTGCGGCGGGCGTTTTTTGGCTGAGGGCGGGTAAGGGGCGCTGCCCCTCTGCCCTGCGGGCATTCACCCCGGCGTATTTTCAAAGAGAAGAAGGGCCCGGTTGCGCGGCCCCGTTTTGCGGATCAGTCGAAGAAAAGCTCGGGGTAGCCGGTGCGCGGGTCGGGCGCGCGGCGGAAGTGCACCGGGGCGAGGCCGAGGATCACCTCGGCGGTGGTGCGCACGATCGACCCTTCAAGCAGATGCCCGCCGAGCATCTGGCCGCGCGAATCCGACACCGAGATATGCAGATGCGGGCCGTCCTTCGAGAAGGTGCCCGACAGCGAGACGATCTCGAGCGTCACCTCGAGCAGCATTGCGCTGTCTTTTCCGGCGGGGCGCAGGGCGACTTTGGAGAGGCTGCCGACACAGGCGACGACGAATCCCGCGTGCTCGCGCTCGGCGGCGAACGCCGCCTGCAGGGCGGCGCGCAGATCATCGCCGGGCAGCAGGCGCAGCGCGAGGAAGCGAGTCGCCGCGCCGGGCCATAGGGTTTTGAGATCTGCGGACTGCGGGGTTTCGGGGCTCATACGCAAAGAGTGACACAGGCCGGGGCGATCTGCTACGCCCATCGCAAGACCTGTCGCGCTTCGGCGTCAGTTCGCGCGTTTGGCCAGCCAGTCCGAGGCCGCTGCAAGATCGCCCTGTCCGAGACCATGCCCGGCGGGCAGCAGGCGGGCGTCGAGCGCCGCGCCGCAACGCTCCAGCCAGTCATTGAGCGCCGGGGCGTAGCGGCCATAGGGATCGGCCTCACCGGCGAGTGTCAGCACTTCGAGATGCGACAGATCCGGCTCGGGCGGCTCTTCCAGCACCAGCATCGGACGCAAAAGGATCGCGCGCCGCAGCAGCTTGGGGTGCAGCGCCATGAGCGCGGCGGCGAAATTGGCGCCGTTGGAATAGCCAAGGACGGTCAGCTGGGTCGGGTCGATGCGCTCGTGCTGCAGCAGCGCGGGCAGGGCCTCGGCGAAGGCCTGCGCCTCGCTGCGGATCTGCGCCTGATCGAAGCGCGCCATTTCCAGCCGCCGGAACCAGCGGGTCACCCCCTCGTCGGTGGCGCGGCCACGCAGGCCCAGAAGCGTGGCTTGCGGCGCCAACATCTGCCCCAGCGGGATGAGATCGGTCTCTGTGCCGCCGGTGCCATGCAAGAGCAGCAGCGCGGAGCCATCCGCGGCGTCGGGGCGGTGCAGGTGATGGGCGAAGGCGGCAGTGGTCATGGCGCGTGTCCGAGTTTGTTGCTTGCAAGAAGATAGGCGCGCGCGGTGCTGCTGTCGCCCCGCCGTCCTGCGCGCCATCGCGGGGGGCCTGTTCACCGGCGCAGGGTCTCGCGTCGCGCGTCGCAAGGTTGCAGGGTGCCTGCGCGGCGTGATGCTGCTAGGAGGGGCAGGACCACAGGAGGAGGGCCGGGGCGTACCCGGCGGTTCAGGCGCATGTTCGACTTTTCACACCCGTTCTTCCGTCCGCTCTGGCTGCGCGTGGCGATCACCGCGATCTGCCTCGGCTGGGGGCTTTTGGAGATCGCCATCGGCGGGCCGGGCTGGGCGGTGGTTTTTCTGGGGCTGGGGGCGATCTGCGCCTATAAGCTGCTCATCGCCTATGAGCCTCCGGCGGATGGGAAATAGCCCTGCGCGGCGGGCTCTGGCGGAGGGATATCTCTGGCGGCTGCAGCCTGCGCAACGGAAGCCGGATTTCTGGGAGATATCCGGTTGACCACGCCCGCAGAACCTTCTAGAGAGCGCAACACAGTAGGGGTATAGCTCAGCTGGTAGAGCGACGGTCTCCAAAACCGTAGGTCGCGGGTTCGAACCCTGCTGCCCCTGCCACGTACCACCGCCCAGAGGGCCGGGTTGGTGCACCACTCTTTCCGAGATTGCTGACATGGTTTGCGCGGTTTATCTGCTTGCGCCCTTCGTTGCGTCTGGCGAGGCCGATCGGTCGGCTTTCCGCCAATGTAAGCTGCCTTGGGAAAACATGTTTCGCCTCTTGCGGGAATTGCCCTAAGGTCACGGCGAGACGTTATTTTACGAATTCTACCGAGATCTTGATTTCCGAGACACCGACATGAGCGTTGCCAGCCCGCGGCTCCGGCCATCTTTTCCCGCGCTCCGCGGCGCCTTTTGGCGCTTTGTCATATCTGGCGTGATGCACGGTAAGCTCCCGAAATCACAAAATAGTTTTCCTTGTGTGAGGAACTGCTCGCGGCGGCTGCGCGTTCTCGTCGGTGCCTCGTCACATTGGCGATACATCGATTCGCCATAAGGCGGGCGAACAGTGAAGGAACATGCCCGGATGCCGACCTTTTCCGCAGGCAAGATTGCCCGCACCTCGTACCGCAGCTTGTTCATTTCCGACCTCCATCTCGGCGCGCGTGCCTGCCGGTCGGGGCCGATCCTCGAGTTTCTGCGCGGGGTCGAGGCCGAGACCATCTATCTCGTCGGCGACATCTTCGATCTGTGGCACGGCGGGCGGCTGCATTGGGCGGCGGCGCATGATCAGATCATGGCCGAGTTGCGGAACCGTGCGAAGGACGGGACGCGGGTGGTCTATCTGCCCGGCAACCACGACGCCAAGATGCGCGCGCCCGGTGCGGCGATCGAGGGGTGGGAGCTGCGTGAGGCGGTGATCCACCACGGCGCGGACGGGCGGCGCTATCTCGTGCTGCATGGCGATCAATGCGATCCGCGGATTCTGCGCTGGCACTTCATGACCCGGCTTGGCAGCCGCATCGACGCCTCGCTGCGCCAGCTCGACGCCTATCTGCGCCGCCGCGCGGGGCTGACCGAATGGGAGCAGAGCTTTGTGGACCGGGTCTTTGCCTGGGCCAACGGAATGCTAGCGATGGGTGACGGATTTGAGCGCAAGCTCACGCGGCTGGCCGAGGCGGCCGGTGCGCGCGGGGTGATCTGCGGTCATTCGCACAAGCCGGGCGTGCGCCTGCGCAGCGGCATCACCTATGCCAACTGCGGCGACTGGGTCGACAGCCTCACCGCGCTGGCCGAGGATTTCGACGGGCGGCTGCAACTGGTGAGCTATGAGCGCGCCCCGGCGGCGGCGCTGCCGCGCCCGATGCCCACTCGTGCCGCCGAGGCCACACCCGAAAAAGGCGCTTTGGCCGAGGGGGCGATGTGATGCTGACGCTGCTGCTGCTTTTGGTGCTTGTGCCGCTGATGATCCACCTGCTGAGTGCGGTGCTCGCGGGCGCACGTTATGTGGGGCCCGAGCAGGGGCCTGCGCAGGCGGACCTGCCGTTCGTGTCGCTTATCCGCCCGGTCTGCGGGCTCGATGCCTTTGACGAAGAGACGCTGGCCTCGTCCTTTGTGCAGGACTACCCGAGCTATGAGGTGATCTTCTGCGCCGCGCGAGAACAGGACGCCGCGGTGCCGCTGGTGCGGCGGCTGATCGCGGCGCATCCTGACGTGCAGGCGCAGCTGCTCATCGGCGACGTGGCGCAGACCGGCAACCCCAAGCTCAACAACCTCTTCAAGGGGATCGCGGCGGCGCGCAGCGAGCATCTGGTGATGACCGACAGCAACCTGCTGCTTGATCGCGATTACCTGACGCGGCTTGTGGCCACATGGCGCGAGGGTACCGGGCTGGTCTCGGCCCCGCCTGCGGGCAGCCGCCCCGAAAACTTCTGGGGCGCGGTGGAATGCGCGTTCCTCAACAGCTCGCAGGGGCGCTGGCAACTGGCGGCGGACAGCCTTGGGCTGGGCTTTGCGCAGGGCAAGACGCTGTTCTGGCGCCGCGATGTGCTGGAGGCGGGCGGCGGGCTGCGGGCGCTGGGGCGCAACCTCGCCGAAGACGTCGCCGCGACCAAGCTGGTGCGCGCGCAGGGGCTGAAGGTGCGGCTGTCTCGGAGGCTGTTCTCGCAGCCCATCGGCAGCCGGGCTGCGCGCACGGTCTGGGACCGGCAGCTGCGCTGGTCGCGGGTGCGGCGCGACGGGTTTCCGGGGCTTTTCATCGGTGAGATCGCGCAGGGCCCGCTGCTGGCGCTGCTGGGCCTTATCGGGCTGATCAGCCTTGGGGCGGCGCCGCTGTGGGCGCTGCCGGTGCTTCTGATCCTGTGGTACGGTGCGGAATGGACCCTGTGCAAAGTGGCGGGCTGGCCTGCCGGAGCGCGGGATGTCGCGGCCATGCTGATGCGCGACCTCTTGCTTCCGGCGATCTGGGTGGCCACATGGGCGGGGCGCGGAATATCCTGGCGCGGAACGGATATGGCTCCCGGCAGCACACCCTCCTCGGCTGCGGGGCCTGCGGAGTAAGACCTTGATCGGACTGGAAACGGTAACCGCCCTCATCGCCAAGGAGGGGCTGGCGATCCTCGCCCCCATCGCCATGCTCGAAGGGCCGATCGTGACGGTGATCGCCGCGTGGCTGGCGAGCCGCGGCCTGCTGGACATCTGGAGCGTGACGCTGGTGGTGATCGTCGCCGATGTGGTTGGCGACGTGCTCTACTACGGCATCGGGCGCTGGGGGCTGACCCGGCTGCCGCAGCGCTGGCTGATGAAGATGGGGCTGAACCGGGCGCGTCTGGCGGCGCTGGCGGGGCATTTCCACCACAAGGGCGGGCGCACGCTGGTGATCGGCAAGATCACCCATAGCGCTGGCGCGCCGATCCTCGTGGCCGCGGGCATGGCGCGCATGTCGCTGTGGCGCTTCTTTTGGGTCAACACGCTGGCGACCATCCCCAAAAGCCTGTTCTTCGTGGCGCTCGGCTACACGCTGGGCTCGGCCTACAGTCAGATCGACAATTGGATCGCCCGCGCCTCGCTGGTGCTTCTGGGCGGGCTGGTACTTTTCGCCGTGGGCTGGGGGCTGCGCCGCGGGCTGAAGGTGGGAGTGAAGAAATGACCGAGATCGCGCTCAGCTGCATCATCCCCGCCTATAACGAGGCGCCGCGCATCGGAGGGGTGCTGGAGGCGGTGCTGGACCATCCGCTGGTCGGAGAGGTCGTGGTGGTCGACGACGGCTCTGGCGATGGCACTGCCGAGGCCGCCGAGGCGGCGGGGCAGGGGCACGGGCATCTGCGGGTGCTGCGTCAGCCCCGCAACGGCGGCAAGACACGCGCCGTCGCGCGCGGCATCGCCGAGGCGCGCGGGCAGCATGTGCTGCTTCTGGACAGCGATTTGCTGGGACTGGGGCCAGAGCATCTGTCGGCCTTGGCCACCCCCGTGCTGCAGGGCCATGCCGGGGCGGCGATCAGCCTGCGCCGCAACGCGCCGCTGCTGTGGCGGATGATCGGCATCGACTATATCTCGGGCGAGCGGGTGATGCCGCGCGCGGTTCTGGCGTCGCAACTGGCAACGCTCGAGGCGCTGCCGCGCTTCGGGCTCGAAGTGTTCATGAACCGGCTGTGGATCGACGCGGGGCTGCGCGTGGCCGTGGTGCGCTGGCCCGAGGTGGAAAGCCCCTATAAGCACGACAAGCGCGGCGGCTGGATTGCCGGGCTGCGCGCCGATGCGGCGATGCTGGGGGATATTTTCCGCACCGTGCCGCCCACCGAGACGCTGCGGCAGGTGCTGGCGCTGCGCGCCCGTCGGGTCTGAGCACCGGTCTCGCGTCGCGGCCCCCTTGATCGCGCTGCGCAGGCAGCCCAAGACTGCGCCGATGATTGATGCCTTCCTCCTGCCGCTGCAGCGCCGCCTGCTGCATCCCGTCGCCCGCACGCTCTATGCCGCCGGGATAAAGGCCGATTGGATCACGCTGGCGGGCTTTGGCTTTGGTCTTGCCGGGGCCGGGGCGGCGGCGCTTGGGCTTCCGGGGCTGGCGCTGGCGGGGCTATTGGCAAACCGTCTCGCAGACGGCTTGGATGGCGAGGTGGCGCGCATGGCCGGGCCGAGCGACCGGGGCGCTTTTCTCGACATTGCGCTGGATTTTCTGTTCTACGCGCTCTTCCCGCTGGGCTTCGCGCTCGCCGATCCTGAGGCCAACGCGCTCGCAGCGGCCTTGGTGATCGCCAGCTTCATCGGCACCGGCTCGTCCTTCCTCGCCTTCTCGCTTATCGCCGAGCGGCGCGGGATGACGGCGGCGGAGTACCCCTCGAAGGGCATCTACTACCTTGGCGGGCTGACCGAAGGCGCCGAGACCATCGTCTTTCTGGCGGCGATCTGCCTCTGGCCGGGTGCCTTCGCGCCGCTGGCCTGCATCTTTGCGGCGGCCTGCGCGATCACCACGGCGACCCGCATATTGGCGGGATGGCGGCTGTTCCGCTGATCGCCTCACTCTAGGTGCATAGGCGTTGGGGTGCGACATTCCGTATATTGAATGTGAAAGGGGATGCGCCTAGATTCCTGACAGGCGGATGCCGCCGGGGCATCCGGGCATTGCAAGGAGTGCAGGATATGACACTTGATCGTGCTGTCATGCTGTTTGCCGGGTTCATGGTGCTGCTGAGCGTGGCGCTTACTGTGTGGGTGTCGCCCTATTGGGTGTGGCTGACGGTCTTCGTCGGGCTCAATCTGATGCAGGCATCGGTGACCGGGTTCTGCCCGGCAGCGATGATGTTCCGCAAGCTGGGTGTGAAGTCGGGCACCGTTTTCACATAAGCCACACGGGCGGTTTTCCGCTTCGGAACGGCAGGCGGGGAACCGTGGCGGGCCTGCGCGGGTTTGTCCTGCAAGCCCCGGGAGGGGCATTGGACGAAACCCGGAGGAACCCATGTCCTTTGCAAACATCATCCGCCGTGCCGCCAAGAGCTATGCTGCGAGCACCCATCACAGCAACCGACCCGTGCGCCGCCGTCCGGTGAAGCGCAGCCACAGTCAGAAGTTGCGGCTGGCCGAACGGGCGCTGCGGGAGGTGAAGCGGCGCGTCTGACGCCCGACGCGGCGCAGATATATCAAAGCAGGTATATCCAAACATGAAAAAGGGGCGGTCCCAAACGGGCCGCCCCTTTCCTGTGCGGGGGAGGTCCCCCGCGAAATCCGATGCTCAGGCGAGCTGGATGTTCACGGCGCTTTCGCGACCGTCACGGCCGGCTTGCAGCTCGTAGGTCACTTTCTGGTTGTCGGCGAGGCCGGTCAGGCCCGAACGCTCAACAGCCGAGATGTGCACGAAAACGTCCTTGGAGCCGCCATCGGGTGCGATGAAGCCGTAGCCCTTGGTGGTGTTGAACCACTTCACGGTGCCAGTTGCCATGGGTTAAACCCCTTTCCTGTCTTGTGCTGCCCACGGAACTGCGGCAGCCCGGCGTAGAAACGTCTGTATCGATAGACTGCGTGCCGGGTCGGAACTGGGTCGTCGAATAGAAGCCTAAGCGGCCTCAAGCGTTACATGGCAATTCTCTAATTTCAAGGGGATTCGGCCACTTCCGGGCGGGCCCCGGCCTTCGCGCGCTGAAGATAATCGGGATTTACACACAGCGTTTGGCGAAGGATCGCCGGTGCCGTGCAGGGGCGCAGCGCGCCGATCAGATCGGCCCACGCCTCTTCGCGGGCAGGATGGGGCCGGGACGGGGCGGGGAGGGGGCTTGCGGCGCGGCTGCCCTTGCGGCACCTCTAGGCGAAACAGGGAGACCATCGATGCAGCAACTGATGATCGGGATCGCCATGGGGCTGGGCGGCACCGTGGCCATGGACCTTTGGGCGCTCTGCCTGCATTTCGTGCTGGGCTATCCGCGTCCGGCATGGCGCAACCCCGGCCGCTGGGTCGCGCATGTGGCGCGGGGCAAGGTTTTCCACGACGACATAAACGCTGCCGAACCTGTGCCGGGCGAAAGCGCCATCGGCTGGGCCTTCCACTACGTGGTGGGGGCCATCTACGGCGTGCTCTTCGTGCTGCTCGCGGGGAAGGGCTGGTTGGAAGCGCCCACATGGGCGCCGCTCTGGGCCTTCGCGCTGGTCACCATCGCGGCGGGATGGTTCTTGCTGCACCCCGGCATGGGGCTGGGCTGGGCGCTGTCGAAAACGCCCACCCCCTGGAAGGGGCGGGCGCTTGGTCTCATCGCCCATACCGTCTTTGGTCTGGGCATGTATGCGGTGGCGCTGATCGCCACCTGAGTGTCAGATCATCGCCCAGTCGGTAAAGCGGAACGTGGGTTCTGGCTCGGGATCCCGTTTCTTCGGTGCCGACTGGCGCTGTTTCTGTGCGGACTGCGTGCTCATTTTGAACTCTTGAGGTCTATGCGTGTGTTTCGCGGAAGGCCGGGCGCTTCGCCGCATCTTCCGCGAGCGGGCACCTAATGATCCACGCGCCGGAACGAAAGACCCCGCGCACGAATGTGTACGCGGGGTCATCTTCATTTTCTGAAATGCTGGGCGGAGTGCCGCTCAGCGGGCGAATTTCTTGAACTTCACCCGCGTCGGTTCCAGCGCATCGGCACCGAGACGGCGCTTCTTGTCTTCTTCGTAGTCCTCGAAGTTGCCCTCGAACCATTCCACATGCGCTTCGCCCTCGAAGGCGAGGATGTGGGTACAGATACGGTCGAGGAAGAAGCGGTCGTGCGAGATCACCACGGCGCAGCCGGCGAAATCGACAAGCGCGTCTTCGAGCGCCCGCAGGGTTTCCACGTCGAGATCGTTGGTCGGTTCGTCGAGCAGCAGGACGTTGCCGCCCTCTTTCAGCAGGCGCGCCATGTGCACGCGGTTGCGTTCACCACCCGAAAGCAGGCCGACCTTCTTCTGCTGGTCGCCGCCCTTGAAGTTGAACGCACCGCAATAGGCGCGGCTGTTGATCTGCGCGTCGCCGAGCTGGATGATTTCCGCACCGCCCGAGATTGCTTCCCAGACGTTGGCGTCCGGATCGAGATCGTCGCGCGACTGGTCGACATAGGACAGTTTGACCGTGTCGCCGTAGGTGACGGTGCCCTCGTCGGGCTGTTCCTGACCGGTGAGCATCTTGAACAGGGTCGATTTACCGGCGCCGTTGGGGCCGATCACGCCGACGATGCCGCCCGGCGGCAGCGAGAAGTCGAGGTTCTCGATCAGCAGCTTGTCGCCCATGGCCTTCTTCAGGCCTTCGACCTCGATCACCTTGCCACCAAGGCGCGGGCCGTTGGGGATGACGATCTGGGCGCGGCCGACGCGCTCGCGTTCGGACTGGCCCGCCATCTCTTCATAGGCGGCGATACGGGCTTTCGACTTGGCCTGACGCGCCTTGGCGCCCTGACGCATCCACTCAAGCTCGCGCTCGAGGGTCTTCTGCTTGGCCTTGTCTTCGCGGGCTTCCTGCGCGAGGCGCTTGGCTTTCTGCTCCAGCCAGCTCGAATAGTTGCCCTCGTAGGGCACGCCGCGGCCACGGTCGAGCTCGAGGATCCAGCCGGTGATGTCATCGAGGAAGTAACGGTCGTGCGTGACGCAGAGGATCGTGCCCTTGTACTCGATGAGGTGGTTCTGCAGCCAAGCGATGGTCTCGGCGTCGAGGTGGTTGGTCGGTTCGTCGAGCAGCAGCATGTCAGGCGCTTCAAGCAGCAGCTTGCAGAGCGCGACGCGGCGCTTCTCACCACCCGAAAGCGTGGTCACATCCGCCTCGTCCGGCGGGCAACGCAGCGCTTCCATGGCGACGTCGATCTGGCTGTCGAGATCCCACAGGTTCTGCGAATCGATCTCGTCCTGCAGCTGCGCCATCTCGTCGGCGGTCTCGTCGCTATAGTTCATCGCCAGTTCGTTGAACCGGTCGAGCTTGGCCTTCTTTTCGGCCACGCCAAGCATGACGTTGCCACGCACGTCGAGCGAGGCGTCAAGCTCGGGCTCCTGCGGCAGGTAGCCGACCTTGGCGCCCTCGGCGGCCCAGGCCTCGCCCGAGAAGTCCTTGTCAATGCCCGCCATGATGCGGAGCAGGGTCGATTTACCGGCGCCGTTGACGCCGACGACACCGATTTTCACCCCGGGCAGAAAGCTGAGACGGATGTTCTCGAAGCATTTCTTGCCGCCGGGATAGGTCTTGGAGACGCCGTCCATGTGGTAGACGTACTGATAGCTGGCCATCGGTTCCTCCGGTGAAAAAGCTTTGCGGGGGTGTATGGCACCGCGACGGGGGAAAGCAAATGCCTTGTTTGCCGGGATGCGGCCCGCTCCCTGTGGAAAAATGCGGTTGATCCCCGAGCGAAATCCTGTGTCTTTGGGCATTCATTCCTAAAGGAAGGGGCGCAATGCTCTGGAATGCGTATGAAACCGGCTTCCATCTGCGGGCCGGACAGAGGATCGGATTGCTCGGCGGATCGTTCGACCCGCCGCATGAAGGCCATGTGCGCATCACTCTGGAGGCCTTGAAGCGCTTTCGCCTCGACCGGATCATCTGGCTGGTGAGCCCCGGCAATCCGCTCAAGGTTCAGGGCCCGGCACCGCTGGAGGCGCGGATCGCGGCGGCCCGCGCGTTGATCCAGCATCCGCGGGTCATGGTCAGCGGCTTTGAGGCACTGGCCGGGACGCGGCACACGGCCCGCACGCTGGCGCTGCTGCAGGCGCGGCACCCCGGTGTGCGCTTCACATGGCTGATGGGCGCCGACAATCTGGCGCAGCTGCACCGCTGGGAAGACTGGCGCGAGATCATGCGCCGGGTGCCGGTGGGGGTGCTGGCGCGTCCGGGCAGCCGGTTGGCCGCGCGCGAGTCGGTGGCGGCGACGGTGTTTCGCCACGCCCGCCTGCCGAGCCGTGCCGCGGCGGTGCTGCCGCTTGCCTCGCCGCCGCGCTGGTGCTTCGTGAACCTGCCGATGTCGGACCTCAGTTCCACGGCCATTCGTGCGCGGACGCGTGCCGAACCGGCGCAAATGTGAAGTATTCGCGCGTGCAGGACGCTTGCTGCGCCTCGCCCGCTTCGGTTAGATCGGCGGCATGAACCGCGGTCTGTCTCGTCGTCACTTTTTGTCTTTCCTCGCTGCGTCCGGTGTATCCGCGGCTGCGGCCCCGGCGTTTGCTGGCGCGGTCGACCGGTCTTTGCGACCGATTGGGCGCGGCGACAATGTCGCGCTGCGCACGCTCGACTCGCCCGAAGACCTGATCGCCAAGGCCAATCTTGGTGACGGGCTGGTCGGCTACGCGGTGCTCAGCGCCGCGACGGGCAAGCTGCTCGAGAGCCATCAGGGCACGCTGGGCCTGCCGCCCGCGAGCGTCGCCAAGTCGTTGACCGCCTCTTATGCGCTTGACACGCTGGGCCCGGATTACCGTTTTTCCACAGAGCTTTGGACCACGGGCGCGATCGTCGGTGGCGAGTTGAAGGGCGATCTGGTGCTGGTCGGCGGCGGCGATCCGACGCTGGACACCGACGGGCTGGCCGAGATGGCGCGCAGCCTTGCCGAGATCGGCATCAAGAAAGTGACCGGGCGCTTCATCGTCGATGGTGGCGCGCTGCCCTATGCGGCGCAGATCGACCTCGAGCAGCCGGTGCACGTCAGCTACAACCCGGCCGTTTCGGCGATCAACCTCAATTACAACCGCGTCAGCTTTGAGTGGGAGCGCGACGGCAACGGCTATGATGTCAGCATGGACGCGCCCTCGATGGCGGGGCGGCAGTCAGTGCGCATGGCGCATATGGCGGTCTCGGACCGCAATGGGCCGATCTACACCTACGCCGATCAGGACGGGCGCGACGAATGGAGCGTGGCCAGCCACGCGCTTGGCAAGGGCGGCTCGCGCTGGCTGCCGGTGCGCAAGCCCGAGCTTTACGCCGGTGAGGTGTTTCAGGCACTGGCCGGATCGCAAGGGCTGCAACTGCCCGAGCCGGTGATCGAACATGGCGTCGAGACGGTGGATCTGGTGGCGCGTCGCGAGAGCGAGCCGCTGCATGTGATCCTCAAGGAGATGCTGAAGTATTCCACCAACCTGACCGCCGAACTGGTCGGGCTGACCGCCACCCGCAAGCGGCTGGGGCATGCCGAATCGATCGTGCATTCCGCCGAGGTGATGAACACCTGGGCGCGCGACGAGTTGGGGCTGACCCATATTGCCATGACCGACCATTCGGGCCTTGGCGGCAACAGCCGGGTTGCGGCGGCGGATGTGGCCTCGGCGCTGCTGCAGGCCGAGCGGCGGCTGGGGCTGAAGCCATTGCTGAAACCGATCACCATGCTCGATGGGCGCGGGCGACCGGTGCAGGATCACCCGCTGAAGGTGCACGCCAAGACCGGCACGCTGAACTTCGTCAGCGGCCTTGGTGGCTTTGTCGACATGCCGAGCGGCGAGCAACTGGTGTTCGCGATCTTCTGCGGTGACGTGCCGCGGCGCGACGCGATCCCGGTGGAAGAGCGCGAGCGCCCGCCGGGTATGCGTGAATGGAACCGCCGCGCCAAGGCGCTGCAGCAGGATCTGATCGAACGCTGGGCGGTGCGCTTCCCCAAGGGCACCGGACCCGAGCCTGCTGCTGCCGTGGCGAACGCCAGCCCCGATGTCACGCCGACCACACAAACCTCGTCCGGCAGTGTCGCCACGCCGCAAAGCGCCGCGCCCTGAATGGGGCGTGGAGGCGCCGCGCTCGCCCGGCCGGATGACCGGTAGGGCAGGCCAGCGGGGTGCTCACAATGCCAATGCGCCGAGGATCGGAAGCAGGCAAAGCAGCAGTGCAGCGAACAGGGTGAACCGGTGACGGGTCACGTGGTGACGTGACATGGGCTGTCTTCCTTGAAAATGCAGTGAAAACAGAAACGACTCGGAAAGAATGAGTGGTGGATTAAGTGCTGTAATACGCACAATTACATCATATTCGAAAAACCATCCGTCGTCACGCTGCGGTGCGGAAGGCGCACACGGATAGGGTGTTTTCCGCCCATGGCCTTGCGGCCCTGCCGAAACCGGGCAGGGCAGAAGGTATGGTAGGCGATAGGGCTGGGTATGGACTGGGACGCTTAGCCGTGCAGGTGACGGGCGCGGGCGCCGCGTTCGATGGCGGCGGCATGCAGCCGGTCGATGTCGAGCTCGTAGCGGATTTCCTCGAGCAGCCGCAGTTCCTCTTCGCGCAGCGTGCCATCGGCGGCGGCCACATCGCAGGCCAGCGCGTAAGCGGTCTCGTTCAGCCGCTCGGGCAGGTTGTCGCGCAGCAGGCCGAAAAGCGCGTCGAGCCCGTCTTCCTGTTCGAAGAGGTCGAACACCAGATCGGTGACCACGCGCATCCGGTCGATGTCGTAGTTGCTGAAGATCGGCAGCATGTTGACCGAGGATTCGATCTTCACCAGCTCGGCGGTGCGCATGTTCTCGTCAGAGGCCGAGACCGCGATCATCAGGGCGACGAGGCAGTCTTGCGGGGTCATCGGATGCGGGGCGGCTTCAGACACTGGAATACTCCGGAAAAATCATGCTACGCGCAATTTATTGACCCCATGCCCCGGCTGCAATAGGACGCGGGCGCACTGCCCCGTGAATCGGGGCGTTTCTTCCCTAAGGAGTGTTTCAATGTCCGAACTGCGCGACGCAGCAATGAGCTCGAAGGCCTGGCCCTTTGAAGAGGCGCGCCGGGTGCTGAAACGCTACGAGAAGACGCCGCCCGAGAAGGGATATGTGCTGTTCGAGACCGGCTATGGTCCGTCGGGTCTGCCGCACATCGGCACCTTCGGCGAAGTTGCGCGCACCACGATGATCCGCCGCGCCTTCGAGGTGATCTCGGACATCCCGACCCGTCTGATCTGTTTCTCGGACGATATGGACGGCATGCGCAAAGTGCCCGAGAACGTGCCGAACCAAGAGCTTCTGCACGAGAATCTGCAGCGCCCGCTGACCTCGGTCCCCGATCCCTTCGAGGAATTCGAGAGCTTTGGCCACCACAACAACGCCATGCTGCGCCGCTTCCTCGACACCTTCGGCTTCGAGTATGAATTCTATTCGGCCACCGATTTCTACAAGTCGGGCCAGTTCGACGAGATCCTGCTGCGCTGCTGCGAGAAATACGATGATCTGATGAAGATCATGCTCAAGTCGCTGCGCGAAGAGCGGGCCTCGACTTATTCGATCTTCCTGCCGGTCCACCCCGAGACGGGCCGCGTGCTTTATGTGCCGGTGAAGAATGTCGATGCCAAGGAAGGCACGATCACCTTCGACGATGACGATGGCAAGGAATGGACCGTTCCGGTGACCGGCGGCAACGTGAAGCTGCAGTGGAAGCCCGACTTCGGTGCTCGCTGGGCCGCGCTTGGCGTCGACTTCGAGATGTACGGCAAGGACCACTCGACCAACACGCCGATTTACGACGGCATCTGCCGCACGCTCGGCGTGCGCGCGCCCGAGCACTTCACCTATGAGCTTTTCCTCGACGAGAACGGCGAGAAGATCTCGAAGTCCAAGGGCAACGGCCTGTCGATCGACGAGTGGCTCACCTACGCCTCGTCGGAGTCGCTGTCCTATTTCATGTACCAGAAGCCGAAGACCGCAAAGCGGCTGTGGTGGGACGTGATTCCCAAAGCGATGGACGAGTACCACCAGCAGCTGCGCGCCTATCCGACGCAGGATGCCAAGGCGCAGCTCAACAACCCGGTGTGGCACATCCACGGCGGTGACGTGCCCGAGACCAAGATGGTGGTGCCCTTCTCGATGCTGCTCAACCTCGCCTCGGCCGCCGGTGCCGAGGACAAGGAAGCGATGTGGGGCTTCATCCGCCGCTACGCGCCCGAGGCCGAGCCCAAGACGCATCCCGACCTCGACGCCGCTGCCGGCTACGCGGTGCGCTACTACAACGACTTCGTCAAACCGACGAAGCAGTTCCGCGCGCCCACCGATCAGGAACGTGCGGCGATGGAAGACCTTGCCGCCCAGCTTGAGGGCTACGATGGCGCGGTCGAGGACGAGGCGCTGCAGACCATGGTCTTCTCGGTCGGCAAAACGCATGAGTTCGAGAACCTGCGCGAGTGGTTCAAGGCGCTTTACGAGGTGCTGCTTGGCCAGAGCCAAGGGCCGCGCTTCGGCGGGTTCATCGCCCTCTACGGCGTCGACGAGACCGCAGCGCTGATCCGCAAGGGGCTGGCGGGCGAACTGGGCTGAACCCATTGCGCCTGACCCGTGGGTTTGACCCGCAGGTTTGACCCAACGTAAGTAAAGACTACCTCCCTGAGCATTCAGGGAGGTTTTTTATGCGCAAATTTCTTGCCGCACTCCTGCTGGCCGGAGCTCTGACGGGCCCGGCACTGGCGCAGGAAGACGAGATCGCCGGCACCATCCGCAGCCAGATGGAGGCCTTTCTGGCCGAAGACGCCGAGACCGCCTTTACCTTTGCCAGCCCCGGCATTCAGGGGCTCTTTGGCACGCCGGAGAACTTTTCGCGGATGGTGCGCGAGGGCTATCCGATGGTCTGGCATCCCGGAGAGATCCGTTTTGGCGGGCTTGACGAGCGTGGCAACTATCTGGCGCAGAACGTTTATGTCACCGACACAGCGGGCCGTGCCCATGCTCTGCAATACCTGATGGAGCAGATCGACGGACGCTGGCGCATCGCCGGTGTGCGCCTCTTGGACCTGCCCGAAGCCTCAGTCTGAGCGCCATCTGCCGTTGCCCGCGGCGGCGGTCCGGCGCGCGGTGTCACTGGGCGCCGTTAACCTGCCTCCTCTAGCTCTTTGCCCATTGGGTCTGCGCGGCCCGTGAGGCGATCAGAGCAGAGGAAGCAGGGCATGAACATTGCGGTGACCGACGGGGTGGTGCTGACCCCCACGCCATTTTCCGAAGGGCTGGATGTGTGGTCGCGCGGCGACGGGCGACCGGGGTCGGACACCTACGCCTCGTCTGTGGCGGCGGCCTATGTTCCGGCGGATGCGGATTTCGGCGGCTGTCTGGAATTGCAGAAGACCGACACCACGCAAAAGCTGCGCTACATGGGGCAGACGCCGATCCTGCCCGGCGTCTACCTGCGGGTGACGGCGCGGGTGAAGGCGATCTCGGGCAATCTGCCGTCGGTGCGCATCGCGGGCTGGGCTGGCACCGGCAATGATGTGGCGGTGAGCGGCGTGCCGATGCAGGGGGATGCGGTGGCGCTGAGCAGCTATGGCGAGGTGGTCGAAGTCTCCGCCATCGTGGGGGCCGGGTCGCGCGCGGGCGTCGATCTGATCTGGGGCACCGGGCCGAGCTACGGGCATTTCGGGCTCGACCTGACGGGGCTGAACGGCGGGGTGGTGCGCATCGACGATCTGCAGATCGAGGATATCACCGAGGTCTTCCTGCGGCAGATGCTGGCGAGCGTCGATGTGCGCGATTATGGCGCGCTTGGCGACGGCAGCACCGACGACAGCGCCGCCTTCGAGGCCGCCGACGCGGCGGCGGACGGGCGGCTGATCATCGTGCCCTCGGGGACTTATCGTCTCGCCAATTCGGTCACTTTGGAACACCACGTGCGCTTCGAGGGACAGCTGAGCATGCCAGCCTCGGCGATCCTGTCGCTGACCAAGGACTTCAACCTGCCCGCCTATTCCGATGCTTTCGGCGGCGACGAAGAGATCGCCTTGGCCAAGGGGCTGCAGTCGCTGCTCAACAACGCCGACCACGAGAGCTTTGACATGGGGGGGCGCCGCGTCTCGATGAACGGCCCGCTGGATGTGCAGGCCGCCGTGCCTAACCGCGACACCTATTCGCAGCGCCGGGTGCTGCGCAACGGCCAGCTGCGGGCCGAGGACAGCGGCGGCTGGGGAGCGACCAGCGTCACCAGCACCGCCACCTATTCCGCCTCGAACCAGTGGCGGCTGACCAATGTGGCCAATGTGGCCAATATCGAGGTCGGCAGCCTTGTCACCGGGGCCGGGGTGGGGCGCGAGATCTACGTGAAGTCGAAGAACGTCGGCGCGCAGGAAATCACCCTCTCGCAGCCGTTGTCGGACGCGGTGGGCACGCAGAGCTACACCTTCACCCGCTTTCGCTACATGCTGGATTTCTCGGGGTTCACCAAGCTCGAGAAGTTCGAGGTCGAGGATGTGGAGTTCCAATGCTTGGAACTGGCCAGCGGGCTGATGCTGCCGCCGCTCGGCACGGTGAATGTGATCCGCAACTGCGTGTTCAACCGTCCCAGTCATCGCGGCATCACCTCGATTGGCGAGGGCTGTCAGGGGCTTTTGGTGGACCACAATCAATTCATCAGCGCCGAGGGTGGGCTGGCCACGCAGAGCCGCCAGTCGGTGGCGATCAACACCAACGCCAACGACGTGAAAATCCGCAACAACCGCGCCTCGCAGTTCCGCCATTTCGCGGTGATCTCGGGCGCGCAGGCGGTGATCTCGGGCAACCATTTCTTTCAGGGTGACGAGACCGGCAGCGGCATCCGCTCGGCGGGGATCGTGCTGTGCCTGCGTGCCTGCAGCACCACGATCTTTGGCAATTACATCGACAATTGCTTCATCGAATGGACCAATGAGCGCGAGCCCGAGCCGGATTTCTCGGGCGGTTTCGGCTTTGCGGGCCTGTCGATCACCGGCAATGTCATGCTGTGCTCGAACGTCGCCGACTGGTTTTCCTTCATCGTGGTGAAGCCCTATGGCAGCGGCCATATGGTCAACGGCATGAACGTCTCGGGCAATCTTTTCCGCGCCGTGGGCGGCACGATCACCCGGGTCGAGCGGGTCGACACCTCCTTTGCCGGGCTCGAATTGGGCGCGATGCGCCGGGTGTTCATGCAAGAGAATACTTTCCACAATATCGACCTGCAGACCGAGAACCCGTTGCAGGTGACCCACGATCAGAACACCCATGCCGCGACATGGGTGGTCGCAACCGGCAACAAGCTGCCCTTCGGCGGCCGCGCGCGGCAGGTGCAAAGCCTCGTGCTCACCTCGCGGCCGCGCAATGGCGCGAATGTCACCGCCTTTGTCACGCCCTATACCTCGGCGGAACAGGGCAGCGGGGCATCCGACGTGCATGTGATCTGGCCCGAGCCGGTGCTTGGCGATCTGACGCTGCTGGTGCGCATGGACACGTGACTCTGCACATCGGCGGACCGGACCGGCGCCAAAAGGCGCTGGTGCCGTTTCAGAACTGCGTCCAGAGGCCAAGCAGAAGCCCCGCGCTGGTGTCTCCGACCAGCCCCCAGCTGGCACCGATCTCGGCCTGCAGCCGCTCGCGCAGCGGCAGCACCACCGATGGGGCCAGCCGCACGAAACCGGGATCGCCGCGCTGCACGCCTGTCTGCACCTGCAGTATCGCCTTGCGCCGCTGCGGCAGGTTGAGCCCAAGCGTCAGGTCCATCTTCACGTCGGTGCCCGCCGTGCCGCGCAGCTCCGCCAGTATGTCGGCATTGAGCCAGCCCCGCGCGTGGCTGAGCCCCAGCGACAGCCCGGGGCGCAGCGCCTGATGGCCTTCGATCCGTCCGGCCCCCAGTTCCGCGCTCAGCCGCATCGGGCCCGCGCCTATCAGCGGCAGGCGCAGGAAGAGCAGCGATTTTCCCGCGCCCGAGATCGCCCGCCCGAGGTCGGCACCGATCGTCACCCGCGGGCTCAGCCCATATTCGACATAGAGCGTGTCATACCGCCCGCTGGGCAGTTGCCACCCCTGAATCCCATAGCTCTGCGGCCATGTGAGCCGCGTGGTCGAACTGGCGAAACCCGCGCCGCGCTCTTGCAGCCAAGCCCCCGCCTGCAGCGGCCCGGCGCAGAGCCAGAGCAGCCCGCAAAGCACACCGAGCCGTGCCAACCTCCGCATAAGCGCCTCCCTTGCGGAAAGCCTGCTCCGGACGTGGTTAACGTGGGGTGAATATGGCGCAGGACCCTTGGCGAGCGCTTGGCGATCCCATGGCGACCGCTCGGCGATCCCTTGGCGACCACGCGTCATCTGGGCACTGGACGGAGTGCCGCGATCGGATATGCTGCGGATGCAAAACAGCCCTTGAGAGGGGCGGGGAGGGGCAGCCATGACCGGATCGGTGATCACCGTCGCACAGCAGAAGGGGGGCTCGGGCAAAACCACGCTCTCGGCCAATCTGGCGATCGGGTTTCTTGCGCAGGGCAAATCCGTGGCGCTGGTGGACATCGACCCGCAGGGTAGCCTCGGGCGCTGGTTCATGACCCGGCTGGAACGCGATCCCGAGGCGCTGGGCGCGTTGGAGTTCGCCACCTCCTCGGCTTGGGGGGTCACCTACGAATGCCGCAAGCTGTCGGGCAGCCATGACGTGGTGATCGTCGACACGCCGCCCAAGGCCGACAGCGATCTGCGCCCGGCGCTGCGCGCCGCCGATCTGGTGGTGGTGCCGGTCTCGATGAGTCATCTCGACCTCTGGGCCACCGAGGGGGTGCTCGATCTGGCCCGTCGCGAGAACCGTGAGGCGATGGTGGTGCTCAACCGCACCCGCCCCGGCACCCGGCTTTCGGGCGAAATCTCTGAGGCGGTGGGCGCTATGGACGTGCGCATCGCCGCCGCGCAACTGGCCAACCGGGTGGCCTATGCCGAGGCCTTCGGGCGGGGGCAAAGCGCCGCCGAAGGGCGCAAGACCCCGGCCCGCGCTGAGGTCGCCGCGCTGACGGCAGAGGTGGCGGAGGCGCTGGCAAACGGGTAAAGCGTGCCGCAACAGGAGACATGCCCGCCCATGACCGAGATGACCGATACCACAGACCACGCCGCGCTTGCCGAGACGATCCGCCGCCACCAAGAGGGGCAGGGCCAGCCGATCTCGCGGCTCGGGTATTTCTGCGCGCCCTTCCGGCCCGCCGACGGCCCTTTCGCCGACAAGGTGATCAAAGTCTATCGTGGGCTGCCCGACGGCGCGAAGCTGGAGCGGCTGGCGCAGGCGCATGACGCCTATGTCGCGGCGCTCGAGCAGACCGGCGTGCCGCTGCCGCAGACCGAGTTCCTGCTGATGCAGACCGAACAGGGCCGCATTCCGGTGATCCTCCAAGAGGCGCTGCCCGAAAGCGCGCTGATGCGCCCGCGCATGCAACGCGAGGATCTGGCCTCGACGCTGGCGATGATGGAGGCCGCGGGTCAGGTCATCGCGCAGTTCTGGAACAACGCCGACCAGCTTGAAGGGCGGGTGGGCTTCCACCCCTCGATTCGCAACTTCGCGGTGCTGGACGGTCAGGCGATCTTTTACGACACCTTCCCGCCGCTGATCGGCTACAGCCGCGACGAGATGGGTGAGCTTCTGCTGCTGTTCTCGGAAAAGCGCCTGATGCGCTGGGTCGGCCCCTTCCTCAAGGCCAAGGTCACCGGCATTCAGGACGAATGGTATTCGGCCCCCGAGACGCTGGTCGGCCTCGTCGGCTCGGCCTGCCGCCTGCGCCCCGAGCATGCGGGCGCCTATCTCGACTGGGGCCGCGACTTCGCTCCGCGCGCCATGCCGCGCTTTGCCGAGGAGGCTCTGGAGGGGCTCTCGCAGCCGCCGCGACTGCCGGGCTATTGGACCGGGTTCCGCAAGCTGCTGGGGCTGCAGGGCGAGCCCAACCTCTGAGGTCAGCCCTGGCTCCGCCGCCGGATGTGCGTATTTGAAAAGAGAAGAAGCGGAAGGCGCCGCGAAGAGGTTTGAGGGTAATCTGCCGTTAACCCTGATCGCATAGGTGTGGCTATGCGGTACAGGCTGGCGAGCCGATGACCGCAAGAGGAGAAGCCTCGCGGTCCCGCGGCCTTGTTGCTTTCCCGGGGTGCCGGATCGCGGGGTGGACCCGCGCGCTCCCCTGCTTCTTCTCTTTGAAAATACGCACGGCGGAACATGGCGGCGGGGCGCGCCGCCGGGGCGGCGAGAGCCCATAGGTTTCGGAAATGCAAAAGAAAAAGGCCCGCCTCGGCGGAGGCGGACCTTTAAAATCCCGGATGGGCGATCTCCCGGATGGGAGGAGGCGATCAGACGATCTTGATGCCAGCCTTTTCGGCATCGGCGACAAAAGCGGCGAGGCCCTTGTCGGTCAGCACGTGGTTGGCCATCGCCTTGATCACGGCGGGCGGCGCGGTGCAGACGTCGGCGCCGATCTTGGCGCAATCCGACATGTGGTTGGCCGAGCGGATCGAGGCGGCCAGCACCTGCGTCTCATAGCCGTAGTTGTCGTAGATCTGGCGGATGTCGGCGATCAGCTGCAGCCCGTCGAGGTTCAGATCGTCGAGGCGACCGATGAAGGGCGAGATGAAGGTCGCGCCAGCCTTGGCGGCGAGCAGCGCCTGATTGGCCGAGAAGCAGAGCGTCACATTGACCATATTGCCCTCTTCCGAGAGCACTTTGCAGGCCTTGAGGCCGTCCCAGGTCAGCGGCACTTTCACCGCGATATTGGGGGCGATCTCGGCCAGCTTGCGGCCTTCCTCGATCATCGCCTCGGCCTCGAGCGCGACCACCTCGGCGGAGACGGGGCCCGGCACCATCTCGCAGATTTCCTTGGTGACCTCGAGGATGTCACGCCCGGATTTGGCGATCAGCGAGGGGTTGGTGGTGACGCCGTCCACCATGCCGAGCTCGTGCAGCTCGCGGATGGCATCGACATCGGCGGTATCGACAAAGAATTTCATCTGGGTAAGCCCTCCAGGCTTGGCTTGGCATTCGGTCGCGCCTGTCTTACCTCATGAGGTGAGGGGCGGGAACCCCCTTGAAAATAGCGCTAACGGACCTGCCCTCAATGGATGATTACTACGACGAAGGCACGCTGATCTCGGTGCTGACCACGCAACCGCTGGATCGGCTGCTGGACTATAAGGCACCTGCGGGTGGCTGCGCGCAGGGGGCGTTTGTCGAGGTGCCGCTGGGGCCGCGCAAGGTGTTCGGCGTGGTCTGGGGGCCGGGGCAGGGCGGCTTCGATCCCGCCAAAGTGCGCGGCGCGTCGCGGGTGCTGGAGGCGGCGCCGATGCGCGCGGAACTGCGGGAATTCCTTGAGCGATCAGCGGATTACACGCTGACGCCGCGCACCGCGATGCTGCGGCTTGCCACCCGCGCGCCGGGGCTGGGCGAGGCGCCCTCGATGCGCAAGATCTACCGCCGCGGTGACAGCGTGCCCGAGCGGCTCACCGATGCGCGGCGCCGGGTGCTGGAGGTGCTCGACGAGATGGGCGGCCTGTCGCTGACGCTGAAGGAACTGGCCGATGCCGCCGGGGTGACCTCTTCGGTGGTCAAGGGGCTGGCAAAGCTCGGGGCCGTGCGCGAGGAAGAGGCGCCGCGCGACACCGCCTTTGCCCGGCTCGATCCGGACTATGGCGGCAAGGCGCTGACCGAGGATCAGGCCAAGGCCGCCGAGGTGCTGCGCGCCGGGGTGCGCTCCGGCACATACGGCACGGTGCTGCTGAAAGGGGTGACCGGCTCGGGGAAGACCGAGGTCTATCTCGAGGCGGTGGCCGAATGCCTGCGGCAGGGGCGGCAGGCGCTGGTGCTGCTGCCCGAGATCGCGCTGACCTCGGAGTTCCTGACCCGCGTCGAGGCGCGCTTCGGCGCAAGGCCCGCCGAATGGCATTCGGGCGTCACGGTGACCGAGCGGCGGCGGGTCTGGCGGCAGGTGGCCGAGGGCGGCGCGCAGCTGGTGGTCGGCGCGCGTTCGGCGCTCTTCCTGCCGTTCCGCGATCTGGGGCTGACGGTGGTCGATGAAGAGCACGACACCTCCTACAAGCAAGAGGAAGGGGTGCTCTACAACGCCCGCGACATGGCGGTGCTGCGCGCCTCGATCTGTTCGGGGCGGGTGGTGCTGGCCTCGGCCACGCCCTCGCTGGAGAGCTGGGCCAACGCCGATGCGGGCAAATATGAGCGGCTCGATCTGGTCTCGCGCTTCGGCCCTGCGGTGATGCCGGAGATGCGCGCGCTGGACATGCGCGGCGAGGATCTGCCGGGCAGCCGCTGGATCTCGCCCTCGCTGCAGGCGGCGGTGAAGCGGCGGATCGAGAACGGCGAGCAGGCGATGCTCTTCCTCAACCGTCGCGGCTATGCGCCGGTCACCATCTGCCGCGCTTGCGGCCACCAGATCGCCTGTCCGCATTGCGACGCGCGGATGGTCGAGCACCGCTTCCTGCAGCGGCTCGTCTGCCATCAATGCGGCGAGAGCACGCCGAAGCCCGAGAAATGTCCGTCCTGCGAGGTCGAGGGCAAGCTGGCGGCGGTGGGGCCGGGGGTCGAGCGGCTGGCCGAAGAGGCGGCGGAGGTCTTTCCCGATGCAAGGCTGGCGGTGCTGTCGTCGGACCTTTTCGGCTCGGCGCGGCAGCTGAAGGCTGAGATCGAGAAGATCGCCATGGGCGGGGCCGACATCGTCATCGGCACGCAGCTGGTGGCGAAAGGGCACAACTTTCCGAACCTGACGCTCGTGGGGGTGATCGACGCCGATCTTGGGCTGCAGGGCTCGGACCTGCGCGCCGCCGAGCGCACCTTTCAGCTGATGCGGCAGGTGGCCGGGCGCGCGGGCCGGGCCGAGAAGCCGGGCACGGCGCTCTTGCAGACCTTCCAGCCAGAGCACCCGGTGATCCGGGCGATCCTCTCGGGCGACGAAGAGGGCTTCTGGAAGGCCGAGGCCGATGAGCGCCGCGCCGCCGGGATGCCGCCCTATGGCCGCCTCGCGGGGGTGATCCTGTCGTCGACCGAGGTGCAGGAGGTGTTCGATCTGGGCAACGCCATGGCGCGGCAGGACGGCCCGCTGCGGCGGATCGGGGCGCAGATCTACGGCCCCGCGCCAGCGCCGATCGCGCGGGTGCGCGGACGGCACCGGGTGCGGCTGCTGGTGAAGGCCCCGAAGGGCGTGGCGTTGCAGGCGGCGCTGGCGGAATGGGCCGGGCAGTTCCGGCTCAAGGGCGAGCTGCGCATGGCGATCGACATCGACCCGCAGAGCTTTTTCTGACGGCTGCGATCCGGGAGCAGGGCGCGCGCCTCTACCCGGCGCGGTTCAGCTTCGTGCTCAGGTGGATCAGGCTCTCGGAGCTTTTCACCCCGCGAGCCTCGGCGATCTTGTCGAGCGTGGCGTCCAGCTCTTCGGTGCTGCGCGCGCTCACCTGCACCAGCAGATCGACCCGGCCCGAGGTGGTATGCGCCGCCTCGACCGCTGGCATCTGGCGCAGCCGGGCAAGCACCTCGGGCTGGCTGCGCGGCTCGATGCAGACCAGCACCGTGGCGCGGATCGGCGCCTTCAGCGCGGCGCCGCGGCGCAGGGTGAAGCCAGCGATGATCCCGCGCGAGAGCAGCCGGTCGATCCGCGCCTGCACCGTGGTGCGCGCCAGCCCCAGCCGACGCGCAAGATCGGCCACCGGCAGCCGGGCATCGGCCTCGAGCAGGGCGATGAGCTGACGGTCGGTTTCGTCGATCTGTCCAGTTCGGTTGTCAATCTGCGGCATGATGCCTGACATTCTGTTCCATCTGCCACGCGGATCCGAGCGTTTTCTGCGTCATGCTTAAAGAAAACGCAGCAGGAGGCAGTGACACATGCGGATCGACCCCAGCCTATCGCCGACGCCGGAAAGCTGGCTCGCGGCCAATGCGCCCGACGCGCCGGTGTTTTTCTTTCACCCGGAGCGGCTGGCCGAAGTGGCGCGAGAGTTTCGGGCGGGCTTTCCCGGGCTGGTGACTTACGCAGTGAAGGCCAACCCTGCGCCCGAGATGATCCGCGCGCTGCACGCCGCAGGGATCACCGCCTTCGACGTCGCCTCGCCCGCAGAAATGGCGCTGGTGCGCGCCCATGCGCCCGGCGCTGCGCTGCATTATCACAACCCGGTGCGCTCGGCGGCAGAGATCGCGGCGGGCCTTGAGGCGGGCTGCGTTTCGTGGTCCGTCGATCGCGCCAGCGAGCTCGAGAAGCTGCGCGGCCTGCCCGCAGGCACCGAGATCGCCGTGCGCCTGAAGCTGCCGGTGGCGGGCGCGGCCTATGACTTCGGGGCCAAGTTCGGCGCCACGCCCGATCAGGCGGCGGCGCTGCTCCGGCGTGTGGCCGAGCTGGGCTTCACCCCCTCGCTCACCTTCCATCCCGGCACGCAATGCGCCTCGCCCGAGCCTTGGGCGCGCTACATTGCCGAGGCCGCCGCGGTGGCGCGCTCGGCCAAAGTGGTGCTGCACCGGCTTAACGTGGGTGGCGGCTTTCCGGCGCATCGCGACACCGACCGTCCCGATCTGCAGGCAATCTTCGACACCATCCGCGAGGTCACCGAAGGCGCCTTCGACACCGCGCCGCAGCTGGTCTGCGAGCCGGGCCGCGCGCTAGCCGCCGAGGCGCTGACGCTGGCGCTGCGGGTGAAGGGCGTGGACGAGGAGGCGGTCTTTCTCAACGATGGCGTCTACGGCGGCCTGGCGGAATGGCGCGACATCGCACCGATGAGCCGGGTGCGCCCGGTGGCTGCTGCGGGCGGTGCGCTTTGCGGCGCTTTGCGGCGGCGCATCGTCTTTGGCCCGACCTGCGACAGCATCGACCGGCTGCCGGAATTGCTGGCGCTGCCCGGTGACTTGGCGGAGGGGGACTACCTGCTCTTCGAGGGCATGGGGGCCTATTCGCGCGCGCTCGTCACCGGCTTCAACGGCTATGGTGTACGCAGAGTCGTGGAAATCGAAAAACAGTCCTGAGATCACAGTCCCGGGCGCTGGACTCTGCCGATATGGCCTCTACAGTCGCCCGCGAAGACGCATCGCGGGAGGACCAGCCAGATGGAAAAATTCGGCAAGAGCCAGTCGTTCAAGCGCACCGAGGACGTGCGCTTTCTCACCGGGCACGGTCGCTATGTGGATGACATTGCACCCGAGGGCGCGCTGCACGCCTTTGTCCTGCGCTCGCCGGTAGCACATGCGAAGATCACCGAGCTTGACGTGACCGACGCCCGCGAGATGCCGGGTGTGCATCTGGTGGCGACGGTGGAGGATCTGCTGGCCTCCGGCATGGACATCTCGATGGGCGGCACGGTGATCAACAACCGCGACGGCAGCAAGGCCGCCGACCCGATGCGTCCGGTGCTGGCCAAGGACCACGTGCGCCATGTGGGCGAGCCGGTGGCGTTGATCGTGGCCGAGACGATGATCGAGGCGAAGGACGCCGCCGAGGCGATCCTGTTCGATTTCGAGGATCTGCCGGTGCATATGGCGCTGGCGGCGGGCGGCGATCCGATCCACCCCGAGGCGCCGGACAACCGCGCCTTTGACTATGGTCTCGGCAATGAGGCCGAAACCGACGAGGCCTTTGCCAAGGCCGCCAAGGTGGTCAGCCTCGAGGTCGGCGACAACCGCGTCATCGTCAACGCCATGGAGCCGCGCGGCGCCTATGCCGAATGGGACGGTGAGAAGCTGCATGTGGCCTTTAACGGGCAGGGCGTCTGGGGGCTGAAGTCGGAACTGGCGCAGGCCTTCGACCTGCCGGTCGAGCAGATCCGCGTGACCAACCCCGATGTTGGCGGCGGCTTCGGTATGAAAGCTCCGGGCTACCCCGAGTATTTCGCCATCGCCTATGCGGCGAAGCAGCTGGGCAAGCCGGTGCGCTGGATGTCCGACCGCACCGAGGCGATGCTCTCGGACCACGCGGGCCGCGATCTGGTGACGCTGGCGGAGCTTGCCTTCGACGAAGACAACCGCATCCTTGGCTACCGCAACCACACCCGCTGCAACCTTGGCGCCTATAATTCGAACTTCGGGCAGGCGATCCAGACCGCGCTCTATGCCAAGGTGCTGACCGGCACCTATGACATCAAGGCGGCCTATATGCGGGTCGAGGGGTTCTACACCAACACCACGCAGGTCGACGCCTATCGCGGCGCGGGCCGCCCCGAGGCGATCTACACGCTTGAGCGGGTGATGGACCGTGCCGCGCGCGAGCTCGGCGTCGATCCGATGGAACTGCGCCGCATCAACTTCGTGCAGGAGTTCCCCTATAAGACCGTCACCGGCGAGAATTACGACGTGGGCGATTTCTCCCGCGTGCTGGCCCATGCCGAGGCGGATGCCGACATCGCGGGCTACCCGGCGCGCAAGGCGGCCTCGGAGGCGCAGGGCAAACTGCGCGGGCTCGGTCTGTGCTATTACATCGAAAGCATCCTTGGCGATCCCGCAGAGGACGTGAAGGTGGAGTTCACCGAGGACGGCGGCGCGACCATCTACGTCGGCACCCAGTCGAACGGGCAGGGCCATGAGACGGTGTTCGCCAAGTTCCTCGCCGACCAGACCGGCATCCCGGTTGAGAAGATCGGCTTCGTGCAGGGCGACAGCGACCGCATCCCGCGCGGCGGTGGCACCGGGGGCTCACGCTCGGTGACCACGCAGGCGACGGTGACGCTGACCGCGGTGCGCGACATGATCGCGGGCTTTGGCGAGTTCCTTGCCGGCGAGATGGGTGTCGATCCCGACGACGTGCGCTTCGATGACGAGCAGTTCCGCGCCGAAGGCTCGAACCTGCACCCGACCATGCTCGAGGCTGCCGCTCTGGCCCGCGAGAAGGGCCGCGAGGATCTGCTGAGCTGGTCCGCGCGCACCGCCATCGACGCGCGCTCCTACCCCAATGGGGCGCATTTCTGCGAGGTCGAGATCGACCCCGAGACCGGCGTGACGCGGGTGGTGAAATACACGGTGGTCGATGATTTCGGCAATCTCATCAATCCGATGCTGGCCGAGGGGCAGGTGCATGGCGGCGTGGTGCAGGGGCTGGGCCAGGCGCTCACCGAACACACCGTCTATGACGAGGATGGCCAGCTGCTGACCGCGACCTTCATGGATTACGCCATGCCGCGCGCCAAGGATGCGCCGTGGATCGCCTTCGATGTCGAGCCCGTGCCCTCCACCGGCAACCCGATGGGCATGAAGGGCTGCGGCGAGGCGGGGACCGTGGGCTCCATGGCCGCCGTGTCGAACGCCGTGCAGGACGCACTGTGGGAGCGGGGGATTCGTCAGGCCGATATGCCGTTCACGCCGCACCGGGTTTGGCAGATGCTGAACGGCGCTGCCATGGCGGCTGAGTGAGGTTCGCCAGCACGTGAAGAAGGGAAGGTCAAGATTTTTTCATCACGTAAGCGCGAGGGGTCTTACATTCGTGGCATTTTTGCCTATCTCTGATGCAGAGGCGCGGAACCGGAACTTCCGCAGCCCCTTCACTGTCCCTCGTTCCGTAACTGGCGTCCGGGTTTCTCCCGGACGCTTTTTCTTTTCCCAGTTTCGCTTCCCCCGGCGCTGTGACAGGCTGTTCGCATGAGCTATTCCGACGCATTTCTCAAAGATGTCCTGACCCGCACGCGGGTGATCGCCGTGGTCGGTGTCTCGACCAATCTCATGCGCCCGAGCCACTACGTCTCGCGCTTCCTGCATCAGCGGGGGTATCGGATCATTCCGGTCAATCCCGGCCATGTGGGCCAGACGCTGTTCGGCGAGGACTTCCGTGCCGGTCTCTCGGAGATCGACGCCCCGGTGGATATGGTCGACATCTTCCGCCGCCACGACGCGGTGCCCTCGGTGGTCGGCGCGGCGCTGTCGCATCTGCCGCAGCTGCGCACGATCTGGATGCAGCTTGGCGTTGAACATGCCGAAGCGGCCGCCAAGGCCGAGGCGAAGGGGATCGACGTGATCCAGAACCGCTGCACGAAGATCGAATACGAGCGCCTCATTGGGGCGTCCATGCCGCTCGCCGACGCCGTGGGTGGCTGACGAGGGCTAAGGGAAGGGGGCTCTGCCCCCGTCCGCTGCGCGGACTCCCCCGGGATATTTGCGTCTAGACGAAGGCCGCAGGGTCCCGGCCCCTGTGCTTCTTCTTTTTGGCTTCTTCTCTTTGAAAATACGCCGGGGGTGAGCCGCGCAGCGGCGAGGGGGCAGCGCCCCCTGACCGGTGGTCTCAGCCCTTGGGCCGCGCGGCCTTCTCGGCGATGCCCGAGCGGCCCTGACGGCGCTCAAGCTCGGCCATGACCTCTGACAGCGGCAGCTCGCGCGCGCGCAGCATCACGAGGAAGTGGAACAGCACGTCGGCGGCCTCGGAGGCGAGCTTCTCGCGATCGCCCTTCACCGCTTCGATGATCGCCTCAATGGCTTCCTCGCCGAATTTCTCGGCGCATTTCTCCGGGCCCTTGGCGAGCAGCTTGGCGGTCCAGCTTTCGTCGGGCGAGGCGGAGGCGCGGTCGGCGACCACCTGTTCCAGCTTTTCCAGTGTCATCTGCGACATGTCAGAGCCTCACGGGGATGCCGGCCTGCGCCATATGCGCCTTGGCCTCGGCGATGGTGTAGGTGCCGAAATGGAAGATCGAGGCGGCAAGCACCGCCGAGGCATGGCCCTCGGTCACGCCCTCGACCAGATGGTCGAGCGTGCCGACGCCGCCCGAAGCGATCACCGGGATCGGCACCGCATCGGCGATGGCGCGGGTCAGCGGCAGGTTGAACCCCGCCTTGGTGCCGTCGCGGTCCATCGAGGTGAGCAGGATCTCCCCCGCGCCCTTGCGCGCCATGGTGATGGCGAACTCCACCGCGTCGATGCCGGTGGGGCGGCGACCGCCATGGGTGAAAATCTCCCAGCGGCCGGGTTCCACGGTCTTGGCGTCGATGGCGCAGACGATGCATTGGCTGCCGAAGTGATCCGCGGCCTCGGCCACCACGTCGGGATTGGCCACTGCGGCGGAATTGAACGAGACCTTGTCGGCCCCGGCCAGCAGCAGCGCCCGGACGTCACCGACCGTGCGCACGCCGCCGCCCACGGTAAGCGGGATGAAGCATTGCTCGGCGGTGCGGGTGACCACGTCGAACATGGTGCCGCGGTTTTCATGGGTGGCGTGGATGTCGAGAAAGCAGATCTCGTCGGCGCCAGCGGCGTCATAGGCGCGGGCGGCGTCCACCGGGTCGCCGGCATCGCGCAGGTCGACGAAGTTGACGCCTTTGACCACGCGGCCATCGGCCACGTCGAGGCAGGGGATGATGCGGGTCTTCAACATGGCGCTGTGATAGTGCGGAATTTCCGCGGGGGGAAGGGGATGTTGCGCCGCAGCGTGCCTGCGCGCCTGCCTGAAACCAAGAAGGGCGCGCCGCTTGGCGCGCCCTTCGGCGTTTGTGCCTCAGATGGGGGTCACTCTTTCACGGTGATCCGGCCCTCGGTGAAGGGCTCGTAGGGGCTGTTTGCAGCGACGAATTCGGCCGTGACATCGGCGAGGTCGGGGCCGAAGTCATAGGCGTTCTCGGCGGTGGTGAACATGGAGTAGCCATCCCCGCCATTGCGCACGAAGTTGTTGGACACCACTCCGTAGGTGGCGCTTTCGTCCAGCGCGGCCTCGCCGACCATCACGTCGGAGATGCGGCTGCCAACTTCGGCCGAGGGATCGACGGTGAAGCTCATGCCCGAGACCTGCGGGAAGCGCCCGCCGCCTTCTTCGATCTGGCTGACGCCGTTTTCCAGCGCCTCCTTGATCACCGCGCCGGTGACCTCGAAGGTCGAGAGGGTGTTCTGGAACGGCAGCACGGTCAGCACTTCGCCCATGGTCACCTCGCCCGCGTCGATCGAGGCGCGCAGCCCGCCGCCGTTGGTGATGGCGATGTCGATGCCCTGATCCTTCACGCGATCCAGCATGGCGTCGGCGACGAGATTGCCCATCGGGCATTCCTCGGCGCGGCACATGTCGCGGCTGCCATTGATCTCGGCGGTCGACTCGCCGATCACCTTGTTGCGGATTTCGTCGAGCGGCTTGGCCGCGTCGGTGATGCGCGACTTGGTGGCCTCATCCTCGGTTACGCTGGCATCCATGATCAGCGGCTGGCCGGAGGCTTCGACAAGGTTGCCCTCATCGTCGAAGGTCGCGTTCAGCTCGCCGAGGAACTTGCCGTAGGCATAGGCCGAGAGGATCGCCGTGTCTTTGACCATGGTGGGATAGGGGCCTTCGGCACCGTCCATGTCGCCCAGCAGCGTGTTCGAGTGGCCGCCGACGATGATGTCGACGCCGGTGGTCTCTTCGGCGACGCGCAGGTCGGTGTGATAGCCCGAGTGCGACAGCACCACGATCTTGTTCACGCCCTCGGCGGTCAGCTTGTCGACCTCGCCCTGAACCGCATCGACCGGATCGGTGAAGACAACGTTCTTGCCCGGCGAGGACAGTTCCTTGGTGTCCACCGGGGTCAGGCCGATGAGGCCGATCTTCTCGCCGTCCTTCTCGATGACCACGGATTTCTGGATCTCACCTTTCAGCAGATCTTCGCCGCTGAGATCGGCGTTGGACATCAGCACCGGGAAGTCGACCGAATCGACAAAGCCGCGCAGCACCTCGGGGCCGTCGTCGAACTCGTGGTTGCCCACGGTCATCGCGTCATAGCCCATCTGGTTCATCATCTCTGCGGCGAGCTTGCCCTTGTAGTAGGTGTAAAAGAGCGTGCCCTGAAACTGGTCGCCGCCGTCCACCAGCAGGTAGTTCCCGGCGCGATCCTTGGCTTCGGTGATGGCGGTCTGCAGGCGGGCCGAGCCGCCGAAACAGTCGCCCGCCGCGTTGTCTTCTTCACCGCAGGTGGAATCATACTTGCTGATCGGCTCGAAGCGCGCGTGGAAGTCGTTCGTGTGCAGGATGGTGATGGAATAGTCGGCGCTGGCAGTTCCAGCGGTCAGCGCCAGCGCGGCGGCGCCGGTCAGAAGACGAAGCGACATGGGAATCCTCTCTGTCGTGTTATTATCTTCTGATCCTGCAACGCCTTCTGCGGCCTGTCAAAACACGTTGAGGGAAAAGTCAGCCTTGCGTCCAGCCGTGGGTTAGAACCCGGGCAAGTTCGGCGGGATCGGCGTCTGTCTGATCCGACAGGAGCTTGAGCCAGAGCATGGCGATCACCGCGTCGGCCAGTGCTTCGGGAGCGAGGCCGGGGGCAAGCTCGCCGCGCGCCTCGGCGCGGTGGATGACGCGGACCAGCGCATCGCGCCGCTCGAGACGAAACTCGGTGAGAGCGGCGTTGACGTCCGGCTCGGCCTGCGCGGCGGCGATGATCGAACGGAAGACCTGCGCCGTGCCGCCGCGCCAATGGTCGAGGACCAAGGCGAGCACCCCGGCGATGTCGCTCTCGAGCGCGCCGGTGTCGGGGTAATGATCGTCGAACTTCATGCGGCGGTAGACCGCCAGAAGCAGCGCGCCCCGCGTCGGCCACCAGCGATAGAGCGTTGCCTTGCCAGCCCGCGCACGCTTGGCCACCGCCTCCATGCTGAGACCCGAGATGCCCTTTTCGGCCAGAACCTCTGCGGCGGCGTCGAGCACGGCGGTTTCCGTGTCGGGGTTGCGGCGGGCGCCGATGGAGGCTCGTTTTTCGGTCATCGGATAGGCTTTGCTGCGAAAAGGGCGGGTCCCATTCGCATAGCCCTTTACAGGCGTGCACGCCAGATATTATGGAACGGAACGTATCGTTCCGATAAATGGAGTCCTCCCATGACTGCCACGACAGCCACGCCGCGGACCCCGTCCCGTCTGCGGTTCGCCATCTTCGTGTTTCTTGCCGTCTATCCGCTTGTCACGCTGCTGCTCTATCTGATCGGTCCCATCACCGCCGAGTGGCAGGTCTGGCAGCGCAACCTGCTGTTTGTCCCGATCATGGTTTTCTCGATGGTCTGGGTGATCATCCCACGCATCCAGCGGCACTGCGGGCGCTGGCTCTGAGCCGTCTTGCGCCTGCCTTTCGGTAGGCGGGGATTGACCGGCGCAGGGTTCCACGGCATCTGGAGCCCATGCTGATTTACAAAATCCTCCGGGCCGACGAATGGGCGGCGCTGCAGGCGCAGGGCGAGACCGCCGGGGCGCCCATCGACGTGGCCGATGGCTACATTCACTTCTCGACCGCCGAGCAGGTGCGCGAGACGGCCTCGAAGCATTTTTCTGGCGTCGAGGGGCTGCATCTGCTCTGCTACGAGACGGAGGATCTGGGTGACCAGCTGCGCTGGGAGCCGTCGCGCGGTGGCGCGCTGTTCCCGCATCTCTACGCCGCCTTGCCAATGGCGGGGCTCAAATGGGCGCGTCCGCTGCCGGTGGGCAGCTCCGGGGCGCATGTGTTTCCGGATGATCTGGCATGATGCGATTTCTCGAGAAGGCAGGTCTGCCGCTGTTTCACAAGCTTGACCCCGAGCAGGCGCATCGGGCCGCGGTTCTTGCCCTGAAGATGGGTCTGGCACCGGCGCCCGGTCTGATCACCTCGGACCGGCTGCGCTGCGATGTAGCGGGTCTGCGGCTGCCCAACCCGATCGGGCTTGCCGCCGGGTTCGACAAGAATGCCGAGGCGCTTTCGGGCCTGTCGCGCGCGGGCTTCGGCTTTGTCGAGGTGGGGGCGATCACCCCCCGCGCGCAGCCGGGCAACCCCAAGCCGCGGCTGTTCCGGCTGACCGAGGATCAGGCGGCGATCAACCGGTTCGGTTTCAACAACGAGGGCATGGAGGCCGCCGTCGGGCGGCTGGTGCATCGCCCGCGCGACATGGTGCTGGGGCTCAACCTCGGTGCCAATAAAGACAGCGACGACCGCGCGGCGGATTTCGCCAAGGTGCTGGCGCGCTGCGGCGAGCATCTCGATTTCGCCACCGTCAACGTCAGCTCGCCCAACACCGAGCGGCTGCGCGACCTGCAAGGCAAGGATGCGCTGGCGGCACTGCTGGGCGGCGTTATGGAGGCTCGGGCGAACCTCGACGATCGCATTCCGGTGTTCCTCAAGATCGCGCCCGACCTCGACGAGCAGGGGCTCAAGGACGTGGCCGAGGTGGCCATGGCCTCCAAGGTCGACGCGGTGATCGCCACCAACACCACGCTCTCGCGCGAAGGGCTGCGCTCGAGCCATGCCTCCGAGGCGGGCGGCATGTCGGGCCAGCCTTTGTTCGAGAAATCCACCCGCGTTCTGGCGCATCTGTCGCAGCTGACCGAGGGCCAGCTGCCGCTCATCGGTGTCGGCGGCATCGGCTCGGCCGAGCAGGCCTATCAGAAGATCCGCGCCGGGGCGTCTGCGGTCCAGCTTTACACCGCGCTGGTCTACGGCGGGCTGTCGCTGGTGCAGGACATCGCCGTGGGGCTCGATGCGCTGCTGGCGCGCGACGGCTTTGCCTCGGTCGAGGAAGCGGTGGGCACCGGGCGCGGAGACTGGACATGATCCTCTGGCACAATCCCCGCTGCAGCAAGTCGCGCGAGGCGCTGGCGCTGCTGCAAGACAAGGGCGTCGCGCCGCAGGTCCGCCGCTATCTCGAAGACGCGCCGAGCTATGACGAGCTGAAGGCGGCGCACGCCGCGCTTGGCGTGCCGGTGATCGCGATGATGCGGATCAAGGAAGCCGAGTTCAAGGCGGCGGGGCTGAGCAAGGACAGCGACGATGAGACGCTGCTGCGCGCGATGGCCGAAACGCCCAAGCTGATCGAGCGCCCGGTCGCCTTCGAGGGCGAACGCGCGGTGATCGGCCGTCCGCCCGAGCGCGTGCTGGATCTGCTCTGAGCCATGGAAAACACCTTCGAGATTTTCCTCGCCTGCGCGCCGGGGCTGGAGCCGGTTCTGGTGCAGGAGGCCAAGGCGCTTGGCTTCGGCCCGCTGAAGCCCGAGCAGGGCGGCGTGTCGTTTCAGGGCGGCTGGCCCGAGGTGGCGCGCGCCAATCTGGAACTGCGCGGCGCGGCGCGGGTGCTGGCCCGCATCGGCGGCTTTCCGGCGCTGCATCTGGCGCAGCTCGACAAGCGGGCCCGTAAGTTCCCCTGGGGCGACATCCTGCGCGCCGATGTGCCGGTGAAGGTCGAGGCGCTGAGCCGCAAGTCCAAGATCTACCACGCGGGCGCCGCCAAGCAGCGCATCGAGCGGGCAATCACCGAGGAACTGGGCGCGCCCATCGCCGAGGACGGCGTGCGCATCCTCGCGCGGATCGAGAACAACCTCGTCTCCTTCTCCGTCGACACCTCCGGCCAGCCGCTGCACCGACGCGGCCTCAAACAGGCGGTGAGCAAGGCGCCCATGCGCGAGACGCTGGCCTCGCTCTTCATGCGCGCCTGCGGCTACGATGGCGTCGAGCCGGTGCTCGACCCGATGTGCGGCTCGGGCACCTTCCCCATCGAGGGGGCCGAGATCGCCGCGGGCCTGCTGCCGGGCCGGGCGCGGGCCTTCGATTTCGAGCGTCTGGCGGTCTTTGCGCCGGCGGACCTCAAGGGAATGAAGCGGCAGGGTCCGCTGCGCACGCCCTCCGCGCTCTACTATGGATCCGACCGGGACGCGGGGGCGATCCGCTCGGCGACCGCCAATGCCGAGCGTGCCGGGGTGACCGACTGGACGCGCTTCGACTGCCGCCCGGTGAGCGAGCTGGAGCGTCCCGAAGGCCCGCCGGGGCTTGTCATGGTGAACCCGCCCTACGGCGCGCGGATTGGCGAGAAGGGCCCGCTGCACGCGCTGCACGCCTCGCTGGGCGCGGTGCTGAAAGAGAAGTTCGGCGGCTGGCGCGTGGGGATCATCACCACCGAGCCGGGTCTGGCCAAGGCCACCGGCCTGCGCTTCCTGCCGACGGGGGCGCCGGTCGCCCATGGCAGCCTGAAGGTGAAGCTCTACCGCACGGAGCCGCTTTAACTACTAACGCCTCCCGGAATGCACAAAGGGCCGCCCCAAGTGGGCGGCCCTTTTGCTTGGCTCCGGCGCTAGGCTCAGCTCTTGAGGGCGGCCAGCGCTTCTTTCAGGTCGATGGCCCCGTCGTAAAGCGCCCGGCCCGAGATCGCGCCGTTGAGCTCCGCGCCGCAGTCGCGCAGGGCGATGAGGTCGGCCAGCGACGACACGCCGCCCGAGGCGATCACCGGGATCGACACGGCGCGCGCCATGGCGGCGGTGTAATCGATGTTCGGCCCCTGCATGGCGCCATCGCGGTTGATGTCGGTGTAGATGATCGCCGCCACGCCGTCGTTCTCGAAGCTGCGCGCCAGATCCACCGCGTCCACATCGGTGACCTCGGCCCAGCCCTTGGTGGCCACCCGCCCGTCGCGGGCGTCGATGCCCACGGCGATCTTGCCGGGGAAGGCTTTGGCCGCCTCGCGCACCAGCGCGGGGTTTTCCACCGCCACGGTGCCGAGGATGACCCGCGCCAGCCCCTTGTCGAGCCAGCGCTCGATGGTCGCCATATCGCGGATGCCGCCACCCAGCTGCGCGGGCACCTTGGTGCGCGCGAGGATCGCTTCGACCGCCGTCGCGTTCACCGGCTCCCCGGCGAAAGCGCCGTTGAGGTCCACGAGGTGCAGCCAGTCACAGCCCGCCTCGACGAACTCCATCGCCTGCGCGGCCGGATCGTCGTTGAAGACCGTGGCCTTCTCCATATCGCCGCGCAGCAGGCGCACGGCCTTGCCGTCCTTGAGGTCGATGGCGGGGTAGAGGATCATGGCGCGGCTCCGCAAAAGGTCAGTGACAGGATCGGTGTCGGGCACCCTATAGCCGCGCCGGGGCGCGCTTTGCAATCCGCGCGCTGCCGCAAAGGCAGCCCGCGCCTGCACCAAGGATCAGGGCGCCCAGGTGAGGAAGTTGCCGATCATCCGCAGCCCGGTCTCGGCGCTCTTCTCGGGGTGGAATTGAAAGCCCAGCATGGTGCCGGTTCCAACGACCGCGGTCACCGTGCTGCCGTAGTCCACATGGGCGATGCGGTGCGCGGGGGTCAGCATGCGCATCTGGTAGGAATGCACGAAATAGGCGTGATCGCCGCTCTGCACGCCGTGCAGAACCGGGTGCTCGTGGTCGATGACCAGCTCGTTCCAGCCCATATGCGGCACTTTCAGCGCCGGGTCCTCGGGCAGGATCTTCTCGACCTCGCCGTCGACCCACCCAAGGCCGGGGGTCTCTTCATATTCATAGCCGACCCGCGCCATAAGCTGCATGCCGACGCAGATGCCGAGGAAGGGACGACCCTTCTGGGTCACCGCCTCGACCATGGCGTCGAAACAGCCCGAATGGCGCAGCGCCTTGGCGCAGGCGGGGAAGGCGCCGTCGCCGGGCAGCACCAGCCGGTCGGCGCGGGCCACCACCTCGGGGTCGTCGGTCACCACCACGGTGCCGGCGTCCAGTTCGCTTGCCATGCGCTGAAAGGCCTTTTCGGCCGAATGCAGGTTGCCGCTCTCGTAGTCGATGATCGCCGTCAGCATGTGGCTCACCTTTCCGGGCCGGTGCAGTCCCGGCCCCTTTCATCTTTCCGCAAATACTCCGGGGCGCGCGAGGGGCTGGCCCCTCGCTGACCCGCGAAAAATTCAGAGCGCGCCCTTGGTCGAAGGGATCGCGTCGCCCTTGCGCGGGTCCGGCTCGACCGCTTCGCGCAGGGCGCGGGCCACCGCCTTGAACGCCGCCTCGACGATATGGTGCGAGTTCACCCCATCGATGGCCTCGACGTGCAGGGTGATGCCGCCATGGGTCGCCAGCGCCTGAAAGAACTCGCGCACCAGTTCGGTGTCGAAACTGCCGATCTTCTCGGTGGGCAGCTCGACCTTCCACACGAGGAACGGACGGGCCGAGAGGTCGAGCGCGGCGCGCACCAGCGCATCGTCCATCGGCAGCAGACAAGAGCCATAGCGGCGGATGCCGCGCTTGTCGCCGAGCGCCTTGGCCAGCGCCTGCCCGATGGCGATGCCGGTGTCCTCGACGGTGTGGTGATCGTCGATGTGCAGATCGCCCTCGGCGCGCACCACCATGTCGATCAGCGAATGGCGTGCCAGCTGGTCCAGCATGTGGTCGAAGAACCCCACGCCGGTCTTCATGTCGTAGCTGCCGGTGCCGTCGAGATCGAGCGCGACCTCGATCTTCGTTTCGGCGGTGCTGCGGCTTACCTCGGCCTTGCGCATGGACCATACTCCTCGATGTCTCGCAGGGGCTTATAGGGCGGGGCAGGGCGCGCGCCAAGCCCCGCGCGTTCAGCAGGCCGCGGGCACGCTTGCGGCGGCGGGGGCGGTGTGACAGCTTGCCCGCATATCAACGAAAGGCCCCGACCATGACCACCTGCGTCTTCGTGCAGATCCGCTGCAAGCCCGGCACCACCTATCAGGTGGCCGATCAGATCGCGCTTCGCGAGATTCACTCCGAGCTCTATTCGACGTCGGGCGACTGGGACCTGCTGCTCAAGCTCTACATCCCCGAGGGTGCCGACGTGGGGCATTTCATCAACGAGAATCTGCTGGATGTGCCGGGAATCGAGCGCTCGCTGACGACGCTGACCTTCAAGGCGTTCTGAGCCGCCACAGGGCGGCCTTCGGGTCGCCCGTCCGCGCTGGGGCAAGGGCGTCAACTAAAGTGCGCAAAGCCGTCTAGCGGCCTGTAGGTCGACCAGTCTGTCTGGAAACTTCGTCTGGAAGGAAAGTTGTGAATGGAGCGGGCGAGGCGATTCGAACGCCCGACCCTTACCTTGGCAAGGTAATGCTCTACCCCTGAGCTACGCCCGCAAACCATTCATCATGTGCGACTTTCAGGCCTCTGCCCGTCTGTCGATCCGGCCTTTCACCGGCCCGGCTGCTGCCGGAGGTCCAACTGGAGCGGGCGAGGCGATTCGAACGCCCGACCCTTACCTTGGCAAGGTAATGCTCTACCCCTGAGCTACGCCCGCTTCCTTGTTGGTGTGGGCGATTTAGAGTTTCCCGCAGACCTCCGCAAGAGGAAAATTCAGGTTTTTGCCGGAAATTTCCCGGACAGCAAAAAAGCGCAGCAAAACGCGACGGAAACTTCGCGGCGGCGCGTATCGGATATGGGCGCGCGGGGGAGGGCGCGGCCTTTCGAACGCCAGCATCGGAGCATCCGCAGCATGAAACCCGTCATCCAACGCTACGCCACGCCGCTCATCACCGGTCTTTTCCTCGTCTCGCTCATTTCGGGAATCGCGCTGTTCTTTCATTGGAACATGGGCTGGTTTCACGGCATGCACGAATGGCTGAGCATGGTGCTGATCCTGCCCTTCGCTCTGCACCTGTGGAAGAACTGGCGCCCGATGACCGCCTATATGCGCAAGCCTGCCTTCGGGCTGGCGATGGTGGCGTCGCTGGTGATGGCTGTGGCCTTCGTGGTGCCGTCGCTGTCGGGCGCGGACGGTGCGGCAGGCGGCGGGCGTCCGCCGCAGTTCGCCGCCGCCGGGCTGGTGCTCGAGGGCAGCGTGGCCGAAGTGGCGGCGCTGATCGACGTGCCTGCAGCCGACCTCGGCGCCACGCTGACGGAGGCGGGGTTTGCGGTCGGCGGGCAGGAGGAGAGCCTTGCCTCGATCGCCCGCGCCTCGGGGCGGAGCGACGGCGAGATCCTTGCCGCGCTGATCGGGGCGGAGCGCTGAGCCGTCGGTTGCGACATGCGTATTTGGAAAGAGAAGAAGGCCCGGAGCAATGCGCCCCGGGCCTTCTTTTGTATCACGGTGTGCGGCGGTTTCGTCTACAGCCCGCCCCGGCGGCGCGTCAGAACGGCACGTCGCCCGCCGAATCTGCGGCGGTCACGAAGCGGGCCACCACTTTCTTGACGCCCGCCTTCTCGAAGTCGATCTCGAGCTTGTCGCCTTCGATGGCGACGATCTCGCCATAGCCGAATTTCTGGTGGAAGACGCGCTCACCGGTCTCGAAGGCCGAAACTGCCTGCAGGTCGATCACCTGAGTGCGGCTCTCGCGCGGCTGGCTGACCGAGCGGGCGCTGGAGGAGCGTTCCTGCAGCCGTTTCCAGCCCGGGGAATTGTAGACATTGGCCTCGGCGGCACGGCTTTCCAGCCCTGAACCGCCGCCAAAGCCGCTGTTCATGCCCGCAGCGCCATAGCCGCCGCCGTAAAGGCCGGGCGGGGTGAGAATCTCGACGTGCTGCTCGGGCAACTCGTCGATGAAACGCGAGGGCATGGCCGATTGCCATTGCCCGAAGACGCGCCGGTTGGCGGCGAAGGAGATGGTGCAAAGCTCCTCGGCGCGGGTGATCCCGACATAGGCGAGGCGCCGCTCTTCCTCGAGCCCCTTGAGGCCGCTTTCGTCCATCGAACGCTGCGAGGGGAAGAGCCCGTCCTCCCAGCCCGGCAGGAACACCGCGGGAAATTCGAGACCCTTGGCCGCGTGCAGCGTCATGATCGAGACCTTGGCCCCGGTCTCTTCCGTCTCATTGTCCATGATCAGCGCGACGTGTTCGAGGAACCCCTGCAGGTTGTCGAAATTCTCCAGCGCTTTGACCAGTTCCTTGAGGTTTTCCAGCCGGCCTGGGGAATCGGGGTTCTTGTCGTTTTGCCACATCTCGGTGTAGCCGCTCTCGTCGAGCATGACCTCGGCCAGTTCCACATGGCTCATGGTCTTGGCCAGCGGCTTGTCTTCGTCGATCAGCACCAGATCGTCGTCGTCTTGCTGCACCTCCGAGGGCAGGCCCAGCTGCTGGCGGGCCACCTCGTGCCAGCGGTCGATCTGCTCGACGAAGGTGGCCAGCTTGCCCGCGCCTTTGCCGGTGATCTCCTTGTCGCGCAGCAGCAGCCGCGCGCCGTTGAGCAGCGTCGTGCCGTTCTCGCGCGCCTTGATCTGGATCTTCTGCTGCGCCTTGTCGCCGAGGCCCCGCTTGGGGGTGTTCACGATACGCTCGAAGGCGAGATCATCTTCGGGCGAGACCACCAGCCGGAAATAGGCCATGGCATCGCGAATCTCGAGCCGCTCGTAAAAGCGCGGGCCGCCGATCACCCGGTAGGGCAGGCCGATGGTCAGGAAACGGTCTTCGAAGGCGCGCATCTGGTGCGAGGCGCGCACGAGGATCGCCATGTCATCAAGCGAGATTGGCCGCATGCCGCGCGATCCGCGCTGCGCCGCCTCGATCTCTTCGCCGATCCAGCGCGCCTCTTCCTCGCCGTCCCAATGGCCGATGAGGCGGACCTTCTCGCCGCCGTCCGCCTCAGTCCAGAGTTCCTTGCCGAGCCGGTTTTCGTTGCCGCGGATCACCGAGGAGGCGGCGGCGAGGATATGCGCGGTCGAGCGGTAGTTCTGTTCCAGTCGCACCACATGGGCGCCGGGGAAATCCTTTTCGAAGCGCAGGATGTTGCCCACTTCGGCGCCGCGCCAGCCATAGATCGACTGATCGTCGTCGCCGACGCAACAGATGTTGGTGTGGCCCTGCGCCAGCAGCCGCAACCAGAGGTATTGGGCGACGTTGGTATCCTGATACTCGTCCACGAGGATGAAGCGGAACCAGCGCTGGTATTGCTCGAGCACATCGGCGTGCTGCTGGAAGATCGTCACCACATGCAACAGCAGGTCGCCGAAATCGCAGGCGTTCAGCTCGCGCAGGCGGGTCTGATACTGGGCGTAAAGCTCGGTGCCACGGTTGTTGAAGGCGCCAGCCTCGGACGCCGGAACCTTGTCGGGCGTCCAGGCGCGGTTCTTCCAGTTGTCGATCACCCCCGATAGTTGCCGGGCGGGCCAGCGCTTTTCGTCGATATTGTTGGCCGCGATCACCTGTTTCAGCAGGCGGATCTGATCGTCGGTGTCGAGGATGGTGAAATTCGTCTTCAGCCCCACCAGTTCGGCGTGGCGGCGCAGCAGCTTGACGCAGATCGAGTGGAAGGTGCCCATCCACGGCATGCCCTCGACCGCGTGGCCGAGCAGGCGGCCCACACGCTCTTTCATCTCGCGCGCGGCCTTGTTGGTGAAGGTCACCGAGAGAATCTCGTTCGGCCTCGCGCGGCCGGTGGTCAGCAGATGCGCGATACGGGCGGTCAGCGCCTTGGTTTTGCCGGTGCCGGCACCGGCCAGCATCAGCACCGGCCCGTCGAGCCGTTCCACCGCCTCGCGCTGCGCGGGGTTGAGGTCGTCGAGATAGGGCGCGGGGCGCGCCGCCATGGCCCGCTGCGACAGCGAGGCCCCCTCGAATGCATCCATGTCGTCAAAGCTGCTCATGGCGCAAATCTAGCGCGGCGCGGCGGCCTGTGAAAGGTGCGTTCTTTATTTGTTCCAAAAATCACTGTGCGGGCGGACTCCATGGAGGTTTTCCGCACTCGTGGGGGGCGGTCGCGGTGTCTAAAATGAACGGGATTTTCAGATCGCATTTGCACCCGCCGGTTGCGGAGGCCGCCTTTGACCACGGCTCGCTCCCGGCGACCAAGGGCCGAAATCCATTTCAAGACAGAGATTCTGGAGGAGGGATCGATGGAACTCAAACTGGAAGCCAAGGTTCACGAATACGGCAATCGCGACATACGGCCTGCCGACAGGTCCGAACCAGAGAAGCTGGGCGCGCTGAGCAAGCTGCCGGGCAAATGGATCAACGCAAAGGAGGGGCTGACCACCGGATTCGAGGGCCGCGGCTGGAACATGATCGCGCTGCCCTTCTTCACCGATGCCAGTGGCGACTTCCGGGTGCTGGCGAACCAATACAACGAAACGCTCGATTTCCTGACCGTCGACGGGCCGGTGCCTAATCGTGGGGTCGACAAGGAGGGCAGTGCCGATGCGACGGCGCAGACCGACCAGACGATCTTTGGCCTCGATTACACGCAGCGCATCGCGCAGATCGCGGTGAAGGACTCTCCGCCGTCGAGCGACATGATCCGTGGCAAGATCGGCGCCGGGATCCACCATGAGCCGGGCTTCATGCTGTGGATTCGCGATCAGCACACCTTCATAGATTACGTGGTCAGGACGCCCGCGGGCGATGAGTGTGAAACCAAGCTGCCGCTCAATGTGGCGCGGCTGGCCTCGATCCCGCATGGCGATACGGTGACCGCGATGGGCGTGTCCTTCACCCGCCCGGGCGCGCCGCTGGTGCCAGAGATCAGCGGCCTTCCTTTGCACCTGCAATCCCCGCCGGGCGAGCCGGACCCAGAACTTACGCGCTATCTCGCGCCCTATGGCGATCTGAGTGGCGACAATAAGTTCGAGGGTCTATTCGACGTCTCGCGCCCCTGGGAGCTGCTGCGCGGAGGAATCGCGGCGCTGGGTCCGATCCGCCAGACCACCACGCTGCATTTCAATACCGAGTTCGCCACGGGCGGGATCGTCAATATCCCCTTCATCGTGAGCGAAGCCAATGCCACGGCGATGGAGGCCTTCTTCTGGATCATGGAACTGGAAGAACCGATCAACGGCCGGGGCTGGGCGCTGGCCTATATCCAGAACGTGCTGCTCGACTTCTTCCCGCAGTTCGGTGGGCCAGAAGGCGCGCTGATCCGCTGGCCGCATGTCAGCATCAACATCATGTGCCTTGATGAGGCGCCGGCCCGCGAGCCGCTGCACAAACCCGAGGAGCAGGACGCAAGCAACGGCTGACATCGGCGGCATTTTGCAAAGTTGGCGCTCACGGGTGCTAACTTTGCATAGTCATCTTGCGCCGCATCGCAGCATGGCGTTCACTCCACGTCACCCGCAGGCATGGCGGTAGTGACGGAGGAAGATAATGCCAGAGTTCCAGAAGATTCTCATCGCCAACAGGGGCGAGATCGCGATCCGCATCATGCGCGCCGCGAACGAGATGGGGAAGAAGACGGTCGCCGTCTATGCCGAAGAAGACAAGCTGGGGCTCCACCGTTTCAAGGCCGACGAGGCCTATCGCATCGGTGAGGGGCTGGGCCCCGTGGCGGCTTATCTGTCGATTCCCGAGATCATCCGTGTTGCCAAGGAATCGGGCGCTGACGCGATCCATCCGGGCTATGGTCTGCTGTCCGAGAACCCCGAGTTCGTCGATGCCTGTGTCGAGGCGGGCATCACCTTCATCGGGCCCAAGGCGGAAACCATGCGCGCGCTTGGCGACAAGGCCAGCGCCCGCAAAGTGGCGGTCGAGGCCGGGGTGCCGGTGATTCCCGCCACCGAGGTGCTGGGCGATGATTTCGACGCGATCACCAAGGAGGCCGAAGAGATCGGCTATCCGCTGATGCTCAAGGCCAGCTGGGGCGGCGGCGGGCGCGGGATGCGTCCGATCGAGTCGTCGAAGGAACTGAAAGAGAAGGTGCTCGAAGGGCGGCGCGAAGCCGAGGCGGCCTTTGGCAACGGCGAGGGCTATCTCGAGAAGATGATCATCCGCGCTCGCCACGTCGAGGTGCAGATTCTCGGCGACAAGCAGGGCAACATCTACCACCTTTATGAGCGCGATTGCTCGGTGCAGCGCCGCAACCAGAAGGTCGTCGAGCGCGCGCCCGCGCCCTATCTGTCCGAGGCACAGCGCGAGGAGATCTGCGAACTGGGCCGAAAGATCTGCGCTCATGTGAACTATGAATGCGCCGGCACCGTCGAGTTCCTGATGGATATGGACAGCGGCAAGTTCTACTTCATCGAGGTGAACCCGCGCGTGCAGGTCGAGCACACCGTCACCGAAGAGGTGACCGGCATCGACATCGTGCAGGCGCAGATCATGATCGCCGAGGGCAAGAGCCTTGCAGAGGCCACCGGCAAGGCCAGCCAATACGACGTGCGCCTCACCGGCCACGCGCTGCAGACGCGGATCACCACCGAGGATCCGACCAACAACTTCATCCCCGACTATGGCCGCATCACCGCCTATCGCTCGGCCACCGGCATGGGCATCCGCCTCGATGGCGGCACGGCCTACGCGGGCGGGGTGATCACCCGCTATTACGACTCGCTGCTGGTGAAGGTGACGGCCAAGGCGCCGACGCCCGAGAAGGCCATCGCCCGTATGGACCGCGCCCTGCGCGAGTTCCGCATCCGCGGCGTGAGCACCAACATCGACTTCGTGATCAACCTGCTCAAGCACCCGGTGTTCCTGAACAACCAGTACACCACGAAGTTCATCGACACGACGCCCGAGCTTTTCGACTTCAAGAAGCGCCGGGACCGCGGCACCAAAGTGCTGACTTATCTCGCCGACATCACCGTCAACGGCCATCCCGAGGTGCAGGGCCGCCCCAAGCCCCATGCCGAGCTGAAGCCCGCGCGTGCCCCCGAACTGCGCGCCGAAACGCCGCCGCCGGGCACCCGCACGCTGCTTGAGGAGAAGGGCGCGCAGGCGGTGGCCGATTGGATGGCGGCGCAAAAGCAGCTGCTGATCACCGACACCACCATGCGCGACGGGCACCAGTCGCTGCTGGCCACCCGGATGCGCTCGCTCGACATGATCAAAGTGGCGCCTGCGTACGCGGCGAACCTCTCGAACCTCTTCTCGGTGGAGTGCTGGGGCGGCGCGACCTTCGATGTGGCCTACCGCTTCTTGCAGGAATGCCCGTGGCAGCGCCTGCGCGACATCCGCGCCAAGATGCCCAACGTCATGACGCAGATGCTGCTGCGCGCCTCCAACGGCGTGGGCTACACCAACTACCCCGACAATGTGGTGCAGAGCTTCGTCGCGCAGGCGGCGGACTCGGGCGTCGATGTGTTCCGCGTCTTCGACTCGCTGAACTGGGTCGAGAACATGCGCGTCGCCATGGATGCGGTGATCGACAGCGGCAAGATCTGCGAGGGCACGGTGTGCTACACCGGCGATATCCTCGATCCGGCGCGTGCCAAATATGACCTCAAGTACTACGTGGCGATGGGCAAGCAGTTGAAAGAGGCCGGGGCGCATGTGCTGGGTCTCAAGGACATGGCGGGCCTGCTGAAACCCTCGGCCGCAGGTGCGCTGATCACCGCGCTGAAAGAAGAGGTGGGGCTGCCGATCCACTTCCACACCCATGACACGTCGGGCGCCGCCATTGCTACGATCATGGAGGCGAGCCGCGCCGGGGTCGACGCGGTGGATGCGGCGATGGATGCGCTCTCGGGCAACACCTCGCAGCCCACGCTCGGCTCTATCGTCGAGGCGCTGCGCCACACCGAGCGTGACACCGGGCTCGACGTGGGCGTGATCCGCGAGGTCTCGAACTACTGGGAGGCGGTGCGCGGCCAATATGCGGCCTTCGAGAGCAGCATGCAGGCCCCCGCGTCGGAGGTGTATCTGCACGAGATGCCGGGCGGGCAGTTCACCAACCTCAAGGCGCAGGCGCGCTCGCTGGGGCTGGAAGAGCGCTGGCACGAGGTCGCCAAGACCTATGCCGACGTGAACATGATGTTCGGCGATATCGTGAAGGTGACGCCGTCGTCGAAAGTGGTGGGCGACATGGCGCTGATGATGGTGAGCCAAGGGCTGACCCGCGCGCAGGTCGAGGACCCCAAGAGCGACGTCAGCTTCCCGGACTCGGTGATCGACATGATGCGCGGCAACCTCGGCCAGCCGCCGGGTGGCTTCCCCGAGGGCATTCTGAAGAAGGTGCTGAAGGGCGAGAAACCCAACACCGAGCGCCCCGGCAAGCATCTGCCGCCCGCCGATTTCGCCAAACTGCGCGCCGAGTTGCAGGAGAAATTCCCCGATGTCGAATTCGACGACGAGGATTTCAACGGCTACCTGATGTACCCCAAGGTCTTCACCGACTACATCGCGCGCCACGAGGAATACGGCCCTGTGCGCACCCTGCCGACGCTGGCCTATTTCTACGGCATGGAGCCGGGTGCCGAGATCACCGCCGAGATCGACCCCGGCAAGACGCTGGAGATCCGCCTGATCACCGTCGGCGAGACGCAGGATGACGGCGAGGTGCGGGTGTTCTTCGAACTCAACGGCCAGCCGCGTGCGGTGCGCGTGCCCGACCGCAAGGCCAAGGCTGCGAGCGGTGCCAAGCCCAAGGCCGAGTTGGGCAACGCCAACCACATCGGCGCGCCGATGCCGGGCGTTGTCGCCTCGATCGCGGTGCAGGCGGGCGCTTCGGTCAAGGAGGGCGATTTGCTGCTGACCATCGAGGCGATGAAGATGGAGACCGGGCTGCACGCCGAACGCGACGCGGTGATCAAGGCGGTGCATGTGACGCCCGGCAGCCAGATCGACGCCAAGGATCTTCTGATCGAACTGGAAGAGTAAGGCGCGCGCCGCAGAGCGTTGGACGCAACGAAGCGCGGGGCAGGGCTGACCTGACCCCGCGCTTTTACTTTGCGCCTACATTGCCCCCGTTTACATTGCCCAAGCCGCGCCCGCCCAGATCGCCGGGCCGAGCAGAGCGAAGGCCAAGATGATCAGCAGGCCATCGCGCAAGGTCAGGCCAAGCCCGAACAGCAGCACCGGCACGGCGACGAGGAACGGCAGGCCGGGGATGAATCCAAGGCCGATCACTGCCGCGCCTGCAAAGATCAGCAGCACGGCGATGATGCGCGAGATGGTGCCGCTGGCCGCCCATGTCATGCGCGAGCCAAGATAGCGACGAAGGCTCCGGGCCTTGGGCCAAGCCTTCTTGATGCTGGCGGTGAATTTGTCGGCGGGGAACTCGATGCTGGCGATCTTCGAAGGCAGCCAGACCCCGGATTTGCCGCGCATCATCTGCGCGCCGCAGAGGATGAACAAAAGGCCGATCAGCGCGGGCACGCCGGGGATCATTCCGATCGGCAGCATGAGGAAGGCCGCCAGCACGATGAGCAGTGGCCCAAAGCCCCGCGATTCCAGCGTGCGCACCACCTCTTGTACCTCGATGCAGCCGTCGCTGTCTCCGAGTTCCGAGAGGTCGTGCATAATTCCTTCGAGTGGCCGGTCGGTCATATCGTTCCCCACTAATGTGTAGGGATAAGCGCCTCAGGGGAGCTTCGGTTCCAGACGGTCTGGCTGCGGTGGCAGTCCGGGCGCCGGTCAGAGCGCCCGGGAAGGGGCTTATTCCGCCGCCTTGCGCTTCGCCTTGGGCGCGGTGATCGGCAGGTAGTCCTGCGGCTCGCGGTGCTCTTCGAAGTTGAAGACATTTGCGCGGATCTCGGCGCAGCGGTCGAGATCGACCTCTGCCGTGATCACCTCGTCGCCCGAGGTGCTGGCCTTGGCAACGATCTCGCCAGTGGGAGCGACGATGATGCTGCCGCCGATCAGCACAGAGCCTTCCTCCAGCCCGGCCTTGGCCACAGCCACGCCCCATGTGCCGTTCTGGTAGCAGCCCGCCATCACCGACAGCTCGTTGTGGAAATACTGCAGGTGGTCATGCTCGGGCGCGGGCGCGAAATGGATCGGGGTGTTGTAGCCAAGGCAGACCAGTTCGGCCCCGCCAAGACCCAGCACGCGCCATGTCTCGGGCCAGCGGCGGTCGTTGCAGATACACATGCCCATCTTGCCGCCGAGCATTTCGAACACCGGCCAGCCCAGATCGCCCTTTTCGAAATAGCGCTTCTCGAGGTGCTGGAAGGGGCGCCATTCCTCGTTCTCCCAATGGCCGGGGAGGTGGATCTTGCGGTATTTTCCGGCGATCTCGCCATCGGGGCCGACGAGGATCGCGGTGTTGTAATGGTGCCCGTCCGGCGTCAGCTCGGCATAGCCGAGGTGAAAGCCGATCTGCAGTTCTTTGGCGAGGGCGAAGAGCGGCGCGGTGGCCTCATTCGGCATCTCGGTCTCGAACCACTGATCCAGCTCGGGGCCCGCCTCGATGAACCAGCGCGGAAAGAAGGTGGTGAGCGCAAGTTCGGGGAAGACCACGAGGGAGGCACCGCGGGCCTTGGCCTCCTTCATCATCGCGCAGAGGCGGGCCACGGCAGAGCTGCGCGGCTCATCCTTGGCGATGGGGCCAAGCTGGGCGGCGGCGACGGTGAACTTGCGGCTCATGGGGGCGGTCCTTTTCTAGGGGCGTATCTGGGAGGCCGGGGCGCCGATGAGCTGCTCATAAAGCTCGGGGTCGGTGTCGCCCTCGGTGCCGAAGGTGAGAATGCGGGAGGTGGCGTCGAGGCCGAGCATCTGGCGCGCCTCGGGGTCTTCCATGGCAAGGCGCAGCCCGGCGATGCCCGCGACGGCCGACTCGCCCGCGACCAGCGCAGGATCGCCGCCCTCGGGGTAGGCGAGGCGGCGCATGGCGGCGATGGCAGCGGCATCGGTAAGCGCGATCACCGCGTCGCCATGGTCTTGCAGAATCTCCCACGCCAGCGCCGAGACCTCGCCACAGGCAAGCCCCGCCATCAGCGTATCGAGATCGCCATGCACCGCCGTGCGCGCGCCGGTGCGGTAGGAGGCAAGGAAGCAGGCGGCCTGATCGGGATCGCAGAGCACAATCTTCGGCCTGTCCGCGCTATAGCGGCGCACTGCCTGCGCGGTGACCGCAGCGGCCATGCCGCCAACGCCGGTTTGCAGAAAGATATGGGTGGGCGGCTCGGGCAGGGCGTCGAGCGCCTCGGCGGCCATGATCTCATAGCCCTGCATCACGTCGCGCGGCACGTCCATATAGCCGGGGTACGAGGTGTCGGAGACCACGAACCAGCCTTCCGCGCTCGCCACCTCCTGCGCCTCGCGCACCGAGTCGTCGTAATTGCCCGGCGTGCGGCGGACCTCGGCGCCAAAGGCCTCGATGGCGGTCTTGCGGCCCTCGGAGACGGTGGCGTGGATGAAGATCACGCAGTTGCAGCCAAAGCTCTGCGCCCCCCAGGCGACCGAGCGGCCATGGTTGCCGTCGGTGGCGCAGCAGACGGTGATCTGCGCCGCCTCGGGGATCGCGCGGGCGGTGATTTCGTCCATGCTCACATCGCGGCCCAGCCGTGCCGACAGTTCCTTTTGCAGCAGCCGCGCCACCGCATAGGCCCCGCCAAGCGCCTTGAAGCTGCCGAGCCCGAAGCGCGTGCTCTCGTCCTTGTAGTGCAGCGCGGCAACGCCGATCTCGGCGGCGAGCGCGGGAAGGGCAGCCAGCGGCGTCTCGGTGTAGCCGGGCCAAGCGCGGATGGTGCCCGCAGCGGTGGCGAAACCGGCGTCGCTGAGGATGGCATTCTGCGCTTCGGTCCACTGGGTGCCGGGGGCGGCCTGTGCGTTCAGGGCGAGCGTGAAGGCGTCTTCCGTGCCTGCATTGCGGGTGATCTCCTCGGCCATGGTGTCCTTCCGTTTGGTCTGCGTTACTGAAGTAGAAAGTTCGGACTTTTGCAAAGGCCCGCATGCGGGCAGCGCGCCGCGGCGCAAGCCTGTGCTGAATAATCGGGCAGCTCAAGCGATGTGTTCAGGCCCTGCGTGTGCGTCGCCGCGTCAGGCTGCGATTTCGCGCAAGAGCCAGTCGCGGAACGCCTGCACGCTGGCGCTGTCGGCGCTGCGTTCGGGCTGGATCAGCGCGTAACTCTCGCCGGTGTCGAAGCGGCGTTGCGCGGCGAGGGCAAGCTGCCCGCTGGCAAGCGCCGGGCGGGCGATGATCTGCGGCACGATGCCCACGCCAAGCCCCGCCATCGCGGCATCGAGGATCATGTCGAAATGGTCGAAACGGGCGCCGCGCAGGATGCGGCGGGCGTCGGTATCGCTGCCGCGGAACCAGTCGAGCCAGAGCGTCGGGCGGGTGGATTGCTGCAGCAGTGGCAACTCGAGCAGTTCGGCGTCCGAAAGCTCGGCGCGCCCCGCAAGCAGGGCAGGGGCGGCGACAACCACCATCTCTTCGCGCGCCACCGTCTCGGCGCTGGTGCCGGGGGTTTCATGCTGGCTGCGCATAAGCGCAAGGTCAAAGGGATCGCGGCTGAACTCCACCGGCTGCAGCCGGGCAGAGAGATCGAGGGTGATGCCGGGGGCGGCTTCGGCAAAGCTCGGCAGGCGCGGGATCAGCCATGTGCGGGCAAAGCTCGGCAGCACCGCAAGGCGCAGAACGGCGGATTGCCCCCCGAACGCCATGACCCCCATGGCGGCGCTGTCAAGCTCGCCCAGCACCTTCTCGGCCTGCAGCAGAAAGGCCTGCCCTGCTGGCGAAAGCACCAGCCTCTGGCGCACCCGCAGGAAAAGGGCGACGCCGAGCCGGTCCTCAAGCGCCGCCAGCGAGCGCGAGATCGCGCTCTGCGTAAGGTTCAGACTGTCGGCGGCCATGGTGGTGGTGCCGCGCCGGGCGCAGGCGACAAAGGCCTCCAGCTCGCCGACGCGGGGCATATAGGGTTTGCGCATCCGGGACTCCTCTGGATGCGCAGATTATGAGTTTTGATCATGACATGAGCAATTCAAATCGTTTCCCAGCGGTCCGCCCCGGCGCTAGGCTGCGCGCCAAACGCATGATCCCTCCGGAGGAGCCTTCCGATGACCGACCTGTCCCACCTCAAGCCCAAGGAACAGCCCGCGCTTGCCTCGTTCAACTGGGAGGACCCGTTTCTGTTCAGCGAGCAGTTGACCGAGGAAGAGCGGATGATCAGCGATACCGCCCATGCCTTCTCGCAGGAAAAGCTGCTGCCGCGGGTCGAGCATGCCTATCTCGAAGAGCACACCGACCCCGAGATCTTCCGCGAGATGGGCGAGCTGGGCCTTCTCGGCTCGACCATCCCCGAGGCCTACGGCGGCATCGGCGCGGGCTATGTGGCCTACGGCCTCGTGGCGCGCGAGGTGGAGCGTGTGGACAGCGGCTACCGCTCGATGATGTCGGTGCAATCCTCGCTGGTGATGTACCCGATCTACGCCTACGGCTCGGAAGAGCAGCGCATGAAGTATCTGCCGAAGCTCGCCAGCGGCGAGTGGATCGGCTGCTTTGGCCTGACTGAGCCCGACGCGGGCTCGGATCCGGCGGGCATGAAAACACGGGCGGTGAAGACCGAGGGCGGCTATGTGCTCAAGGGCTCCAAGATGTGGATCTCGAACGCGCCGATCGCCGATGTCTTCGTGGTCTGGGCCAAGTCCGAGGCGCATGGCGGCAAGATCCGCGGCTTCGTGCTGGAGAAGGGCATGAAGGGCCTGAGCGCGCCGAAGATCGGCGGCAAGCTCAGCCTGCGCGCCAGCATCACCGGCGAAATCGTCATGGATGACGTCGAGGTCGGCGAGGACGCGCTGCTGCCCAATGTCGAGGGCCTCAAGGGGCCGTTCGGCTGTCTCAACCGCGCGCGCTACGGTATCGCATGGGGCGTCATGGGCGCCGCCGAGTTCTGCTGGCATCAGGCGCGCGATTATGGCCTCGACCGCAAGCAGTTCGGCAAGCCGCTGGCGGGCACGCAGCTCTTCCAGAAAAAGCTCGCCGACATGCAGACCGAGATCGCGCTTGGCCTGCAGGCCTGCCTGCGCACCGGTCGGCTGATGGACGAGGGTCGCGCCGCGCCCGAGATGGTCTCGCTGATCAAGCGCAACAACTGCGGCAAAGCGCTGGATATCGCGCGGATGGCCCGCGACATGCACGGCGGCAACGGCATCCAGATCGAATACGGCGTGATGCGCCATGCGGCCAACCTCGAGACGGTGAACACCTATGAGGGCACCCATGACGTGCACGCGCTGATCCTCGGGCGGGCGCAGACCGGCATTCAGGCGTTCTTCTGATGCAGGTTCCCCCGCTGCCGCCGATGCACGGGGTGCGCGTGATCGAACTGGCGCGCATCCTCGCCGGGCCCTGGGCCGGGCAGGTGCTGGCCGATCTGGGCGCCGAGGTGATCAAGGTCGAGGCGCCGCAGGGCGATGACACCCGCCGCTGGGGCCCTCCGTTCATCGAGCGCGAGGGCGACCGCTCGGCTGCCTATTTCCATGCCACCAACCGTGGCAAGCGCTCGGTCATCGCCGACTTCCGCACGCCCGAAGGGCAGGCGAAGGTGCGCGAGCTGGTGGCCGAAGCCGATGTGGTGATCGAGAATTTCAAGCTCGGCGGGCTGCGCAAATACGGCCTCGACTACGAAAGCCTGCGCGAGGTGAACCCCGGGCTGGTCTATTGCTCGATCACCGGCTTCGGGCAGGATGGCCCCTATGCCGAAAGGGCGGGGTATGACTTCCTGATCCAGGGCATGGCGGGCTGGATGGACCTGACCGGAAGTCCGGACGGCGAGCCGCAGAAGGTCGGCGTGGCCTTTGCCGACATCTTCACCGGGCTCTATTCGGTGATCGGCATTCAGGCGGCGCTGGCGGCGCGCGCGCGCACCGGCCGGGGGCAGCTCGTCGACATGGCGCTGCTCGACTGCGCCGTGGGCGTGCTGGCCAATCAGGGGATGAACTACCTCGCCACCGGCAAGGCACCGCGGCGCCTCGGCAATGCGCACCCGAATATTGCCCCCTATGAGGTGCTGCCCACCGGCTCGGGCGACATGATCCTCGCGGTCGGCAATGACGGGCAGTTCGCCCGGCTCTGCGATGTGCTGGGGCTGGCGCTGGCCGAGGATCCGCGCTTTGCCACCAATGAGGCGCGGGTGGCGCATCGCGACCTGCTGCGGCCCGCGCTGGTGAGCGCGCTGGCGGCCTGGGACCGGGCCGAGCTTCTGGCCGCGCTGGAGAAGGCCACCGTGCCCGCCGGGCCGATCAACTCGGTCGATCAGGTGTTCGACAACCCGCAGGTGATCGCGCGCGGTATGGCGGTGGAGGCAGGCGGGGTGCCCGGCATCCGCACCCCCATCCGCCTGTCGGAAACGCCCCTTGCGCCGGTGCGCCCCTCGCCAAAGCTCGGTCAGGGCTGAACCGCGGTCGAGGGGGCGCCGCCCCCTCGGCGCTGCGCGCCTCACCCCCAGGCATATTTTTCGGGCATATTTTTCGGGCGTATTTTTAAAGAGAAGAAGGGTGCGAAACCCGGCTTCTTCTCTTTCCAAATACGCCCGCCGGAGGCGGTCCGGCGCGCGCCAGAGGCGCTTTCCGCCGGGAAAAGCGAAACGCGTTCCGCTGCGCTCTGGTACGCGGCGCGCCGCTTTAGTAGGGTCGCGCGCATGACGGCGCCCGCGATCAGTTTTTCCGAGGATCAGGCCGAAGCCTGGGACCGCGTGGCCGAGATGCTGCGCGGCGCTGGCGTCGATCTGGATGAAGGCACCACCGAGCCCGCGCGCGAGGGCCTTTCGAAGGTCATGGCGCTGATGGGCAAGGCCGGCTCGGGCAAGACGCTGCTTTTGGCTGAGCTTTGCAAGGCGCTGCAGGAGGCGGGCTGCGAGGTGGTCTCGGGCGATTTCGAGAGCCGCCGCAAGCGCGACAAGCGCACGCTTGCGATCCTTGCGCCGACCAATAAGGCGGCCTCTGTGCTGCGCATGCGCGGCGTGCCCGCCACCACCATCCACCGCATTCTCTACACGCCGGTCTATGATCCGGTCTACGAGCGCATCGCCGAATGGCTGATGGGCAACGAGGAGCGCCCGGAGATCGAGGCGCTGACCGATGAGGCGCTCGATCGGGCCTATGCTGCGTATCAGGGCCACAAGTCGGTGCCGGCGGCGCTGGCCGCCGCGGGGCTGCGCGGCAGCGATTTCATCACCGGATGGAAACGCCGCGAAGAGCCGCTCGACATCGGCTTTGTCGATGAGGCCTCGATGCTCGACGACCGGCAGTTCGAGGATCTGCGCGAGATCTTCCCCAACCTGCTGCTCTTTGGTGATCCGGCGCAGCTGGCGCCGGTGAACCAGTCGGGCAAGATGGTGTTCGACGCGGTGCCCGAGGACCGCAAGATGGAGCTCTCGCGCATCCACCGGCAGGAGGCCTCGAGCCCGATCCTCGATCTGGCCCATGCGCTGGCCGATCCGGAGGTGGATTTCTACCGTTTCGAGCGGCTGGTCGAGGAGATGGCAGCCAAGGACGACCGGGTGATCTGGGGCCAGCGGGTCGAGGTGGACCTGATGGCGCGCTCGCCGGTGCTGGTCTGGCGCAACGCCACGCGCATCCGGCTGATCAACGCCTTCCGTGCCGTGCATGGCGCGCCCGAGACCGAGCTTCTGCCCGGCGAGCCGCTGATCTGCGACGGCATCGAACTGCCGCTCAAGCACCGCAAGAAACGGCTCGATCTGGAGGCGCGCGGGCTGATCAAGGGCGCGCAGGTGGTCTATCTCGGGCCGGGCAAGAAACCCGGCTTCTCGCGGCTGCACGTGATGGGCGCGCCCGACCCGCAGGTCTCGGCGGCGTCCATCGTGAAAATCGAAAAGCCCGACGAGGAAGAGCCCTTTATCCCCTTCGCCGCGCGCATGGGGGCGACCTTCCTGCATGGCGCGGCGGTGACCATCCACAAGGCCCAAGGCTCGCAGTGGGAGAACGTGCAGGTCTTTGCGCCCGATCTTTACACCGCTGCGCGCATGGGGCGCGTCGAGGCCGGGCAGCCGCTGTGGAAACGTCTTGCCTATGTGGCCATCACCCGCGCCTCCGACCGGCTGCATTGGGTGGTGCGCAACCGCCTGGCCAAGCCCTCGGGGCCGCTGCGGGTGGATGATCTGGCCGCTGCGGCACCGGCACCGCTGGAGCTTGAGATGCAGGGCGAGGATGCGGCGGGCTGATGCCCTGCGGCTGATCGGGATTTCCTCTTGCCAGCGGCGGGGCCGATCCGCCAATCTGCCTCGGGTTTGGCAAGGCGCAAGGAGAGGCGATGATCCGGGGCAGCAGCAACAGGCAGGCGGGGCGACATGCCAGCTGAGGCGATCCTAGAGATGGAGCCGAAAGTCTCGCGCTGGTTTCTTCTGGACGCGGAGAAAGTCGCGCAATTCGGCGCGGTGACCGGCGATCTGAAGTTCTTTCACAAGGACGCGGGGGCATCTGCCGATTTCCTCTTTGGCGAGCCGGTGGCGCAGGGGTTTCTGACGCTGTCGCTGCTCTCGGCCATGTGCGCCGACGCGGTGCCACCCTTTCCGGGACAGGTCGCCAATGTGAACTACGGCTTTGACCGGGTGCGCTTTGTCACCCCGGTGCCGGTGGGCTCGCGGGTGCGCGGGCATTTCACCGTTGGCGGGGTCGAGGAAGAGGAAGAGCGGCTCACCGTGCATTGGGACGTGGAGATCGAGGTCGAGGGGCAGGGCCGCGACAAGCCCGCGCTTGTGGCGCAATGGCTGACCTTCCTCGAGTTGCGCGACTGATCCGCGTTTGATCTCCGGCTGATGCAAGGGGCCCCGGCTTGACCCTGCCGCGCGCAGCGCCGACACAGGGGCGCGCAACAGGAGAGCCGCATGACTGATCCCTTCCTCGAAGGCCCCGCACCCTATCTGCAGCACCTTGGCGCGGCGATGACCGAATGGCGCGCCGATTTTGCCCGCTTCGAGCTGGAGCTGGGCCGCGAGCATATGAACCGGCACGAGAACCCGCATGGCGGGGTTCACGCGGCTTTGCTCGACACGGCGATGGGGTTTGCGGGCTGTTTCACCGGGGATGCGGACGACAAGCTGATGGCGCTGACGCTTTCGCTCAACGTGCAGTATTTGTCTCGCCCCAAGGGCACGCGGCTGATCGCCGAGGGCACGCGCACCGGCGGCGGCAAGAGCACCTTCTTTGCCGAGGCGACGATCACCGATGAGACCGGCGAGCTTATCGCGAAGGGCTCGGGCGTGTTCCGCTACCGCCGCCGGGGCTGAGGCTTAGCCCGGCGCCAGCGCTTTGAGCGCGGTGATATCCGCAGCTTCGAGCGCGCCGCGGGCCGCGGCGATGCGCTCTGCGGGCCAATGCCACCATTCGAGGCGCAGGAGCCGGTCGATGGTCTCGGGATCGAAGCGCATCTTCGCCACGCGTCCGGGGTTGCCGGTCACCACCGCATAGGGCGGCACCTCGCCGCGCACCACGGCACCCGCGCCGATGATCGCACCCGAGCCGATCTTTGCGCCCGCCAGAACCATCGCGCCGGTTCCCAGCCAGACGTCATGGCCGATCTCGATGCCTCGCGCGTCGGGCTGCGTGGCCTGAATGGCCTCGCGGTCGAACACCCTGAAGGGGTAGGTGCTGAGCCCCCGCGTCTCATGGTTGGCCGAGCCGCCGATGAAACGCACGCCATGGGCGATCTGGCAGAAGTTGCCGATCTTCAGCCGGTCTTTTGAGAAGGGAAAGAGGTAGGGCGCGAGGCGCGCCGCCCAGCCGTCGACCGCGGGCGGATCGAAATCCGAGGCATAGGTGAAACGGCCGACCTCGATGCAGGGATGGTCGAGCACCGCGCGCAGATGCACGGTGCCCGCGTGCGGGGTGCCATCGGGCAGGATGATGGGGTGACTCTCCTCCGCGGAGGGAAGGGTAAAGGGCATGGGAGCCTCCTTTCGAAACGCATCTGTCAGGGTTTCAAAGGTGCTGGTCCATGGCTCCCTCCATCGGTGAACAGGGGCACTCTAGCGCGAAAGGGCGGCGCGGGAAAGCGCGCTCACTCTCCCGGACGCTTGAGTGAAAAGACCTCGCGGATCACCGCATAGTCGCGGTAGCCGAGGCGGGTGAGTGGCTGGAAGGTGGTCACGTCGAACTGCCCATCCTTGAGGCAGTCATCGCGCATGTGAACGCCAGTGACCTCGCCGAAGACGGCGAAATTCGCCACGCCTTCCAGCTGCACGATCTGGGTCACCTTGCATTCCAGCGAGGCAGGCGCCCCGGCCACGCGCGGGCAGTCGATGGTCTCGCACTCGGCTTTCTCGATCCCGGCGAGGGCAAACTCATCCTCGCCCGCGGGCCACGGCCCGGAGCTGAGGTTCATCACGTCGCGCGCCGCGTATTCGACGATGTTGACGCAGAACACGCCGCTTTCGCGCAGCTGCGCCACGCTGTCCTTGGTGCCGTCGCGGTCGTCCTTGGCCGAGGTCGAGGCGAACATCACCTGCGGCGGCACATAGGCCACCGCGTTGAAGAAAGAATAGGGCGCGAGGTTGTCGCCCATCGTCCCGCGGGTGGAAATCCAGCCGATAGGGCGGGGGGTGACGATGGCGTTGAACGGGTTGTGCGGCAGGCCGTGGCCGTCTTCGGGGCGGTAGAACATGCCTGTCCTCTCAGCTGTTTGCGCGGTCTTTGGACCCGTGATAGGGCCAATTCAGCCAAAACGCCACGGGAGAGCACCCCTCTGTACAGCTTGTTTCAGGAACGCCCGGATGATGTCTGGGAGGTCGAGGCCCTCTATGATCTCAGCTTTGCGCCGGGGCGGACGCTGCTGTCGTCCTACCGCCTGCGCGACGGCGTGCCGCCGGTGGCCGAGCTGTGCCGCGTGGCCAAGGACGAGAGCGGCATCATCGGCGGCGCGATCCGCTACTGGCCGGTGCGCGTGGGCGAAGTGCAGGCGCTGCTTCTGGGGCCGGTCGCGGTGCACCCCACGGCGCAGGGCGAGGGGCTGGGCGCGGCGCTGATCCGCGACACGCTGGAGCGGGCGCGGGCGCTGGAATGGGGCCGGGTGCTGCTGGTGGGTGACGAGCCCTATTACCGCCGTTTCGGCTTTTCCAAGATCGACGGGGTCGAGATGCCGCCGCCGACCAACCCCGAGCGGGTGCTGGCGATGGAACTGCGCCCCGGCGCATGGGCAGGTGTGACCGGCGAGGTCACGCGCAAAGCTTGAAATTTCGGGGGCGGGGCCGATCTTCTTAGAAAGTCCCTAGGAGGCGCAAGATGACCGCAGCAGTCCCCGGAACCGAGCTTGTTCCCGTCAGCATCGAGGCAGAGATCGCCGCGCTTGCCCGGCGCCACCGCGCCGCGGGCGGGGTCGGGCTGCAGGTGCTCAACCTCATCGGCGGCAAGGCGGAGAACCTGCTCGAACGGCTGCCCGACTCGGTGAAGAACCGGCTCGAAAGCAGTACGGCGAAGGCGCTGGAACTGTCGCTGAAGGCGGCCTCGGGATCGCGCCGGGCGGTGCCGGATCAGAAGGGGTGGCTCAACACCGCGCTGGCCACCGCCATGGGCGCCGCTGGCGGCGCGGGCGGGCTACCAACAGCCATGGCCGAACTGCCGGTGACCGTCACCGTGCTGCTGCGGGCCATTCAGGGCATCGCGGCGGAATATGGGTTTGACCCCGACATGCCGGAGATCCGCCGAGAGTGTCTGGCCGTCTTTGCCTCCGCCGGTCCGCTGGCGACGGATGATGGCGCGGATCTGGGGTTTCTGGCGACGCGGGTCACGCTGACCGGCGCGACGGTGCACGGGCTGATCGGCAAGGTTGCGCCGCGTCTGGCGACAGCGATGGGGCAGAAGTTGGCGGCGCAGACGATCCCCGTGCTGGGCGCGGCCGCCGGGGCCGCGACGAACTACGCCTACACCAGCTATTATCAGGAAATGGCGCATGTGCAGTTCGGCCTGCTGAAACTGTCGCAGCAGACCGGGCGTCCGCGTGCCGAACTGGTGGCGGCACTGCAGAAGCAGATCGGTTAACCGCTTCGCAAGGTTAATGGCTTAGAGCCTTGCGCGAGGCGCGGTGAAACCCGCGCCGCAACGCCCGCGCAGAAGGTGCGGGTTGTGTCCCGTGCCAGAACGGCCGGCGATGCGCGCAACATCCAAATCGCCCGGGGCGCGGGGGACCGATGCGCCGGGCGAGCCTTGGTCCCGTAAATTGGAAAGGTCAAAGAACGCCCGGAACAAAGCCGAAGGCACTGGTTGATCCTTTGTTGATCGTGCCCCGCCTCAGCCTTGCCAGCGCATGTATTCCATCACCGCGTCGCGCACCGACTGCTCGCCACGCTCACGTGCGTCGCAGATCACGTCATAAAGCGCGTCTAGATCCGTGCGCATGATCAGGCTCTTCACCGGCCCGATCGACGCCGGGCGCATCGACAGGCGGTGCAGCCCGATGGCGGCCAGACAGACCGCCTCGATCGGGCGACCCGCATCCTCGCCACAAAAGCTCAGCGGTGTGCCGGTGGCCGAGCAACGCTGCACGATCTGTTCGAGGAAGGTCAGGAAACTGACGTTGAGCGTGTCATAGCGCCGGCGCACGCGCTCGTTCTCACGGTCGGCGGCAAAGAAGAACTGCTTGAGGTCGTTGCCGCCGATCGACAGGAACTCCACGTCTTCGAAAAACTTGTTCGAGGCGTAGGCGAGGCTGGGGGTTTCCAGCATCGTGCCGACCGATATCTTGTCCGGCACCACATGGCCCAGCTTCTTCTCCAAAGCGATGGCCTTATAGACTTCTTCGCGGGCGGCGCTGAATTCTTCCCATTGCGCGACGAAGGGGAACATCAGCGTCAGCGGACGGCCCTCGGCGGCGCGCAAAAGTGCCTGCAGCTGCATCCGCATGACGCCGGGCCGGTCGAGGCCGACGCGGATCGCCCGCCAGCCGAGCGCCGGGTTGGGCTCGTCGGTGGGCTTCATGTAGGGCAGCACCTTGTCCGAGCCGATGTCGAGCGTGCGGAACACCACCGGCTTGTTTCCGGCGGCATCCGCGGCATCGAGCACGCGCTTGTAGACCGCCGCCAGCTCGGTGCGGTTGGGCATCTTGTTGCGTACGAGGAACTGCAGTTCGGTGCGGAAGAGGCCCACACCCTCGGCGCCCGAGGTTTCGAGCGACGGGACATCGGCCAGAAGGCCCGCGTTCATGTAAAGGCTGATGCGCTTGCCGCAGAGCGAGATCGCCGGCTTTTGCCGGATCGAGGCATAGCGTTCCTGCGCCTCGGCCTGCATGGCGATCTTGTCGCGGAAGGCCGACACCACCGTGTCATCGGGGCGCAGGTGCACGAGGCCCTGATCGCCGTCGACCATGATGTGATCGCCGTTGAGCGCCTCTGTGGTGATGCGCGGCGCGTTGATCACCAGCGGGATCGCCAGCGCGCGGGCGACCACGGCGGCGTGGCTGCCGACCGAGCCTTCCTCGAGCACGATGCCACGCAACTGGCGGCCGTATTCCAGCAACTCGCCGGGGCCGATGTTGCGGGCCACGAGGATCGGATCATGCGGCATCGACGCGCCAGTGTCGCTGCCCTGACCGGTGAGGATGCGCAGCAGGCGGTTCGACAGATCGTCGAGATCATGGAGCCGCTCGCGCAGGTAGTTGTCGGCCACTTGGCTCATGCGGGCGCGGGCGGCGGATTGCTCTTTCTCTACAGCCGCTTCGGCGGAGAGGCCGCGCTGGATGTCTTCTTCCATGCGGCGGCGCCAGCCCTTGGAGTTGGCGAACATCCGGTAGGCTTCGAGCACCTCAAGCTGTTCAGCGTCATGGCCCGCGCCAGCGAGCATCTCGTCGACGCTGACGCGCAGCCGCTCGATCGCCTCGCTCAGCCGCTCATGCTCGCGCTCGGGGTCATCGGCGACGAAATTGGTGACCATCACCCGCGGCTCATGCAGCCAGACGTGGCCTTCGGTGGTGCCTTCCTGTCCGGTGCCGCCGCGCAGCAGGGTGGGCTGGGTGTGCCGTGCCGAAAGTGCCGCGCTGTCGCCGACGAAGGCGCCCAACTCGGTCATTTCGGCCAGCACCATGGCGACGACTTCCAGCGCATAAACCTCGTCCGAGGTGAACTCGCGCTTGGCCCGCGTCTGCACCACCAGCACGCCCAGCGTCTCGCCGAGGCGCTGGATCGGCACGCCGAGGAAGCTGGAGTAAATCTCCTCGCCGGTCTCGGGCATGTAGCGGAAGCCCTTGGCCGAGGGCGCATCGGCGGTGTTCACCACCTTACCGCTGCGCGCGACGCGGCCCACCAGACCCTCGCCCATGCGCATGCGGGTCTGGTGCACGGCCTCTTTCTTGAGGCCCTCGGTCGCGCAGAGCTCCAGCGTCTCTTCATCGCGGAAGAGGTAGATCGAGCACACTTCGGTGCCCATCGAGTCGGCGGTCAGATGCGTGATCTTGTCGAGGCGCGCCTGTCCGGCGGCATCCTCGGCCATGGTGTCCCGCAGCCGCCCGAGAAGCTTGCGACTTTCGCTTTCCGTGCCGTCCGGCATTCGGCCACCCTGTCCCTAATTATTTGGAAGGGAGCCCGCGGTGTCTGTCAGGCCGCCTTCTCGAGTTCGAAGGCATCATGCAGCGCCTGCACCGCAAGTTCCATGTATTTCCGGTCGATAAGCACCGAAATCTTGATCTCTGAGGTTGTAATGACCTTGATGTTGATGCCCTCGTCGGAAAGCACCTTGAACATCTTTGCCGCGACGCCCGGCTGGCTGCGCATGCCGATGCCAACGACCGAGATTTTGCACACTTCGGTGTCGGCCTTCAGCTCTGCAAAATTGATGCTGCCAGCTTCCTTGCAGTCCTGCAGGGTCTTCTCGGCGCGCGCCACCTGATTGGTGGGGCACGAGAAGGTCATGTCGGTGCGGCCCTCGTCCGAGATGTTCTGGACGATCATGTCGACATTGATGCCCGCCTCGGAGAGCGGGGTGAAGATGGCCGCGGCGATGCCCGGACGGTCGGCGACCGAAACAAGGGTCATCTTGGCTTCGTCGCGCGAATGGGCGACCCCGGAAACGACGTTCAGTTCCATGATTTCCTCCTCGTCGCAGACGAGCGTACCGGCTTCGTCGGACTGTTCTTCAAAGCTGGAGAGCACCCGCAGCTTCACGTTGTAACGCATCGCAAGTTCGACCGAGCGGGTCTGCAGCACCTTGGCGCCGAGCGAGGCCAGTTCGAGCATCTCCTCGAAGGCGATCTTGTCGAGCTTGCGGGCCTTCTCGCAGATCCGCGGGTCGGTGGTGTAGACACCATCGACGTCGGTGTAGATGTCGCAGCGCTCGGCCTCGAAGGCGGCGGCAAAGGCGACGGCGGTGGTGTCCGAGCCGCCACGGCCCAGCGTGGTGATCCGGCCCTCGGCGCTGATGCCCTGGAAGCCCGCGACCACGGCCACTTTCATGCCCTCGCCGAACTTGCGGTTGATGTTGTCGGTGGGGATGTCGACGATCCGCGCCGCGCTGTGCGAGGAAGTGGTCTGCAGCGGCACTTGCCAGCCCTGCCAGCTGCGCGCCGGCACGTCCATTTCCTGCAGCGTCAGCGCCATCAGCCCCGCAGTGACATTCTCGCCCGAAGAGACGACGGCATCATATTCGCGCGCGTCGAACAGTGGCGAGGTCTCTTCGACGTAGCCGACCAGCTTGTTGGTCTCGCCGGACATGGCCGAGACGATGACGATCACGTCGTAGCCCTTGGCGACCTCAACGCCCACGCGTTTCGCGGCCCGGCGAATGCGGTCCAGCGTGGCGACGGAGGTGCCGCCGAATTTCATCACGAGCACGGGCATGGCGTTTTCCCCGGGGTGGCCTTTGAATCAGCGGTCGTTTACGCGCGGGGGGCGGGCTGCGCAAGAGCCTTGCACCGCCGCCGTGAGCGATCACTGCGCGGGCAGGGGGCTTTTGAGTATTTTTGGAAAGATGAAAGCGCCTTCCTATCCCGGTTCCTTGCGCGCGCTCCGGTCGGGGCGCGGGAAGGGGCGCAGGAGAGGTTCATGGCTTGCGGTAATCGGCGGTCGAGATCCCGCCCTGTGCCACATAGGTCTCTTGCCCAGGCATGACCTCGGTGTTCTGCGCGGAGACGGCCTGCCAGCCTTGCGGGGTGCGCTGCAGGACAAAGATCAGGATGGTCTGGCGCGGACCGGCGGCGCTGCCATCCGGGGCGCGCTGGCCGGTCATGTGAAAGCGGCAGCGCACCACCGCGTGGTCCTCGCCCAAATGCCGGGTGGAGATACGGCCGGGCCGCAGGGTGGTTTCGGCAAAGAAGCTTTTCAGCGCGTAGTCATGCGGGCGGGCGATCGCTGCGCGGCCCTGCCACCATAGGCCGGTGACATTCACGAACTCGGCGTCCTCGGCAAAGAGCGCGGCGATGGCCGCGCCCTCGCGCGTGGCCCATGCGCGGGCGAAAGCGGCGGGGAAATCTCCGGGCCGCTGCGGCAGATCAATAGGGGTGGGCGCGGCCATCCCATGTCTCAAAACAGCCGGTGGCATCGAGGCTCAGCGCGTCCAACCGGTCGGCGAGCCCTTCGGCGGATTGCGCCGGGGTGAGATCGGCGCCAGCGCCGCCCATCTCGGTGCCGACCCAGCCCGGGTGATAGATGCCCACCGCGATGCCGCGGGGCTTCAGGGCTACGGCAAGGTTGCTGCCAAGGTTCAGTGCCGCGGCCTTGGAGGCGCGGTAGATCAGCGCATTGCCTTTGGCGAGCGCGTTCGAACCCATCTGCGAGCTGATGATCATGATCTTCGGCGTGGCGGCGCGCTCCAGCAGCGGCAGCATGGCCTGCACCGTCAGGAAGACGCCGGTGACATTGACCGCGAACATATCGGCCCACATCTGCGCCGGGAAGCCGGTGTCGAGCGTCTCGGGTTTGTCGAAGTAGACCCCGGCGTTGCAGATCAGCGCATCGAGCGGCGCTTCGCCCAGCTGGGCCGCCAGCGCGGGCGGCGAGGCGGGGTCGGCCACGTCGAGCTTCAGCAGGCCTTCGGTGCTGCGGGCGGTGCCCAGCACCTCGTTGCCGCGGGCGCGCAGCGTGTCGGCCAGCGCGGCGCCGATGCCGCGGTTGGCGCCGGTGATGAGCAGTCGCATGGGAATGTCCTAGTTCGATTTCCGGGTCGGCATGAAGGGCAGGGGGGCGACGGGCACGCCGTCTTCGATCAGCGCCTTGGCCTCGTCACCGCGGGTCTCGCCCCAGATCGCCCTCTGCGGCGCGTCACCGCTGTGCATGGCGCGTGCTTCGCGGGCAAAGTCGCGGCCCACGTAATCCGAGGTTTTCTCCACATGCTCGCGCAGGGCGCGCAGCGCCTGTTCGGCGGGATTGGCCGGTTCGGAGAGGCTCGGCGCTTCGGGCTTGGGGACGGGGGCGCCATTGTTCACGCGCGGCGCCATGGGCACCTTTTCCACCTTGGTGGAGCCGCAGGTGGCACAGGCCACCATGCCCGCGGCCTGCAGCTTGTCGAAGGCGCTGGCCGATTGGAACCAGCTGTCGAAGCGGTGATCTTCCGCGCATTTGAGAGAATATTGGATCATGCGGCAGTTTCCGAAATGATCCCTGATACGTAATGTTTTTTACGCGGAGATCAAGCGTATCTGCCCGCCGTCGCAGGCGGGCCTGAGGTTGCGCAGCAGCCGTGCCAGTTCGGGATGCTCGACCAGATGCGCCGCGCGCTTGGGGCTGACCCAGCGCAGTTTGCGTTCGCCGCGCTCGGGAAACTTGCGGTCGCGCGAGGCGGCTTCGAGCGGGTAGACCAGCGCCAGATGAGGGTGCGGGGAGTTGCGCTTGCGATAGGTGTAGGAGCCGACGCAGACCTCATGTGCGCGTCCGCGGATGCCGGCCTCTTCCCAAGCCTCCCGGGCGGCGGCCCCAGCCGGGCTGTGACCGGGCATCGGCCAGCCTTTGGGCAGCGTCCAGCGACCACGGCCCCGGCTGGTGATCAGCAGCACTTTGAGCTTGCCGTTGCGCACGCGAAAGCACAGCGCGGCGTATTGCACTTGGGTGTTCTGAGGCTGCCGCCCTTGGCTGAGGCTGTGGACGGCGAGGGCCGGCAACGCTTTCATCCTAGATCCCTGCTCGTGGTCTTTTTCCGGGATCTTGCGCCTATTTTTCGGCTACGTCTACATATTGTGTAAGCAGGGAGACGAGGTCATGCGCCGACGCCTCGGGTTCGAGCAGGCTTCGGGCGGCACCTCCGGCGGCGTTCTGCGCGCCGGGGGTGCGCAACCTTTGCAGCGCAGCGGCAAGTTCGGCGGAATCCTTGATCTGCAGCGCCGCGCCCGAGGCATCGAGCAGGCCAAAGGGCGCGCGGAAGTTGCGCACGTCCGGGCCGTGGATCAGCGCCGCGCCGAAAGCGGCGGGCTCATAGGGCGTGTGACCGCCGCGGTCGGTGAGCGTTCCGGCGATGAACACGCGCCCCGCGAGCCGGTAGAAGAGCGCCATCTCTCCAAGCGTGTCGGCAAGATAGACGTCGGCGCCCTGCGGCGGCTCGCCCAAGCTGCGGCGGGCGCAGCTCAGGCCCTGCGCGGCGATAAGGCGAGTGATCTGCTCGGCCCGGCGCGGGTGGCGCGGGGCGAGGATCAGCCGCAGGCCCGGCTCGTGTTTTCGGGCTTCGGCATGGGCGGCGAGGACGATCTCATCCTCACCTTCATGGGTCGAGGCCGCCAGCCAAGTGGAGGCGCGGGGGAATTCTGCTTCCAGCGCCGGGTCGCGCTGCTCGGGTGGGATGTAGAGCGCCTTGAGGTCGACCACGGGGCCAAGCGCTTCGGGGCGCAGCCCGGCGGCGATGAAGCGATCACGCGAGCCGGAATCCTGCGCCGAAAGAAAGGCGATGCGCCGCAGCACCCGCGCCTGCAGGCCGCCAAAGATGCGCCAACCGCGGGCGGTGCCCTCGGACAGCCGCCCGCCCAGCACCAGCACCGGGCCGGGGCAGGTGAGCAGCCGGTTCGGCCAGAGCTCGGATTCCATGGTGATATGGGTGCGCACGTTCCAGCGCCGGTGCATGCGCCGCGAGGCGCGCGCGAGGTCGAGCGGTGCCAGACACGCCACCAGCCCCCAGCTTTCGGCAAGGCTGACACCGGAGGCGGAGTTGCAGGTAATCAGCAGCTTCAGGTCCGGGCGCGAGGCGCGCAGTGCTTCGATCACCGGTTTGGCCGAGGCCAATTCGCCGTTCGACGCGGCATGCAGCCAGACATGCGCACCGGGGTTGCCGGGGCCGAGTGCCAGCCGCGCCCGCAGCGTGTCGCCGTCGCGCCGGAGCGCGGCGCGGCCAAGGATCGCGATGGCAAAGAGCGACAGAAGCAGGCGGTACAAAAACATCGGGTTCGGCGCATCCAAGTGGCAGAGGGCAGCCGCCGGGCCGCCGGTGCCGCAGTGTAACCGCCTCTTCTATATAAAAAGGCGGCGAAGGAGGCGACCTCCTATCGCCGATGCCCCAAGGATGCCAGACGGTCGCCCCCGTTCAGGCCGCTTGCGCGCCCGGCCGCCGCATCGCTTCGATTTCGAAGAAGATGCGCCGCACGTCGGGGTGCGCTTCCTGAATGCGGGCCTGCACCCGCTCGACGGTTTCAAAGATATCGGCGGCGCTCAAGTCGGTGCGGAACCGCGCCTCCATGTTCAGAAGTACCTGCTTGGGGCCGAAGTGCATGGTGAGCAGGCTCGACACCTCGGAGATCGCGGGCTCCTCCAGCGCGATGTTGCGGACCGAGCGGGTCACTTCGCTGTCGGCGCTTTCACCCATGATCAACGAGCGGGTCTCGGACACCAGCAGGCAGGCCACGGCAATGAGGATGACGCCGATCACGATCGAAGCGATGCCGTCAAAAATTGGCGCGTCGAAGGTCACCGACAGATAGACGCCAAGCGCGGCGGCGATGATCCCAAGAAGTGCGGCGGTGTCTTCGGCGACGACGGTGAACACCGACGGGTCCTTGCTGCGCCGGAAGGTCTGCAGCGCGCTCTCCCCCTCTTTGCGGGTCTTGAGCATGGCGCGCAGGGCGATGATCCAAGAGGCGCCCTCGGCCAGAAAGGCGATTCCCAGAACGGCGTAGTTCCACATCGGCTCTTCGATCGGCTCGGGGTTCATCGCGTGGACGATTCCCTCATAGACCGAGAGCCCGCCGCCGATGGCGAAGAGCAGCATCGCGACGATCAGCGACCAGAAGTAAAGCTCCTTGCCGTAGCCGAAAGGGTGTTTGGCGTCGGGCTTTTTGCGGCTGCGGGCGAGGCCAAGCAGCAGCAGCCCCTCATTGCCGGTGTCGACCACAGAGTGAAACGCCTCGGACAGCATCGACGAACTGCCGGTAAAGAGCGCGGCGGCGAATTTGGCAACGGCAATCAAAAGATTGGCTGCGAGCGCCCCGTAGACCGCAATGGGGCTTTCTCCCGATGATTCTGCCATGGGTGTCCTGCTTTCTCTGATTCTCTGGATGCGCCGGTCGGCTTGCCGGAGGCGGAAAAGTCAGGCCAGTCGCAGGACATTAACAGGCGCCAGCGCTGCGGGTTCCCGCAGGTGCTTCATTTGATGAAGATTTTTCGTGATGAGAGAGGGGGCGCTGCGCTGAGACAGAAAGGTGCAGGATACTGTGAGGCACGCGCGAAACGCGCAAAGCCACGGCTGGACATGCCGCAGAAAGCTGCCACTTTGGTCTCTGATTTGAAGAGGGAAAGTGGTGGGCGACCTTGGAATCGAACCAAGCGTGCGTCTCCGCGAGGGAGTTACAGTCCCCTGCCACACCTTGCGGCCTGTCGCCCACTTTCCACCGTCTGGCGGTGTCCTCCGCCGGCTGCCCGGCGTCGTGGGGCGCTGACTACAATCAGTGAAAACTGCCGTCAACAGGAAAATCTCTTGCAGCGCGTCACAGGGCGATGCAGAGACCGAAGCTCAGGAAAAAGGGACGCGTGCCATGGTCAAGAAACCGAAATGGGTGGTCGAGAAAGAACAGTCGAAAAAGGCCAAGGCGGCCGAGACCGTCTGGCTGTTCGGCCTGCATGCGGTGCGCGACGCGCTGATGAACCCCAAGCGCGAGAAGCTGCGGCTGATCTTGACCCTGAATGCCAAGGCAAAACTGGAGGATGCGCTGGAAGCGGGGGGAATCGAGCCCGAGATCCACGACCCGCGCAAATTCGGCGCGCCGCTCGATCCGCAGTCGGTGCATCAGGGCGCCGCTTTGGAAGTGAAGCCGCTGGATTGGGGCCGCCTGGACGATGTGGCGCTGGGGGATGGCACGCTGCCGCCGCGCCTGGTGCTGCTCGACCGGGTGACCGATCCGCATAACGTCGGGGCAATCCTGCGCTCTGCCGAGGTCTTCGGCGCGCAGGCGGTGATCGGCACGCTGCACCATTCGGCACCCGAGACGGGCGCGCTGGCCAAGACCGCCTCGGGCGCGCTGGAACGCCAGCCCTACCTGCGCGAGCGCAACCTTGCGGACACGATCATTGCGCTGCAGGGCATGGGCTATCTGGTGCTGGGCCTCGACGGCGAGGCGGAGGCCTCCATCGAAGAGGCGCTCGAGGGCAAGCGCGACCGCGCCGTGGCGCTGGTGCTGGGCGCCGAGGGGCCGGGGCTGCGCCAGCGTACCAAGGAGACGGTGGATCAACTGGTGAAGATCGACTTCGCCCGCGGCTTCGGCTCGCTCAACGTTTCGAACGCGGCAGCGGTGGCGCTTTACGCGGCCAAGCCCTGAGCTTGCGGGGCGCGCCCGCCGCGCCCATATGCTGCTGATGGCCCAGACGATTGCGACCTGTTGTTACTGCGGCGCCCGCGCCGCGCTTGTGCTGGACGGGACGGCCCGTCACGAACTCAGTTGCGCCTCCTGCGGGGCGCCGCTACGGCAGTTGAAGAACCTGAAAGCCGAAAAATCGCGGGCCGGGGTCATCCTGCACCCCAAGCCGCATCCGGACCGGGACATGCTGCGCAAGGCCGAGAAGGCGGCGCGCAAGGCCACCAAGAAGGCGAAGAAGCGCAAGCGCAAGTCGCCGGCGAAAAAAGCGCTGTCGGGCATGTTCGACCTTCTGGACGATATTTTCGACTGACCGTCTTGCACAGGGTGCAATACAGCCACGCACAAAAACCGGCCTAGTCTTTCGCGCCCGCCTGTCTTATTTGGCGGGTGCAGAATTGAGAGGCGACATGGCGGATTACGAAAACCCGGGTCCGGTTGAAGAGAACTGGAAAGACGCGATTTCCTCGGTCGAGGAGATTATCGAGGATGCCCGCAACGGGCGGATGTTCATTCTCGTCGACCACGAGGACCGCGAGAACGAGGGTGATCTGGTGATCCCCGCGCAATGGGCGACCCCCGACGCGATCAACTTCATGGCCACCCACGGCCGCGGTCTGATCTGCCTGTCGATGACTTCCAAGCGGATCGACGAGCTGGGCCTGCATCTGATGTCGGTCAACAATTCCTCGCGCCACGAGACGGCCTTCACCATCTCGATCGAAGCGCGCGAAGGGGTGACCACGGGCATCTCTGCTGCCGACCGTGCCAAGACCGTTGCCGTTGCCATCGACGCGTCGAAGGGGGCCGCCGATATCGCCACGCCGGGCCACGTCTTCCCGCTGCGCGCCAAGGATGGCGGCGTTCTGGTGCGGGCCGGTCATACCGAGGCCGCCGTCGACGTCTCGCGCCTTGCCGGGCTCAACCCCGCGGGCGTGATCTGCGAGATCATGAACGAAGACGGCACCATGTCGCGCCTGCCTGAACTGGTCGCCTTCGCACAGCGCCACGGCCTGAAGATCGGCACGATCTCTGATCTCATCGCTTACCGCCGCCGCCACGACAACCTCGTGCGCGTGCGCTCCGAAGAGGTGATCCACTCGGAGTTCGGCGGCGACTGGAACATGCGCATCTACACCGACCAGTCCCATGGCGACGAGCATATCGTGCTGACCAAGGGCGACATCTCCGGCGAAGAGCCGGTGCTGGTGCGGATGCATGCGCTCGACCCTATGCTCGACATCATCGGCACTGGCCACGGCGGCCGCTCGGACGAGTTCCGCGATTCGATGAAAGAAGTCGCCGAAGAGGGCCGCGGCGTGGTCGTGTTGCTGCGCGACACCTCGATGAAACTGGAGTTGCATGACGACGTTTCCCCGCGCACCCTGCGGCAGTACGGTCTGGGCGCGCAGATCCTGTCGTCGCTCGGCCTGTCGAAGATGGTGCTGCTGACCAACTCGCCCACCCCGCGCGTCGTCGGGCTCGAGGCCTACGGGCTCGAGATCGTCGGCACCCGCAAGATCGGAGAGAAGTGATGGCCTCGAACGAAACCCATTACACCCTGCCGCGCGCCGAGTTCGACAAGCCGGTGAAAATCCTCATCGTCGTCGCGCCTTACTACAAGGAAATCGCCGACGAGCAGATCGCCGGTGCCATCGCCGAAATCGAGGCCGTGGGCGGCTTCCACGAGATCGTCGAAGTGCCCGGCGCGCTGGAAGTGCCCACCGCCATCGGCATCGCCGAGCGCATGTCGAACTTCGACGGCTATGTGGCGCTTGGCTGCGTGATCCGCGGCGAGACCACCCATTACGACACCGTCTGCAACGACAGCTCGCGCGGGCTGACGCTGCTGGGCCTGCAGGGCCTGTGCATTGGCAACGGCATCCTCACGGTTGAGAACTACGAGCAGGCGCGGGTGCGCGCCGAGGCGAAAGGCCAGAACAAGGGCGGCGGCGCGGCTGCTGCGGCCTTGCATCTTATCGCGCTCGAACGTAGGTGGGGCGGCGCCCGCAAGGGGGTGGGATTCGTTCCTGCCCAGGACGAGTACCAGATCGCGGGCGCTTCCAAAGGAAAGCATAGCGCATGACGACCCCGGTCCCCCCCTCCGGCAATCAGAAACGCCGTATGAAATCCGCATCTCGGCTCTATGCCGTGCAGGCGCTCTATCAGATGGAGCTCTCGGGCACGACGGCCGAGAAGACCATGCAGGAATTCTACGACTACCGCTTCGGCGCGGAGGTCGAAGAGGGCGTGGAGCTGGTCGAGGGTGACATTGATCTTTTCGGCAAGCTGGTCGGCGAGGCGGTGAACTGGCAGGCGAAGATCGACCAGATGACCGACCGCGCGCTGGTGGCGAAATGGCCGATCGACCGCATTGATCCGATCCTGCGCGCGCTGTTTCGTGCCGCCGGGGCCGAGATGGTGGCGCTCGACACGCCGCCGAAAGTGGTGATCACCGAGTTCCTCGACGTGGCGCGGGCGTTTTTCCCCGAGGGCCGCGAAGTGCAATTCGTCAACGCGATCCTCGACCACATGGCGCGCGAGGCCAAGCCCGAGGCGTTCTGAGGCGTTCTGGGGAGAGAGGGGTGGCGCTGCCCCCGCCGCGGCTGCGCCGCGACTCCCCCGGCGTATTTTTAAAGAGAAGAAGGGGCCAGGGTCGGGGGACGCCGGCCTTTTTGCATGAGAGCTACTTGCGTGTGATCTAGCGGGCGTGGCTGGGCGGGACTTGGCCCGGCAGCGCTTTCGTCGCGGCAGGATTGCTTGCGTTTCGTAAAAGTATCCCTACATTTGAATGTGACGGAGCGGAATCTTGCAAGAGACTTGAGCTTTGCAGAGGTTACGTTACGCTCTGTCGACCTGATGAAGGAGAGAGTCATATGCCGAAACTCGTCCGCCTCTACATCACCCAATGCGCGATTGGCTTTGGCCTGTCGGCGGGTTTTGTGGCTCTGCTGCTGTGGCAGAACGTCGCCAACCTGCAGCATCTGGTAACGCATTCCGACATGGGTGGTCTGGCGGTGTTTCTTCTGTGGCTTTTCAACGGTCTGGTCTTTGCCAGCGTGCAATTCGCGATGACCGTGATGCGCATGGGCGACGACGCGCTTCCGCCGGCTGGTGGCAAGCGCATGGCGCTTGAGCCGATGCCGATCCGCGTGCCGGTGGACGCGCCGCGCAAGCGCCGCCATCTCTGATCGCCTCAGGTCTGTTTGCCGAATCGAAGCGCCTCCTTGCGGGGCGCTTTTTTCGTTTCCGGGGGGGGGCGGGAGCGGGGCCGCTCGGGGAGGAACGGCAGATTTCCGCGCCCTAACCTGCGTCGCGACCGGAAATCTTGAAGGGGGGAGAAGTGGCGGGAACCGGTCCTTCCGTGGGGTTATCTCATTCCCGAGGACCTGTATATACAGGTGGGCGTCAGGTAACCGGACCAGGGCCCGGACAGAGCCAACTCCCTCGGAATTGCTTAAGGCCACCGGAATGCAACCATGCACGCAAAGGTCAGAACCCGCCTGAGCCGCAGATAGTCTCTGCGCGGCCTCGCGGCAAGGGGCAGGGTGCAAATCCTCGGCGCGGCACCGTCATGATCCGGTCACGAAGTTGTAACGGGTCAGCTCCTCGGGCAGCAGCACGTAGATCTGATCGGAGGGCGTGGCGAGCGCCGGGCGCAGCAGCATCGGGTCGATGCCCATCTCGTCGAGATATTCCATCACCTCGCCCTGACCGCGCTGGATCTGCTCGACCGCGACAAAGGCGGGCAGGATCGTGCTTTCGCCGAAGTAATGCTGGTGCACGCCGACCGAGGCGCCCTCGGGGATGTCGCGGGTGACGCCGGAGGCGAGCAGATAGGGGCAGGCGGAATAGCAGAACTCACCCTTCAGCATGCGCGTGCCGAGGCCCATCTCGCGGATGTGGCGCCCGATGGCCAGCGCGTCCGGGACCGAGCCGCCGGGGCTTTGCAGGATCACCGTCTCTGGCTGCGACTCGTCGAGGGCTTTGATGACGCGCTCGGCGTCCCCTTCGGCAATTGTACCTTCCAGCCGCCACGTGGCGCCCTCGGTCTGGGTCAGCGTCAGCCGATCCGGCAGATCGCCGGGATCGCGCAGCGGCGAGAGCGGCGGCAGATCGCGGTTCGGCGCGAAGGTGCGGCGCTGGTCGCCGGGCTGCACCGGCTGCGACAGCCGCGGGGCGGAGGGGCCGAAGCGGGGCAGGGAGAAATCGGAGGTTCCGAGATCGCCAACGACCAGAAAGGCCCCCAGTGCGATCTGCAGCACCAGCGCACCGGTCAGCGCGCGCGAGACGCTGAGTTTCATGTGCCGCGTCCCGGCAAGCGCGAGACCTCAGGGTGATCTGCGGGGGGAACTGCAGAGTCGCGCTCTGGGGTGTCTTCGGGCGCGACCGGCGCGGCTTCGGCGGCAGCGGGCGTGCGGGCCATGGTGGCCTCGACGTCGCGCATGGCGTGCAGCGCGGCGCGCAGCTCGGCGAGGGTCAGCGTGTCCTCGATCTCGGCACCTTCGCGGCCATGGCGGATGGCGCCATGGGTGACCGCGAGGATCAGCACCAGCACCGCGGGCAGCAGGTCGATGGCGATCGCCCCGGCCCAGGACGGCACGAAGTTGCGGGCGTACATGATCACCGCGTCGGCGGCAGAGACCGGCGTATAGGTGACCTCGGCGGCGGGCTGCAGCGCCAGCACGTTTTGCGCGGCGCGTTCCAGCGTGGTGGCGCGCTGCGCCAGCACATCCAGCACCGAGGTGATGGTGGCGGCCTGATTGCCGCGGTCGGCGTCGCTCTGGCCGTCAAGCTCGGGCAGCACCACCGAGGCGGCGAGATCCTGCGCCGCGCGTTCCACCAGCGGCGCGACCGAGAGCTGGCGCAGCTGCGCGATCAGCCCCTGCAGTTCCACCGCGGCCTCGGAAAACTCCACCGAGCGCGGCTCCACCGGGCCGGGCTCGACGGTCAGCGCGCGCATCCGCGACAGGATGGCGTTGCCCTGCGCGAAGGCGCTGTCGACCAGCGGTGTCTGCTCGGCGATCTGCGCCTCGAGCGCCGACAGTTCGGCGGCCTTCTGGCGCAGCACCCGGAACACCGCGCCGCGCCCGGCGAGGCCGGACAGCGAGCCCTGCGCCTCCTGTTCCGACAGATCCTCAAAGCTCTGCCGGACGCGCGCCACGTCGCGTTCGAGGGATTGTCCGGTGAGGGCGATCTCATGGGTGCGCTCCAGCGCGCCCTGATACTGCTGCACGGTTGTGGCGAGATGCTGTTCGACCGCCGCGGAGCCCGCCAGCGCCGCGGCGTTGAGCCAGGACGACATGGCGATGATCGCCAGCGAGCCGAGCCCCATGGCCCCCAGCAGCCCCATGCGCGCCCGGGTCGAGCGCATCGCCGGGAAAAGCCGCATCAGGTAGGACCAGAAGACGAAGATCCCGACCGAGACCGCGACCGAATAGGCGACGGCGGCGAAGACGGTGAAAGCGCCGCCTTCTTCGAGCAGCGACGACACACCGAGATAGGTGTAAATGCCCGAAGCGACCGACAGAACCCCGAGCGCGGTGCCGGAAAACGTGTCGAGCCAGCCGAGGTGCGATTCCAGCTCGCGCGCGTGCCGCAGCCCGCGTGTCTTGGACTGGCCGGAGCGGATATCGCCGGTCCTGTCGGCGTCGTCAGTCGTGGCGGTCATGCGTCTGGCCTCCTGCAACCATTTGACAAGAAATAGGCGCGCAGGCGGCGCAAAAAAGAGTGAGCGGCTCTGCGCTTGCTTTTGTTCACGTATTGTTCATATTGGGGCCATGATCCCGCAGAGTGATATCCCGCTGATGCCCGGCCAGCTTCTGGCGCGGGGCGTGTGCCGTCATCTTGCCAGCCTCGGCTTTGCCGTGGTCGAGGAGTTCACCCCCGAGCGTGGCAAGCGCGTCGACGTCATGGCGCTGGGGCCGAAGGGCGAGATCTGGGTGGTCGAATGCAAGAGCAGCCGCGCCGATTTCATGTCGGACGGCAAATGGGAGGGCTATCTGGACTGGTGCGACCGCTATTTCTGGGCGGTGGATGAGGCCTTCCCGACCGATCTGCTGCCGGAAGGGACGGGGCTGATCATCGCCGATGCCTACGATGCGGAGGTGCTGCGGATGGCGCCAGAGGTGAAGCTCAGCGGCGCGCGGCGCAACGCGCTGATCCGGCGCTTCGCCATCCATGCGGCGCGGCGCCTGCAGGCGCTGCGCGACCCCGAGGCGCGCCTCGACGCCTGGGGGTGAGTTAGCTGCGGCGCTGGCTCAGCGCTTGACCTTGCGCGCGGTGGCGGCTGCGGCGCGCAGTTCTTCGGCGATTTCCTCGGCCTCTTCGGGATCGAAATCCATCGGGATCTCGAGGTCGCCGGCAAAGACGTAAAGGCGCACCATACCTTGGTCGGTCGGGCCGATCTGCAGGTTGGCCTCGATGTCGCGTTCGCTGTTGATCCCCATGATCACCCTCATCAGAATGGAATTGCGCGGACTTAGTCCCGCACCGATCATAATGCAAGCGCGGGGGCGGAAGTCCATGGATCAGGTAAGCGATCAGGTCACGTTGAAACCCTATAAGCCCGCCGATCGCGGCTGGCTGGTGGCGCAGCACGCCCAGCTTTACGCAAAGGCCGAAGGGTTCGACGAAAGCTTCGGCGTGCTGGTGGAGAGCATCCTGAAGGAGTTCGAGGCCGCGCATGATCCTACCTGCGAGCGCGGCTGGATTGCATGGGCGGGCGAGCAGCGGCTCGGCAGCATCTTTTGCGTGCGCGCGGGCGAAGGGCTGGCGAAGCTGCGGCTCTTTCTGCTGGTGCCCGAGGCGCGCGGGCTGGGTCTGGGGCAGCGCTTGCTCGACGCCTGCATGGGATTCGCGCGCGAGGCGGGCTACGGGCGCATGACGCTCTGGACTCATGAAAGCCACAAGGCCGCCTGCGCGCTCTACGCCAAGAACGGGTTTTCCCTTGTCTCGTCGACACCTGTGACCAGCTTCGGGCAGGCGCTGGTCGAACAGCATTGGGAGCGGCAAATTTAGTGCCGGATTTCTGCTTGCATTCGAAAATGGAGGGCGTTATTCCCCCCGAGCGTGCCGCCTTAGCTCAGTAGGTTAGAGCGCTTGATTGTGGATCAAGAGGTCTCCCGTTCGAACCGGGAAGGCGGTACCATCTCCCCCCTTCGGAAAATTGCATGTTGCGCTGCAGGACAGATGTCGCTCGTATGGCCGCTCGCCTGGTGGGTGGATGCGGGTGTTTCGGGGCGCTGCCCCGTCCGCGCGGGCGCGCGGACTCCCCGGGATATTTTCGTCTAGACGAAGGTCTATTCGTTGGTCTTGACCGCGATGGTCTGGCGCAGTTTGTGGTTTTCGCGGTTGAAGATCAGGATCTCATCGTCCGCCGTCACCACCGCATACCAATCCGAGCCTTGGGTGAAGGCTGTTGCCTTGGCGCCGGAGGGCAGGGTGATCTCGTCGGGAAGCGGCGCGCGGGCGTTCGTGAAGCGGATGACAATCAGCGACAGGATCGCTACAAGCCCTGCGATCATCACCGCCGTCAGCAACGTCACCAGCCGGCGCAGGAAGCGCAGGTTGGCGGGTTCGGGCAAATCCTCAGGATTTTCGGGAGTATTGGACATGGAGCAGCCTCTGCGCATCGTCATCGGGGAAGCCCCGCCGCCGCGCCTTGATAAGGCGCTGGCGCGCGATGTGCCAGAGGAAGCGGCCCTCTCGCGCACCCGGCTGGCCCGGCTCATCGCCGAGGGCGCGGTGACCCGTGGCGGCGAGGTGCTGTCGGACCCCAAGGCCAAAGTGGCCGAGGGCGATGTGCTGGAGATCTCTGTGCCGCGGGCCGAAGAGAGCCACATCGGACCCGAGGACATCCCGCTCGACATCATCTGGGAGGATGCCGACCTCGTGGTGGTGAACAAGCCCGCGGGCATGGTGGTGCATCCCGCGCCGGGCACGCCCTCGGGCACGCTGGTCAACGCGCTGCTGTTCCATTTCGGCGACGATCTGTCTGGGGTCGGCGGCATGAAGCGACCGGGCATCGTGCACCGGATCGACAAGGACACCTCCGGCCTGCTGGTCGTGGCCAAATCCGACCGCGCGCATCACGGGCTGGCTGCGCAGTTCGAGAAGCACAGCGCCGAGCGCGCCTATCTGGCGGTGGTGCACGGTGTGCCCTCGACCGCCGATCCGCGGCTGCGCGGGGTGCGCGGCGTGTCGGTCGAGCCGGGCGAGGTGATCTGCATTCAGTCGGGGCTGGCGCGGCACAAGACCGACCGGCAGCGGCAGGCGGTCTATTTCGACGGGCAGGGGCGCCACGCCACCACCCGCGCGCGGGTGCTGGAAAGCTTTGGCACGCCGCCGTCGCTGGCGCTGGTCGAATGCCGGCTGGAGACCGGGCGCACCCATCAGATCCGTGTGCATATGGCCCATGCCGGTCACGGGCTGATCGGCGATCCGGTGTATGGCGGCAAGCGCAAGCTCTCGCCAAAGGCGCTGTCGCCCGAGGCATTGGCGGCGGCGACCAGCTTTGACCGGCAGGCGCTGCACGCGGCTCTGCTGGGCTTTGAGCATCCGGTCACCGGCGAGCATCTGCGCTTCGAGGCAGAGCTTCCCGCAGACATGGCCGATCTTTTGCAGGTGCTGCGCGGGGAATGACATAAGCTTCCCATCTGCGTGAAAGCGGCGAAATACGGATCCGCGCGACGGATCCATGCGTTAGAAACGTGAAACCTTCGTAAGACCGCTAACATCGCGGCCTTGAAATGATCCGGGGGCCTGCCCATATGGCATGTTAACCCCCATAACATTGGAGGAACGGACACGTGAGCAACTACGCCAATCTGCCGGCGCCGTCGCCGGAAGCCGGCCTCAGCCGGTACTTGCAAGAAATCCGGAAGTTCCCGCTTCTGGAGCCGGAAGAAGAATACATGCTGGCCAAGCGCTGGGTCGAAGAGCAGGACGCCGAGTCGGCCCATAAGATGGTCACCAGCCACCTGCGTCTCGCGGCCAAGATCGCCATGGGCTATCGCGGCTACGGTCTGCCACAGGCCGAGGTCATCTCGGAGGCCAACGTCGGCCTGATGCAGGCGGTGAAGCGCTTCGACCCCGAGAAAGGCTTCCGCCTTGCGACCTACGCCATGTGGTGGATCCGCGCCTCGATCCAGGAATACATCCTGCGGTCGTGGAGCCTTGTGAAGCTGGGCACCACCTCGGCGCAGAAGAAGCTGTTCTTCAACCTGCGCAAGGCCAAGAACCGCATTGGCGCGCTGGAGGACGGCGATCTGCGTCCCGAGCACGTCGAGCGTATCGCCACCGATCTCGGTGTGTCCGAGGATGAGGTGATCTCGATGAACCGGCGCATGTCGGGCAGCGACGCCTCGCTCAACGCCACCGTCGGCGCTGAGGGCGAAGGCTCGATGCAGTGGCAGGACTGGCTTGAAGACGAGGACGCTGATCAGGCTGCCGACTATGCCGAGCGTGACGAGATGGATGCGCGCCGTGCGATGCTGGCGCAGGCCATGGATGTGCTGAATGACCGTGAGAAGGACATTCTCACCCAGCGCCGTCTTGCCGAACAGGCGGTGACGCTGGAGGAGCTGTCGAGCGTCTATGACGTCAGCCGCGAGCGTATCCGCCAGATTGAGGTGCGCGCCTTCGAGAAGCTGCAGAAGCGCATGCGAGAGCTTGCGCAGGAACAGGGAATGCTGAGCGACGCCTGACGCCGCGCCTCCCGAACGTGTCCCCGAACGCCCGTCGCACCCGCGGCGGGCGTTCTGCTTGCAGCCCCCCGCGGCAACGCTACCATCTGCGCAAAGGCTGAAAGGATTTGAGCATGGGTGATTACGTCAGATGGGGCATTCTTGGCGCTGCGAATTTCGCAAAGAACCACATGGGGCCAGCGATCCATGCGGGGCGGGGCGGGGCGCTGACCGCGCTTGCGACCTCCAAGCCCGAAAAGGCCGAGCCCTTCGCCGCCTTTGCGCCCGGCCTGCGGGTGCATGACAGCTACGACGCGCTTTTGGCCGACCCCGAGATCGACGCGGTCTACATCCCGCTGCCCAACGCGTTGCACGTAGAATGGAGCCGCAAGTCTGCGGAGGCGGGCAAACATGTGCTTTGCGAAAAGCCCATCGCCATGCAGGCCGAAGAGATCGACGATCTGGTGGCGGTGCGGCAGAAGACCGGCAAGCTGATCGCCGAGGCGTGGATGGTTGCCCATCACCCGCAATATGCCAAGGCGCGCGAGTTGCTGCAGGCAGGTGAAATTGGGGATCTCGTGCGCGTCGACTCGACCCACAGCTTCTACAACGACGACCTGCAGAACATCCGCAATCAGGCCGATGTCGGCGGCGGCGCGATGCGCGACGTCGGGGTCTATGCCTTTGGCTCGATCCGGCTGATCACCGGGCAGGAGCCCGGCGAGATCCTCGCGGCCCAGATCGACTGGCAGAACGGTGTGGATGCCTCGGCGCATGTGATGGCGCAGTTTCCGGGGTTTCTCTACACCGGGCGGGTCTCGACACGGGCGGCGCCTTGGCAAGAGATCGTGCTGCATGGCACCAAGGCGGTGATGCGCCTGCCGGTGCCGTACAACGCGCAGGTCTTTGGCGAAGCGCGCATCGAACTGTACGGGCCGGGAACGGAGACGCGCACGTGGCGCTGGCCCGCCGAGAATCATTACGTGCTGCAGGTGGAGGCGTTCAACAGGGCGGTGAAGGGCGAGGCCGACTATCCGCTGCCGCTGGAGTTCTGCCGTGGCACGCAGGAATTCGTCGACCGTATCTTCGCCGCGGCGCCGCAGGGCTAATGCTGCGCAGCATTTTTCAGGCCGCGATGCAGCATGTTGCAGCATCGCGGCGGTGAGCCGTCCGGCAAGTGTCGGTGAAACTGGTGCTTTTCTTTTTTTCTGCGCTCGCATAGGCTTTTCCTCAACTCTGCGTGGAGGGAGGGTCCAACGTGGCTGACACCGAAAAACCGCTGCTCATCAAGCGCTATGCGAGCCGGCGGCTCTACAATACCGAGACCAGCGATTATGTGACGCTCGAGGACATCTCGGGTTTCATCCGCGACGGTCGCGACGTGCAGATCGTCGATCTGAAATCGGGCGATGACCTGACGCGTCAATATCTGCTGCAGATCGTCGCCGAGCATGAAAGCCGCGGCGAGAGCGTGCTGCCGATCAACGTTCTGACCGACCTCGTGCGCAGCTATACGACGCAGGCCACCTCGGCGGTGCCGCAGTTCCTTGCGGCCAGCTTCGAGATGTTCCGCGACAGCCAGAGCAAATGGGCCGAGGGCATGGCGCAGGTCAATCCGATGATGCCGAAGATCCCCGGCCTCGAGGCGATGCAGGCGCAGCAAGAAGCTTTCCTGAAAGCCATGTCTGGCCAGATGGGCGGCAATTGGTCCGGCCCCTCGAAGGAAGACGAGAGCGGCGGCGAGAGCGAGGAAGACCTCGCGGCGATCAAGAAACAACTCGCCGAGCTGCAGCAGAAGCTCTCCAAGATGGACAAGTGATCAAGATACCCAAATGATCCAGGGCCCTTCGGGGCCCGATCTGCTTTTTGGCGCCGCGTTCTCGGCCGCTTTGCGCAGGATCCGGATTTCCCCGCCGCCCCGGATCGGGCAAAGCGGGGGCATGGATCATGCAGCTTCCCCCCGTATCGACCGCACCGCCGCCCTGCTGCTGCTCGCCCTCGCGGCGCTCTGGGGCAGCACGTTCCTCTTTGCCGAGATTGCCCTGCGCGCGCTCAGCCCGATGCAGGTGACGCTGCACCGCGTGGCGCTGGCGCTGCCGGCACTCTGGCTGGTGTTGCGCTGGCGCGGGCTTGCCCTGCCGCGCAGCGCGCGTGTCTGGGGTGCCTATCTGGTGATGGGCGGGCTCAACAACGCCATCCCCTTCACGCTGATCTTCTGGGGGCAGACCCATATCGAAAGCGGGCTGGCCGCCATCCTCAATGCCTCGACTGGGGTGCTGGGCGCGGTGGTCGCCGGGCTGCTGCTGCGCGACGAGCGGCTGAGCTGGCACAAGCTGGCGGGCGCAGCTTTGGGGCTTTGCGGGGTGGCGGTGGTGATCGGCCCCGAGCGGCTGACGACGCTCGACCCGCGCAACCTCGGGCAGGGGGCAGTGCTGCTGGCGGCGCTGAGCTATTCGCTCGCCAGCGTCTGGGCCAAGCTGCGCCTTGCGGGGCAGCCGCCGCTGGTCAACGCCTTTGGGATGCTGGCCGGAAGCACGGCGTTGCTGCTGCCGCTGGTGATCTGGCGCGAGGGGCTGCCGAGCCTCGACTATCCGGCCGAGGTCTGGGGCGCGCTGCTGGCGCTGTCGCTGCTGGCCACGGCGCTGGCCTTCATCCTCTATTTCGCCATTCTCGCACGGGCTGGCGCGGCGAACCTGATGCTGGTGACGCTGCTGATCCCGCCCTTCGCGATCCTTCTGGGCGCGCTCTTCCTTGGCGAGCGTCTGTCCCCGGGGGTCTACCTCGGGCTTGCGGTGATCGCGCTGGGGCTCTTGGTGACCGACGGGCGGCTGACGGCGCGGCTGCGCCGCCAGCCCAAGCGCCGGTCAAAGGGCAGCACTCAGGTGCCGTAGGCGCGCAGCGGCCCCATCACGCTTTCCGCCGCGCTGACCAGAACCTCGGCCACCGCAGAGCATTCCTCCAGCGTCAGCCGCGCGGGCAGCCGCGTGTCGCAGGCGCGCTCGAGCATGGCGCGGGTGCGCGGCAGCTCGGGGATCTCGGTGAGGAACTGCCAGTTCCAGAAGGCGCGGGCGTTGTCGGTCGACAGGCCAAAGAGCTGCACCTTCACGCCCGCCTCCGCCGCGGCCTCGATGAAGCCGCGCATCTCGGCGGCATCCATACCCACGAGGTTGAACTGCAGCGAGTCCGGCGCGCGCTCTTCGGGGCCAAGCTTTTCCGGCACCTCGATCCACGGCGAGCGGTTCAGGATGGCGGCCACGTGATCGTGGTTGCGGCGCCCGTCGCGCACCCGGCGCGCGACCTGCGGCAATTGCGGGCGGATGACTGCGGCGGCAAGGTTCGACAGGCGCAGGTTATAAAGCGGCAGCCGGTTCTGCCAGCGGGCAAAAGCCTCTTCCAGCTCAGCCGAATTGTCGCCCGGCGTCATGTGCTTTTTCCAATTGTGCTCGTAGGCGCCCGAAAGGATCACCGCCCGCGCCACCAGATCGGCATCATCGGTGATCAGGATGCCGCCCTCGCCAGCGTTGACCAGCTTGTAGCTCTGAAAGCTGAAGCAGCCGACCTTGCCCAGCGTGCCGATGTTGCGGCCCGCCCAAGTGGTGCCCAGCGAATGCGCCGCGTCTTCGATCACCGGCACGCCGCGCGCGTCGCAGAGCGACAGGATCGCGTCCATGTCCGAGGTGTGGCCGCGCATATGGCTGATGATCACCGCCTGCACGTCGCCGAGCTTGGCCTCGAAGTCGCTCAGGTCGATGCGGTAGTTCTCGCCCACCTCGCAAAGCACCGGCACGCAGTCGGCATGGACGATCGACGAAGGCACGGCCGCGAAGGTGAAGCCGGGGATCATCACCTTTGCGCCGCGCGGCAGGCCGAGCGCCTTCAGCGACAGAAACAGCGCCGCCGAGCAGCTCGACACCGCCAGCGCGTATTTGCTGCCCATCATCGCCGCGAACTCGCGTTCCAGCAGCGCGACCGGCGCATCCTCGGGGGCGGTGTAGCGGAAAAGGTCGCCCGATTGCAGCAGACGCTCGATCTCGGCCCGCGCTTCTTCGGGGATCGGCTCGGCGTCATGCATGTTGGGAAGGCTGCTCATTTCACAAATCCCGAATTGTCTCTTTCGAAAACCTTAAACACCGTGTTTGTGACAGCCAAGTATAAAGCCCCCGCAAAAAACGGGGGCCTTGCGGGGGTCGGCGGATTTTTTCTTAGATTCCGAGGCGGTCGCGCAGCGCGTACCAACTCATCGCAAGCACCAGCAGCGGCGAGCGCAGCGCCGCGCCGCCGGGGAAGCTCGGCACCGGCAGCGCCGCCATGGCGTCGAAGCCCGCCGACTGGCCGCGCACCGCCTCGGCGAGCAGCCGCCCGGCATGAACCGCCGTGCCGACGCCGTGGCCGGAATAGCCCGAGGCCGACAGCACGTTGGGCCCCAGCCGCGCCAGCAGCGGCAGGCGCTTCATGGTGATCGCCAGCGTGCCGCCCCAAGCGTAGTCGATCTTCACATCCTCAAGCTGAGGGAAAATCTCCAGCATCGGCTTGCGCACCAGCGCGCGGATGTCCGAGGGGAAGCGGTAGCCGTAGCTCTCACCGCCGCCGAACAGCAGCCGCCCGTCGTGGCTGAGACGGAAGTAGTTCACCACGAATTTGCTGTCGGCCACGGCCACGTCGCGGGTCAGCACTTCACGGGTGCGCTCCCCGAGCGGCTCGGTGGCGACGACGAAATTGTTGATCGGCATGACGCGCGCCGCGACCTTGGGCTGCAGATCCCCAAGATAGCCGTTGCAGGCATAGATCACATGGCCCGCGCGCAGACGTCCCTTGTCCGTGTGGATGACCGCCTCCGGGCCCTGATCGACCTTGGTGACATGGCTGGTCTCATAGATGCGTGCCCCGGCGCCTGCCGCCGCTTTCGCCAGTCCTTGGGCAAAGCGCAGTGGGTGCAGATGCGCGGCGCCCATGTCGAGCACGCCGCCGCAATAGTCGGGCGAGGGGCAGAGCTCATGGAAGGCCCTGGCGTCGAGCCGCTCGATCTCGTAGCCATAGCGCGTGCCCATATGCTCGGCATACTCATGCAGGTGCTGCACGTCGCCCTTGCTGGAGCCGCACCATGCCACGCCGTCGCGCAGATAACAGTCGATACCGTGCTTCGCGATAAGGTCGCGGCAGAGGTCCTTGGCTTCCTCGCCAAGATCCCAAAGCACCCGAGCGTCGGCCTCACCGACCATCTTCTCGAGGCTCAGCTGATCCTGCCGCTGCCCCGATCCAAGCTGCCCGCCATTGCGCCCCGAAGCGCCAAAGCCGACCCGATGCGCCTCCAGCAGCGCCACGTCGAGCCCGGCTTCGGCCAGATGCAGCGCCGCCGACAGCCCGGTATAGCCGCCGCCGATGATGCAGACATCCGCCCGCGCCTCGCCTTCGAGGGCGGGGAAGGGGGGCAGCGCATCCGCCGTGGCCGCGTACCAGCTTTGCGGGTATTCCCCGCGCCGGTCGTTGGAAAACAGCAGGTCCATGAAACACCGCCTCCGCTTCGTCTAGATGCAAATATCCCGGGGGTCCGGGGGCAGCGCCCCCGGCCTGTTCGCGCCCGTCCCCGGCTCAGACGTTGAGCAGCAGGTGCTCGCGTTCCCACGGCGAGATCACCGCGAGGAATTCTTCGTACTCGGTACGTTTCACGATCGAGTAGACGCGGGCAAAGTCCGGCCCCAGCACCTCGTGCAGCTTGGTCGCCTCGTCGAAGATATCCAGCGCCTGTCCCAGCACGCGCGGGATGTCGCCCTCACCCTCATAGGCGTCGCCGCGGAACTGCTTCGACGGGCGCCGCTCTTCCATCAGGCCGAGGTAGCCGCAGGCCAGCGAGGCGGCGATGCCGAGGTAGGGGTTGCAGTCCATCCCCGCGAGACGGTTCTCGACGCGCCGCGACGACGGACCCGAGATCGGGATGCGGATGCCGGTGGTGCGGTTGTCGCGGCCCCATTCGAGGTTGATCGGCGCGGCGCTGTCGCGCACGTAGCGGCGGTAGCTGTTCACATAGGGCGCCAGCACGGCGATCGCCGCCGGAAGATGCGCCTGCAGCCCGCCGATGAAGTGATAGAAGGCGTCGGTCTCGCCGCCGGCGGGGCCGGAGAAGATGTTGCGCCCGGTCTCGATCTCCATCACCGAATGGTGGATGTGCATGGCCGAGCCCGGCTCATCGGCGATCGGCTTGGCCATGAAGGTGGCAAAGCAGTCGTGGCGCAGCGCCGCCTCGCGGATCAGCCGCTTGAAGTAGAAGATCTCGTCCGCCAGCTTCACCGGATCGCCGTGCTGGAGGTTGATCTCGAGCTGACCGGCGCCGCCTTCCTGCGTGATGCCGTCGATCTCGAAGCCCTGCGCTTCGGCGAAGTCGTAAATGTCGTCGATCACCGGGCCGAACTCGTCCACGGCGGTCATCGAATAGGCCTGACGGGCGGCGGCGGGGCGGCCCGAACGGCCCATCATCGGCTTGATGTCGATCGCCGGATCGACGTTGCGCGCCACGAGGAAGAACTCCATCTCCGGTGCCACCACCGGCTCCCAGCCCTGCTTGCGGTACAGCTCCACCACCCGCTTCAGCACGTTGCGCGGGGCGTAGGGGATCGGCTCGCCCTTGCGGTCAAAGGCGTCGTGGATCACCTGCAGTGTCCAGTCGGCCGTCCACGGTGCGGCGGTGGCAGTGGTCATGTCCGGGCGCAGGATCATGTCGCGCTCGATGAAACCCTCGTTTTCATCCGCCGCCTCGCCCCAGTCGCCGGTGATCGTCTGGTAGAAGATCGACTCCGGCAGGTGGAAATAGTCCTGCCGGGCAAATTTCGACGCAGGCACCGCCTTGCCGCGGGCAATGCCGGGCAGGTCGGCGATCACGCATTCGACCTCGTCGAGCCGCCGCCCTTCGAGATAGGCGGTGGCGGGTTGCGGAAGCTGGCCGGTCCAGTCTTCGGTCATGCGAGAGCCTTTTGTTTGAAGAAATGCGCGAATTGATCGGCGAGCGCGCGCTGGTCGAGCGGCGTGCCAAGCGCCTTGTCGGCGGCGTCGAGCTTGTCCTGCGGCACCACGCCGGGGCCGCGGGTGTCGATCAGCGCGCGGGTGAAACTGTCGTCGAACTCGGGGTGCGGCTGCACCGTGTAGGCATGGCCGGGATAGAGCAGCGCGGCATAATCGCAATAGTCCGAACTGGCGATCACCTCGGCGCCGGGCGGCAGCTCGGTCACCTGATCCTGATGCCATGCGTTGATGATCTTGTCGCCACCCTCGAAGTGATAGGCGGTGGGGCCGATGATCCAGCCGCCGGGGTGCTTCTCGACCTTGCCACCAAGCGCCTGCGCGATGATCTGATGGCCGAAGCAGACGCCGATCAGCGGTTTGCCAGCGGCGTAGATGTCGCGGATCAGCTGTTCGAGCGGCGGGATCCAGTCGTGCTCTTCATAGGCGCCGTGGCGCGATCCGGTGATCAGCCAGCCGTCGGCGGCTTCGGGGCCTTCGGGGAACTGCCCCTCGACCACGGACCAACTGGCGAAGTCGAAGCCGTAGCCATCGAGAAGGCGGGCGAAGAAGGCGGGATATTCACCGGTCTCTGCCGCGAGTTCCGCGGGGACGAGGCCGGTTTGCAGGATGCCGATTTTCATGGATCACACGTTGGTTTCGCTGGCGCGGTTTATGTGGCGCGGTTTGTCTGGCGCGTCTTTCAGGCCAGGGCGTTCTGCGCCGAAGGTAGCCTTGCCGCCCGAGGGCGGCAAGGTGGTGCTCAGACCGTATCGAGATAGATTTCCACCTGCTCCTGCGGCGAGAGTTCCGCCATGTAGAGCTGCTCTTGCCGTTTGGTCAGCAGCAGGTTGCGGATCAGTTCGGGCGGCAGGATGCGCGGCATGATCGGGCTCGCCTCGAAGGCGTCCATCGCCGATTCCCAATCCGCCGGGATCAGCGGCAGGTCCTGCGCGTAGGCGTTGCCGGTGATCGGCGCGGGGGGCTCGACCTCGTCCTCGATGCCGTTCAGCGCAGCGCCGAGGATGGTGGCGATCAGCAGGTAGGGGTTCACGTCGCCGCCCGCCACACGGTGTTCGATGCGCCGCGCCGCGGGGCTGCCCGAGGGCACGCGGATCGCCGCGGTGCGGTTCTCATAGGCCCAGGAAATGCCGCAGGGCGCGTGGTTCTCGGGGATCAGCCGCTCGTAGGAATTGAGGTGCGGCGCGAAGATCAGCGTGCTGTCGTGCATGGCTTCGACGCAGCCGCCGATGGCATGGCGCAGCACATCGGTGCCCTTGGGCCCGCCGTCGTCGAAGATGTTGTTGCCATCCTCGTCGAGCACCGAGAAATGCATATGCATCCCCGAACCGGCGTAATCCTCATAGGGTTTGGCCATGAAGGAGGCGGCAAATCCGTGGCGGCGCGCCAGCCCCTTCAGCAGCATCTTGAACAGCCACGCATCGTCGGCGGCGCGCAGCGCGTCGTCCTGATGCATCATGTTGATCTCGAACTGGCCCAGACCCGCCTCGGAGATGGCGGTGTCGGCGGGGATGTCCATGTCCTCGCAGGCGTCGTAGAGATCGGTGAAGAAGATGTCGAACGTGTCGAGCGCGCGGATCGAGAGCACTTCGGCGGCCTTGCGGCGCTTGCCCGAACGCGGCGAGACCGGCACCTGCAGCTTGCGGGTGCTGTCGTCGATCAGAAAGAACTCCATCTCCAGCGCCACGACGGGGGTCAGCCCGTGCTTCTTGTAGCGGCGCACCACCTGCGCCAGCGCGTGGCGCGGATCGCCCTCATAGGGTTTGCCGCCCTCGTGGAACATCCAGATCGGCAGAAGCGCGGTGGGCGCCTCGAGCCACGGCATCGGCACGAAGCCGCGCTCGGTGGGCTTGAGCACGCCGTCGCGGTCGCCGCTTTCAAACACCAGCGGGCTGTCGTCGATGTCCTCACCCCAGATGTCGAGGTTGAGGGCCGAGAAGGGGAAGCGGGTGCCATCCTCGACGACCTTATGGGCGAAACGGGAGGGCACGCGCTTGCCGCGCGGCTGGCCGTTGAGATCGCAGGCGGCGACGCGGATGGTGCGGACCTGGGGGTTCTTGCGGAGCCAGGTTTTCGGGTCTGTCATGGTCTATCCGGAAATTTGATCAAATTAAGCGTAGCGACTCGGATGCACGCTGGCAAGCGGGGGCTTGGCGGGAGGAGATGAGTATTTTTGGAAAGATGAAAGAGCGGGCGCGCAGAGCGGCGGCGTGCCACGCGAAATATGGCCGGGCGCCCGGGCTCCGGGGGCGGCGCAAGACATGCCAGGGCAGGGTAGGGGCGTTGGGCTGAGGCGTTCAGACGGAGCGCCTCACGTGCCATTGGTTCAGCGCAGCAAAAGCCGCGGACGCATCCGGATCTTCTGGCGACGCTCTTTAGGCAGATGCCGGTTCAGCCGCTTGTTGATCAGCCCAAAGACGCCGACCACGCAGAGCGTCAGCAGGATGAAATAGCCCGCAAGGATCGGGTAGGGGATGAACGGGTTGAAGGTCTTGTCGGCGAAGTAATTCGCGTAATAGAGCGCGTCACCGCGCTGCTGCCACGCCGGGAAGCCCGAGAAGAACACCAACGTGGTGGCGTGGAAGAGGAAGATCGCCTCGTTGGTGTAGGCAGGCCACGCGAGGCGCAGCATGGTCGGCCAGACGATGCGGCGGAAGCGCGGGAGCCCCGAGAAACCGTAGGCGTCAGCCGCCTCCACATCGCCCTTGGGCACCGACAGCAGCGCGCCGTAGAAGATCTCGCCCGAATAGGCGGCGGTGTTGAAGAACAGCACGATCGCCGCGCCCAGCCACGCCGAGGTCAGCGGATCGAAGACCGGCGAGACGCTCTTGAGGCTGAGGAACAGGAAGTAGGCAAAGAAGAACTGGATGAAGAGCGGCGAGCCGCGGAACACGAAGATCACCCATTCCGCCAGCTTGCGCAGCGGGGTGATCTTTGATGCCTTGCCCATGGCCAGCGCCGTGGCGAGGCAGAAGCCGGTGATCAGGCTGACGATGCCGAAGTAGATGTTCCACAGCATCCCCGAGCCGATCAGCGTGAATTGCTGGCACAGGGTGAAATTGTCACGCGGCAGCAGCCGCTCGCCGATGCCGATCGAGCGCAGCCCGTAGTCCGCGATGGTTTCCCAGCAGCTCATGAGGCCTTCCTCTGCGCTTCGCCGCCCATGGTCGCCTGACCGTGGGTGAGGCGCTTCATGATGCGGTCAAGGACGATCTCCGACACGCGGGTGAAGACCAGATAGAAGACCAGCAGCGCCGCGAAATACCACACCCGCCAGTCGGGGTGCGGATAGTCGGTGAAGCGCGCGGTCTTCGAGCCGCCGAGTTCGCGCGCCCAGTAAACGATGTCCTCGACCCCCAGCAAGAAAAGCAGCGGCGTGGCTTTGATCAGCACCATCCACAGGTTCGACAGGCCGGGCAGCGCATAGACCCACATCTGCGGCACGAGGATGCGCCAGAAGGTCTGGCGCCGGGTCATGCCATAGGCCTCGGCGGTCTCGAGCTGGGCATGCGGCACGGCGCGCATGGCGCCAAAGAGCACATTGCCCGCGAAAGCGCCGAAGACGATGGCGAAGGTCAGCACCGCCAGCGAGAAGCCATAGGTCTCATGCACCCATTGCGCCGCGGTCGAGAGCGGCAGCTTGGCCTCGGGACAGACCACGAAGTCATTGCCCTGCCGGATCGGCTGATCCCAGTCGGGGCATTTCACCTCGTGGCGTATCCACTCGAAGAACTGGTCGAGGGCGATGACGAAGAACAGGAAAAAGGCGATGTCCGGCACGCCGCGCACGATGGCGATATAGCCCTTGCCCAGCCACGATAGCGGCGGGAAGGGCGAGCGGGCCGCCATGGCGCCGCCGAAACCGAAGGCCAGCGCCACCGGCGCGGTGATCGCCAGCAGCAGCAGCACGGTGCCGACCGAGACATAGATCGACATGTGCTTGCCCGTGGTCAGGTAGCAGCTCAGCCAGCTCAGGCCAGAGATCGCGTCGGGGTCGGTACACCAAGAGAACATGTCGGATCAGCCGTCGAGGGGGCCGGACAGGCCCCCTCGTCTTGGGGCGCTCAGAAAGGAGCGCCGATTTCCCATTTCACGAGCAGCTCGTTGAGCGAGCCATCGTCCTTCATGGACTGGATCGCCGCGTCGAACTTCTCTTTCAGCTCGGTGTCGCTCTGGCGCAGGCCCATGCCGACGCCGCCACCGATCAGCTCTTCCTGCTCGAGCAGCACCACGTCGTCGCTCTCGTCGGCGACCGGCGCGAGATAGCTCTTGTCGGCCAGAACCGCGTCGGCTTCGCCGTTGCGCACGGCGGCGACGGTCTCGTCCGGGGTGGCGTATTCCACGAGGGTCGCGCCCATTTCAGCAACGAAGGCGGCCTGAATGGTGCCGGTCTGCGCAGCGACCACCGCGCCCTTCAGATCGACGTCTTCCATGCCCGAAAGCACGAGGTAGGCCGAGGGATCGGGCTGGGTGTAGTTCTGGGTGAAGGCGATGACGTCTTCACGCTCGGGGGTGATCGACATGCCAGCCATGATCGTGTCGTAGTTGCCCGACACGAGGTTGGGGATGATCGAATCCCAATCGTTGGTCACCCACTCGCAGGTCACCTCGGCGCGGGTGCAGAGCTCGTCGCCCAGCTCGCGCTCGAAACCGTCCACTTCACCGCTGTCGTTGATGAAGTTGTACGGAGGGTAGGCGCCCTCGGTGCCCATGCGCACCACGTCCTGTGCCAGCGCAACGCTGGCGGTCAGCGCCAGCGCGGCGGTGCCGAGAAGGATGGATTTCATGTAACTTGCTCCCTGGTTTACGCGTCCGATTGCGGTTCTTGGCCGCTTGTCAGACATGGCTGGTCGACCGCAGGAAGCCCTGCAGTCGTTCCGATTTCGGCGCGCCGAACAGCTCGGCCGGGGCGCCTTCTTCCTCGATGCGCCCCTTGTGCAGGAACACCACGTGATCGCTCACGTCATGGGCCATCTTCATATCGTGGGTGACGATGATCATGGTGCGGCCTTCGGCGGCCAGATCCTTGATCACCTTGACCACTTCCTGCTCCAGCTCGGGATCGAGCGCCGAGGTCGGCTCGTCAAAGAGCAGCGCCTCGGGCTCCATGCACAGCCCGCGCGCGATCGCCGCGCGCTGCTGCTGGCCGCCGGAAAGCTGCGCCGGGAAAACGTCGGCCTTGTCGCCGATGCCGACCTTGTCGAGATAGCGCCGCGCGGCGGCCTCGACCTCGGTGCGCGGACGGCCGAGCACGGTGAGCGGCGCTTCCATCACGTTTTGCAGGATGGTCATATGGGCCCAGAGATTGAACTGCTGGAACACCATGGAAAGATTGGTGCGCATGCGCAGCACCTGCTTGGGATCCGCCGGGCGGCGGTTGTGCCCGGAGCCGTGCCAGCGCACCGGCTCGCCCTTGAACAGGATCTCGCCTTGCTGGCTGTCTTCAAGCAGGTTGCAGCAGCGCAGCAGGGTGGATTTGCCCGAGCCCGAAGAACCGATCAGCGAGACGACGTCGCCGCGCTTGGCGGTGATGCTGACGCCCTTGAGGACTTCAAGCTCGCCATAGGCCTTGTGCAGATCGCGGATCTCGATAACCGGATCGAGGGGCGTCGCGGTGGCCGGGGCGGCTGCAGGAGCGGGATCGGTCAAGCCTCACCTTCTTGGGCTATTGCAGAAACTGGCGGGGAGAATGAGCGGAAACCCCCCGCGATGTCCATGCGCAAAACAGCCCCTGTGGCCGAGTTTGCGCGGCGTAACCGAGCAATTGCCCGGAAATCAGACCTTTCGGAGGCAGCTCAGCCCGCGGCTTCGACCCTTTGCCGGGCCAGCGCCGAATCTCTGTCGTTGATGCCGAGCAGGTTCGACACCAGCCGCAGCAGCGCGTCTTCCTCGTCGTCGCGGCTGCCGTCGGCCAGCGCCACCTGCCACAAGGCCTCGATCACCGCGATGCGATCCTCATAGGCCACGGCGTCCTTGATCGCGCGGGTGAAACGCACGGTATCGGGGGCCTCGGCCTCCAGCGCCTCGGCCTCGCGGCGCAGCTTGCTGGCCTCGAAGGGCGACAGGCCATAGCGCGTCGCGGCAATGCGGTCGATCCGGTCCTGCTCGGACTGGTCGTAGGTTTCATCGGCCCGCGCCACACGCACGAGCAAAGCGCAGAGCGCCAGCCGCGCATCGGCGTCGGGCAGGAGCTCGGGGCCGGGATCGACCAGCCGTTTCAGAAAATCCGCAAACATAGGCAAGATATAGCCGCCTCTTGCCGCCGCGCCAACGGCAGAGCGCGGCGGGGGCCGCACGAAGCTGTGTGCCACGGTTTCCGGCTTCGTCTAGAGGCAAATATCCCGGGGGAAATCCGCGTCAGCGGATGGGGCAGAGCCCCCAGCTACGGTGGTCAATTCGCGCGGTTGGGCTCGGCAAGGTCCTGCGGCGTCACGAAAAGCAGATGTTCCGACAGCCATAGCGCGCTCTGCAGCGAGGCGGCGGGCGCTTCGGCGTCGGCCATGACCTCATAAAGACAATGCGCCAGCGCCAGCCGCTCGCGATAGCCGACCGCGCGGGCCAGAAGCGCGGCGAAACAGGCGGTGTCTGGGGCCGCCGCCGCGACGGCCTGACAGGAGATGCGCATCTCGGCGGCCTCGCGCGGGGTCAATTCGTGGCGGCGGGCCAGAACCGCATCGACCACCGACACGCGCAGCAATGGCGGCTGGCCCTGCGCCTCGGCGGCGGCGCGCAGCAGCAATGCCCCCAGCGCCAGCGGCACATCGCAGGGTTCGAGCGGCGTCGCCTCGGGGGCTGCCATCCAGAATTTCAGACCGCGCGGCAAAGTCTTAGCCTAGGTGCGCGCGGCTGCGCTTATGCATGGTCGGTTGCATTTCGGCCCTGTTCGCTGAGTGTCGCCTGACTTACTTTGCGTCAGGTTCCGGCGGCGGGCAATGGTCTTGCGCGGTCAGCGCGCGGCCTTGGCACGGCGCAGCCGATCGGTGAGGGCGCTTGCCGCCTCGGACAGACCCCACGGCGGGTTCACCACGAACATGCCCGAGCCGATCATCCGATGATTTTCGCGCACGGGGGGAAAGCGGATCTCGTGGCAGAGCGCGTCGGGGAAATCCTCGGTCAGTGCTGCCAGCATCGGCACATGCGCGGCGGAACTGAGGATCGGATACCAGAGCGCCAGCACGCCGACGTTCCACTTCTTGTTGATCTGGCGAAAGAATTTCGGGATCTCGACGTAGTCCTGCTTGAGCTCATAGGGCGGATCGACGAGCAGCACGCCGCGCCGGGGCTCGGGCGGGCAGAGGCTGTGGGCGAGGGCGAACCCATCCTGCCGGTGCAGCGTCACATTGGGCGCGCGCAGCGCCAGCGTCAGCGCCTGATGCTCTTGCGGATGAAGCTCGGCGAGGTGGATTTTATCCTTCGGGCGCAGCAGCTTGGAGGCGATGAGCGGCGAGCCCGGATAGGCGTTGGGCCCATGCTCGCGGCGCACCGCATCCAGCGCGGCAAGATAGGGATGGTCCTGCCCGAAGATGCCTGCATGGGCACCGATGCCCTGCGCCGCCTCGCCGGTTTTCACCGCCTCGTCGGAGGTCAGATCATAGAGCCCGCGACCGGCATGCGTCTCGATATAGGTGAGCGGTTTGTCCTTCTTCGTGAGGTAGGACAGCAGCTCTGCAAGCAGCGCGTGCTTTTGCAGATCGGCGAGGTTCCCGGCGTGGAAGGCGTGTTGGTAGGAAAGCATCTGGGCCTCGGAGCAGGGGGGCACAAGCGATGCACAAAGCATGCACAACCCATGCATATGCCGCAGCAGATAGCCCTTGCGGCGCGCCCTGTCGAGCCGGTGGCCTTTGGCGCGTGCTTTCGGCCTGCCGCCGTGCTGGGCAGGTCGGCGCGCAGGGCGGCGCAAATGCGAGCAACAGAGCGCCCACATCGGCGGCGCGGGTGGTTTGACCTTGTGGGGCCCTGCCACGCGCGCGATGCTGCGGTCATTGATGGAATAAATTTTTAAACATTTGTAGGCGCGGCTGCGAGAGGAAGGGACGCCCCTCTGCCGCGCCGAGGAGCGAAACCGTGACAATCGAGGACTTCATGACGGCGGCCGAGGGCCGCCCGAGCGGCTTTGACTATATGCGACTGCTGCTCTCGGTTCTGGTTCTGGCAATTCACAGCGTGCAGATCGCCTATGGGCAGCAATTCTACATGGAGGTGATCTGGAGCCATTTCCCCAGCGACGGGCTGGCGATGACCGTGCTGCCGATGTTCTTTGCCCTGTCGGGCTTTCTGGTGGCGGGCAGCCTCTATCGCTGCCGCACGCTGTTTTCCTTCATGGGGCTGCGGTTCATCCGCATCTATCCGGCGCTGGCGGTGGAGGTGGTGCTGTCGGCGGTGGTGCTGGGGCCGCTGGTGACTTCGCTGGCATGGCCCGAATATTTCGCCGCCGAGGAGTTTGCCCGCTACCTGCTCAACGCCACCGGCCATGTGAGCAACGAGTCGATGTATCTGCCGGGGGTCTTCGCGGGCAACCCGCAGGAGGGCATGGCGAACGGTCAGCTGTGGACCGTGCCCTACGAGCTTTATTGCTACATCGGCCTTGGCCTTCTGACGCTGCTTGGCGCGCGGCGCGACCGGCGCGTGCTGCTGCTGGGTCTGCTGGCCTTCCTGACGCTGTCGGTGGTGAAGATGGGGCTCAGCACCGGCTGGCATTTCGACCCTTGGGTCGGCACGGTCACCGGACGCGCGCTGGTGCTGGCCTTCGTCTGCGGCGTCTGCCTGCATGCGTGGCGCGAAGTGATCGCCGTGCGGTTTGGATTCGTGCTGGCCGGCGCGGTGATCGCGGTGATCGCGTTCAGCCTCAGCGGGCTGGGCCAATACGTGGGGATTTTCGCAATCTCTTACGTGACGGTGGGGCTGGGGCTGATGAATGCGCCGCGGCTTGGTGTGCTGAAGCGGGCCGATCTCAGCTATGGCATCTTCCTGTATCACTTCATCATCGAGCAACTGGTGGCCTATTTGCTGCCCGGTCTGCGCGAATGGTATTGGATCACGCTGGTGTCGCTGCCGGTGACGGCGCTGGTGGCGCATCTGTCGTGGGTGCTGATCGAGCGCCCGGCGCTGCGGCTGCGGCGGCATGTCTTTGCGCTGGAAGGCTGGGCGGTGGGCGCGATGCCCGCGCTGGCCGGGCGCGGCGCGCTGCGGTGATCCGCGGGCGCAGGCCCTATCGCAAAAAGGCCCGGACGTATGCCCGGGCCTTTTCAATGTCTGCGCTGGTGGCGCTCAGACCAGACGCGAGGCTTCTTTCGCCGCGCGCACGAAATCCTTGAACAGCGGGTGCGGATCGAAGGGCTTCGATTTCAGTTCCGGGTGGAACTGCACGCCAAGGAACCACGGGTGATCGGGCCATTCGACGATCTCGGGCAGACGGCCATCGGGCGACATGCCGGAGAAGCAGAGCCCGCCTTTTTCCAGCGCCTCGCGGTACTTGATGTCGACCTCGTAGCGGTGACGGTGACGCTCGTCGATGGCGGTGGTGCCGTAGATCTCGGCCACTTTCGAGCCCTCGGTCAGAACCGCGTCATAGGCGCCGAGGCGCATGGTGCCGCCCTTGTCGTCGCTCACCGAGCGGTTCACGCGCTGGTTGCCCTGCACCCATTCCTTGAGGTGATAGACCACCGGCTCGAAGCGCTTCTCGCCCTTCTCGTGGTCGAACTCTTCCGAGCCCGCCTTGGCCACACCCGCGACGTTGCGCGCCGCTTCGATGACCGCCATCTGCATGCCGAGGCAGATGCCGAGGTAGGGCACCTTGTGCTCGCGGGCGAACTGCGCCGCCTTGATCTTGCCCTCGGTGCCGCGCTCGCCGAAGCCGCCGGGCACGAGGATCGCGTCGAAGCCTTCGAGATGCGGCGCCGGGTCTTCCTGATCGAAGAGCTCGGCGTCGACCCAAGAGACATTCACCTTCACCCGGTTCGCCATGCCGCCGTGGGTCAGCGCCTCGGCGATCGACTTATAGGCGTCTTCGAGCTGGGTGTATTTGCCGACGATGGCGACATTCACCTCGCCCTCGGGGTTGTGGATGCGTTCCGAGACGTCTTCCCACTTTTCGAGGTTGGGGCGCGGCGCCGGGGTGATGCCGAACGCATCGAGAACCGCCTGATCGAGCCCCTCGCGGTGATAGGCGAGCGGCGCGTCGTAGATCGACGACAGGTCCTGCGCGGCGATCACGCTGTCGGGGCGGACGTTGCAGAAGAGCGCGAGCTTCTCGCGTTCCTTCTGGGGAATCGGCCCCTCGGAGCGGCACACGAGAATATCGGGCGCGAGACCGATCGAGCGCAGTTCCTTGACCGAGTGCTGCGTCGGCTTGGTCTTCAGCTCGCCCGAGGCCTTGATCCACGGCAGCAGCGTCAGGTGCATGAACACGCATTGGCCGCGCGGCTTGTCCTGGCTGAACTGGCGGATGGCTTCGAAGAAGGGCAGGCCCTCGATGTCGCCGACCGTGCCGCCGATCTCGCAGAGCATGAAATCCACCTCATCCTCGCCAATCGAGATGAAGTCTTTGATCTCGTTGGTGACATGCGGAATGACCTGAATGGTCTTGCCGAGGTAGTCGCCGCGGCGCTCTTTCTCGAGCACATTGGTATAGATGCGGCCCGACGAGATGGAATCGGTCTTGCGCGCGGGAACGCCGGTGAAGCGTTCGTAATGGCCAAGATCGAGATCGGTCTCGGCCCCGTCGTCGGTGACGAAGACCTCGCCGTGTTCGAAGGGGCTCATAGTGCCCGGATCGACGTTGAGATACGGATCGAGCTTGCGCAGGCGGACCGAAAAGCCCCGCGCCTGCAGCAGCGCGCCAAGCGCCGCGGAAGCCAGACCCTTGCCGAGCGAAGAAACGACACCGCCGGTGATGAAGATGAAACGTGCCATTGGCAGCGCGACCCCGTGATTTGCGTCAAAATGTAGGACACCCACGGCCCAACGAGCCGCAGCATCACGGGAGTCCACGTATAAAGGATTCGGGCCGCACTGTCTAGCCAACCGCAAGATGCTGTTGCGGCTGACAGGCGGCCCTCAAGCTGTTGTTAGTCTGGCGGATATTAGTCCGCGCTGGGAACCATCGGCGCATCTGCGCCAGAATCGGTGCCCGTATCGCCCGACGGCGGCGGCAGCAGGCCATCCGTGTCGAGAGGTGCCGGAGCGGAGCCGTCGCTCTCTTCGGCGGAGCTGCCGCCGGTGAGCCGGTCCATGACCGAGGTGCCGCTTGCATCGCTCGCCGCGAGCACCGTCAGGGTGATCGAGGTGATGATGAAGGCGATGGCGAGCCCCCAGGTGATCTTGCCCAGTGCCGTGGCTGCTGCGCGTTGGCTCATGGCGCCACCGCCGCCGCCGCCCATCCCAAGGCCGCCGCCTTCGGATCGCTGCAGAAGCACCACGCCGATGAGCGCGAGCGCAAGGAGGAGGTGCACGATGAGGATCACGTTTTCCATGGGGCGTCTCAGGCATTCCGGCTGTGTTGAACGGGCGCTGTGTAGGGCAAGGCGACTGCACACGCAACCCGGCTCTTGGCGGCAATGCGGCGGCAGCCGCCCGTTGCGGCATGTAAGTCAGGATGGACGTCAGGATGGAGGTCAGGCGCGAGGCGCGAAAACAGCCGCAGAACCTCGCGCCGCCCGCGCTTCATTGTTCCACAAATACGCACTCTTGGGCGCAGCGGCCGGGCGGCCCTCGATGGGGCTGAGAGCGGGGGATTTTCGCTCAGACCCGGTGCAGCACATGACAGAAATTCTTGTCTGAGTGAAAGGGTGCGGCTACCGTTCGCCTCATGGTTGGTGATCGTCCTCTTCTTGGTGTCCTTTTGATGCTTGGCTTCTGCATCGTCGCCCCGATGGGCGACGCGACGGCCAAGCTGCTTGGGGACAAGGTCACGATCGGCCAGCTGCTGCTGTTGCGCTTTGCCATTCAGGCGCTGGTGCTGGCACCGCTGGTGATCGCCACCCATCGGGTCTGGCGGATGCGGCGGCGAATCTTCGCCCTGACCGCGCTGCGCACCCTGCTGCATATGCTGGGCATTGGGTTGATGTTCGCCGCGCTGCGCCATCTGCCGCTGGCCGATGCGGTGGCCATCGCCTTTGTCATGCCGTTCTTCATGCTGCTGCTCGGCCATTATGTGCTGGGCGAGGAGGTGGGCTGGCGGCGGCTTGCGGCCTGCGGCGTCGGGTTTGTCGGCACGCTGCTGGTGGTGCAGCCCGCCTTTGCCGAGGTCGGCTGGCCGGCGCTGCTGCCGCTGGGCGTGGCGCTGAACTTCTCGCTCTTCATGCTGGTCACGCGTCAAATCGCGCGCGAAACCGATGCGATCTCGCTGCAGGCGATCTCGGGCGGGCTGGCGGTGCTGATCCTCGTGCCGGTGCTGGCGCTGTTGCCGGGGGCGATGCTGCCCGCGCTGGAGTGGAGCGGCGAGGGGGCCGAGGTCTGGGGGCTGATCCTTGGCATTGGCCTGCTGGGGACGCTGGCGCATCTGCTGATGACATGGTCGCTGCGCTTTGCGCCCGGCGCGACGCTGGCCCCGATGCAATATCTGGAGATTCCCTTCGCCACGCTGTTCGGCTTTCTGGTCTGGAACGACCTGCCGGACGGGCTGGCGACGGTGGGGATCTGCATCACCGTCGCCTCGGGGCTTTATATCCTCATGCGCGAGCGGGCCATCGCGCGTCGGCTTGCAGCAGCGCGTGCGCCAGTGGCGCCAGATGCTGCGCCGGCAGAATGATCAGCATCTTCGGGGCATCAAAGCTCAGATCCACACGCGGCGCATCGGTCTGGTTCGACGTGCCGGTGATCCCATCGGGGCGGAAACGCAGCCCGTCGATGGGCCAGCGCAGCCCGGAACTGGTGCCGCCACAGTCCGCCATCGGATAAAGCGAAAAGCGGCAGCCGATGGGCAGGTCGAGCGAGATCCGCGGCGGGCAGAGCGCCACCACGTCATCGCGGCCCACCAGCAGGCAGCGGCGGTCGGGGTGACGCGCCAGAACCGTCATCGCCGCAAGCTGGTGATCAAGCCGTGCACCAAGAAAGCCCGCCGCATAGACCAGAGGTGCCGCGATGTTGCGCAGACACTTGTCGAAATCGGTGCTGTCCTGTTCCGTGATAAGGTGGATTCGCTCTGGCGGGATCGCGGCGCGGGCGTCGTCTGTCAGGGAATCGAGATCGCCGATCACCGCATCGGGGATCACCCCGGCTGCCAGCAGCGCATCTGCGCCGCCATCGGCCGCCACGCGCAGCTGGGCCTTGTCCAGCAGCGGCGACAAGAGGTCGGGCGGGCAGTCTCCGCCGCCCGCCAGCAAGACGGGTCCGTCGGACCTGAGACGTTCGGAAGTTCCGGGATTCATGGCTTTTTAGTGGCTTTTCGCGAAAACGACCACAATTTGGTCATGAAATGATACGGTGAAAACCTCAGATTCGGTCAGCTTTGGTCTCCTAGTAGATGGTAAACAGTTTGTTGCAGATCGAGTGAAAGAGTGAGCGGCACATGGTGAGTTCCAGCAAGATATTGACGGTCTCCTACGGCACCTTCTCCTGTACGGCAGAAGGGTTCGAGGATCCCCTCGCGGTGGTCAAGGAGAGCACGAATTTCTTCCGTGGTGTGGTGCGGGAAGATCGCTTCTTCGGTGCCGAGCCGCCGCAGTTTGATCCCGAGCTTGCCGCGCAGCTTATGCAGGCGCAGGTCAGTGCCGACGCGCAGAGCGGCCGTCTGGTGCTGCGCGGGCCGCTGGCCGATGCGGCGATGCCTGCGGCAGCGCCGGCTGGTGCCGATGTGGTCGGCCCCGACGCCGAGCGCGGCATGGAAAAGGCACTGAGCGAGGCCGCCGAGCGCGCTGCCGCCGAAGCCGCCGCCGAGGAAGCTGAGCTGCAGCGCGAAGCGGAGGCTGCTGCCAAAGCCGCCACCAAATCCGCCGCCGAATCCACGCAGATCGAGACGCAGGCCGAGATTCTGGCCGAAGGCGATGACAGCCTCTCCGCCGAGGCGGCGTTCTTTGCGGCGGAAAGCGCCGCGCCCGCCCTTGACGCCTTTGACGATGATTACGACGACGAGCCGGTTGCCGCTGCTGCGGCGCCCGCCGCGCCGGTTGCAGGCATCGTTCCGGCCTCCGACGACAGCGTTGCCGCCAAGCTGCGCCGCATTCGCGCCGTTGTGTCGGGCGGGGCCGTTGCCGCGACCGCGCCGGACGTGAGCGAAGACGCCGATCAGGACGGTGAAGACACGGTTGCCGCCGTCTCCGCCATGCTCGGCACGCTCGACATGGATGCGCCCGAGGTCCGTGATGCGGCCCGCGATGAAGACGCGGACGACGCGGACGACATGCAGATCGATCTGTCGGTGCTGCAGGGCGAAGATTGGGACGACGAAGAGGATGTCGCAGAGGATGCCACGGATGCAGAGCTTGAGGCAGAGCTTGACGCGCCCGTCGCGGACGCCCCCTTTGCGCTGACCAAGGCATTTGCCGCCGCGCCGGACCATGCTGAAGAGGCAGAGATCGAGGCCGAGGTCGAGGCGGCTGAGCCCGCAGCTGCGGCCCCCGCAAAAGTGGTCCGGGTTGCACATGAGGCTTCCGCAGAAGCCGCCACCGACACCGCCACCGACACCGCGCCGGAGGCCGCAAAGCCGTCCAAACCGCGCCGGGTGCGCGTGGTGAAGGTGAGCCGCGCTGCCTTTGACGCCGCCGTGGCGACGGGTGCGCTGGAAGAAGTGCGCCAAGAGCCTGCCCAGAGCAGCCTCAGCGCCGATGACGAGGCCGACCTTGCCCGCGAGCTTGAAGCGGTGAAGGCCGAGCTGGCCGCCGGTCTCGAGGATGAATGGGACGAGGTCGACGACCTCGACCAGATCCGCGCGGCGGCGGACGTGGCTGAGGCGGAAACGCCCGTGCCTGCCGAGACGCTGCTTGCCGAGCTTGAGGCCGAGACCGAAGAAGAGAGCGCTTGGGACGACGAAGACCTCGAAGACGACCTTGAGGATGAGGATTTCGACGACGAAGCATGGGGCGACGACGATTGGGACGATGAGGATGACGACGAGGAAGACCTCGCCGCCTCCGCAGCCGCCCGCGATGCCCTGCTCGACGATGAGGATGACGAAGACGACGATCTGGCCGAGGATTTCGCCGAAGCATTCGACGCGCCGCTGGATGAGGCCGATGAGGACGGTGACGATCAAGACTGGGACGATCAGGCCAGTGATGATCAAGACGGTGACGATCAGGACGGTGAGATCGAAGAGATGATCCGCGTCGCGCAGCAGGACGTGCGCAAGGCGGTGAAGCTCTCGAGCCCGGCGCGCGTGATGCTGACCGAGACCAGCGTCGAGGACAATGACACCTCGCGCATCCTGAACGAGACCAACACCCAGCTTGAAGAGCCCGAGGGCAACCGCCGCCGCAGCGCCATCGCGCATCTGCGCGCCGCCGTGGCCGCAACCCGTGCCGACCGTCTGCTGGGCCGCAAGAAGGACGCCGAAGAGCAGGCGCAGCCCTACCGCGAGGATCTGGCGGATGTGGTGCGTCCGCGCCGCCCCGCTCCGGCCCCGCAGGGTGCCACCGAGCGCCCCGCCGCCGAGGCTCCGCTGCGCCCCGCGCCGCTGAAGCTGGTTGCCGAGCAGCGCGTGAACGAAACCGCGGATGCGCCGGAAGCGCCGCTGCGTCCGCGCCGGGTGACGCTGGCCGATCTGGAAGAGCAAGCCCCCGCAGGCGTTCAGGGCGATTTCGCCAGCTACGCCGAAAGCGTCGGCGCGCACGACCTGCCGGATCTTCTTGAGGCCGCAGCCTCTTACCTGTCGTATATCGAGGGCCGCGCCCAGTTCTCGCGCCCGCAGCTGATGACCAAAGTGCGTCAGGTGGACGGGGAGGACTCGAGCCGCGAGGATCGTCTGCGCAGCTTCGGCCAGCTTCTGCGCGACGGTAAGATCGAGAAGACCGGCGGCGGGCGGTTCACCGTCTCCGACCGGATCAGCTTCAAGCCCTCGGCCCGCGCCGCAGGCTGACACGGCGGCCAAGACCCCGCCATCAAAGCGCCCCTGCGAGCCATCGCGGGGGCGCTTTGCGTTTCACCGGTCCGGGCGTTTCATCGGGCCGGGCGGGCACCACGTTCACGCCGATGTGGCCCGCGCGGCGGGAACAGGGCAGGGGGGCCTTTCCGTTTGATCTTTGACCCGCAGCGCCGAAGCGCGGCGCGCCGGACCGGACCAAATGGAGATTGAGATGAAAGATATTGTTGCAGAGCCCGCCATCGCCCCGCAGCCCTATGAGAGCCTCGACCGTTTCGAGGGCGCCACGGTGATCGTCACCGGCGCCAGCACCGGCATTGGCCGCGCCACCGCCCGCCGCTTCGTGCTGGAGGGGGCCAATGTCGCCATGGTGGCACGCAGCGAAGGTGACCTCACCGAGGCCGCAGAGGGGCTGCCCGAGGCGCGGGTGCTGAAAATCAGCGCCGATGTGTCGAGGGAAGAGGATGCCAAGCGCATCTCGGCGGAGACGCTGGCGCATTTCGGCGCCATCGACGTGCTGGTGAACAACGCCGGCACCGCCGTCATGGGCAGCATCGAGGAGGTGGATCGCGAAAGCTGGGACAAGGTGATCGATACCGATCTCACCGGGCTTTACATGGTCACCCGTGCGGCTTGGCCCGCGCTGCGCAGGGCGCGCGGCAATGTGGTCAACACCTCGTCGGTTTCGGGCACGGGGGGCGATTGGAACATGTTCGCCTATAATGCCGCCAAGGGCGGGGTGACCAATCTGACCCATGCGCTGGCGCTGGATGCGCGTGAAAGCGGCGTGCGGGTGAACGCGGTGAACCCTTCGATCACCCGCTCGGCGCTGACCGAAGATATGTTCGAGAACGAGGACCTGCTGCAGAAATTCATGGAGCGCCTGCCGCTGGGCCGCCCCGGCGAGCCCGAGGATGTGGCCGCGGCGATCTGTTTTCTGGCCTCGCGCGATGCCTGTTTCATCAATGGTGTGAACCTTGCGGTGGATGGCGGGCTGTCGGCCTCGAACGGCCAGCCGCCGCAGGCTTAGGTTGCGGGCCTGAGATGCGGGTCTTGGGCGGGTGGCGGTTTGCGCCGGGCCCGAGGCTGCGCGCGTGGAACGCTGCGTATTTGTAAAAGAGAAGAAGGGCAGGGCGTGGGCGCGCTCTGCCCTTTTCTGTGCCGTCCGGCGATTGGGCGTGGTTGCGGTGGCTGCGTTGGAGGCGGGCCGCAAATGCCGGAATTCAGTCGGCATATTCGGCAAATGCCCGCGCTTTGCGCGACGGGCTGCATCACTTGAGAGTTCTTTTGCGCCCCGCCTTGTCGTCACGGGGGGGCGTGTCTACATCACCGGGATGAAAAGCCCGATCCCCTTCCTGAAAAGCAAACCCACCGTCTCGGTCGTGCGCCTGCAGGGCGCCATCGGCATGGCGGGACGCGGCAGTCTCAACGACACCACGCTGGCCCCGGTGCTGGAACGCGCGTTCCGGCGCGGCAAGCCCAAGGCGGTGGCGCTGGAGATCAATTCGCCCGGCGGCTCGCCGGTGCAGAGCTCGCTCATCGGCGCGCGCATCCGGCGCCTGTCGGAAGAGACCAAAGTGCCGGTCTATGCCTTTGTCGAGGATGTGGCGGCCTCGGGCGGCTATTGGATCGCCTCGGCGGCGGATGAGATCTTTGCCGACGAAAGCTCGATCCTCGGCTCGATCGGGGTGATCTCGGCGGGCTTCGGCGCGCATGTCTTTCTCAGCCGGCAAGGGATCGAGCGGCGGGTGCATACCGCCGGGAAATCGAAAAGCATGCTCGATCCGTTCCGTCCCGAGAGCGAAGAGGACGTGGCCCGTCTCGAGCGTATCCTCGGCCAGTTGCACGAGACCTTCATCGCGCAGATCAAGGAGCGGCGGGGCGGCAAGCTTGCCAATGATCCCGACCTCTTCACCGGCGAGATCTGGATCGGGCGCTCGGCGGTGGAGGTCGGGCTGGCCGATGGCACCGCGCATCTGGTGCCGGGGATGAAGGCGCGGTTCGGCGACAAGGTGAAATTCCGCCGCTATGGGCTGAAGAAGCGGCTGATCCCGAAGCTGGGCCTGAGCCTTGCCGAAGAGACGATGGGGCTGATCGAGGAACGCGCGGGCTTCGCGCGCTTCGGGCTCTGACATGCTTGCAAAGATTGTCGCCCTCTTCCTTGTGGTCATCGCGGTGCTGGGGATCTTCGGCAAGCTGCGCATGCCGGGAGTGGGGCGGTTGAGCCGCCGCGAGGCGGGAAAGAAATGTCCGCGCTGCGGCCGGCATAAGATCGGCAAGGGGCCCTGTCCCTGCGGCGAACGAAAGGTCTGAAATGGTTTTTGTCTACGCGGCCCTAGGCCTTGTGATCCTGCTTCTGGCGGGGGATGCGCTGGTCAAGGGGGCGGTGAACCTGTCTCTGCGCATGGGGATCCCGGCGCTGATCGTCAGCCTCACCATCGTGGCCTTCGGCACATCCGCGCCCGAGTTGCTGATCTCGATACAGGCCGCGCTCGACGGCGTTCCGGGGATCGCGCTGGGCAATGTGGTGGGCTCGAACACCGCCAACGTGCTGCTGGTGCTGGGCATTCCGGCGCTGATCACCGTGCTGCACACCTCCGGCCACGACACGCGTAAAAGCTATGCGATCATGATCGGCGCCTCGGTGCTGTTCATCGCACTGGCCTTCCGCGGCACCTTCGACTGGATCGCGGGGCTGGTGATGCTGGGCGTCATGGCGCTGATCTTGTGGGATTCGGTGCGCGACGCGCTGAGCCACCGCAAGAACGGCAAGGCCGATGCCGAGCTTGAGGATCTGGAAGAGCCCGAGGGTGCCGACCCGGATATGCCGGGCTGGAAGATCGCGCTCTATCTGGTGCTGGGCCTCGTCGGCCTGCCGGTGGGCGCCAACCTGCTGATCGACAGCGCCACCGAGATCGCCGCCATGTTCGGCGTGCCCGACACGGTGATCGGCCTGACGCTGGTGGCGCTTGGCACCTCGCTGCCCGAGCTTGCCACCACGGTGATGGCGGCGATCCGGCGGCAGGCGGATGTGGCGCTTGGCAACGTCATCGGCTCGAACGTCTTCAACCTGCTGGCGATCATCGGCGTCGCGGCGCTGATCAAGCCGATGCCGGTGGATCCGCAATTCCTGAGCTTCGATCTGTGGGTGATGCTGGCGGCCTCGCTGATCCTCGTGCCCTTCGTCTTCATGAAGCGCGACATCGGACGCGTCTGGGGGGTGGTCCTCTCGGCGCTTTACATCGGATATGTCAGCTACGTTCTGATCTGATCGGTTTCGGGGGGAAGACATATGGGTATCGAGAAACGCGCGCTGGTGACCGGCGCGGGCAAGCGGCTGGGCCGGGCGATGGCGCTGTATCTGGCAGAACGCGGCTTTGACGTGGCGGTGCATTACGGCGGCTCGGCGGAGGCGGCCGAAGAGGTCGCGGCGCTGGTGCGCGAGAAGGGCGGCCGCGCGGTGACGCTGCAGGCCGATCTGCTGGACGAGCGGCAAGTGATCCCGCTGGTGGGGCGCGCTGCCGAGGCGCTTGGCGGGCCGCTCGGCCTGCTGATCAACAACGCTTCGATCTTCGAGCATGACGACATGGCGACCGCGACCCGCGACAGCTGGGACCGGGCGATGGAATCGAACCTGCGCGCGCCCTTCGTGCTGCTGCAGAGCTTCGCGGCGCAGGCGCCCGAGGCCGAGACCGACGCGCGCGGCGAGCCGCGGGCCCGCGCGCTTTGCGTCAATATGCTCGACCAGCGGCTGCGCAAGCTGACGCCGGAGTTCATCAGCTACACGCTGGCCAAATCGGCGCTCTGGACGCTGACCCAGACCGGGGCACGGGCGCTGGCGCCGAACGTGCGGATCAACGCCATCGGGCCGGGGCCGACATTGCAGGGCGCCGATCAGAGCGCCGAGGGCTTCGCCACGCAGCGCGCGGCGACGGTTCTGCAGCGCGGATCGAACCCCGAGGACATCTGCGGCGCGCTGGGATATTTCCTCGATGCGCCGGGGGTGACCGGGCAGTTCCTCTGCACCGATGGCGGCCAGCATCTGGCATGGCAGACACCCGACACCTGCGACCGCGACTAAGGTCGCGGCGGGGCGGCTGCGACAAGTTGTGCACCTGTCACACGCGCGTTACCCAAGTGTTAGGAAAGCATCAAGCTTTCAAGGGTTTGCGCGAAGCGGCGTAAATCTTTCAAGCAAAATCAATACGTTATTTTTTGGCACAATTTTTGTGCAAATCGACGAAACGGCAAGGATTCAAGGGAAAAACGCAGAACCCCGGAATTCCCCCTCAGGGTTATCCACAGGAACAGTGGATGTATTCTTCCTTGATCTCAGGGGGCCGGCATTGCAGCGAGATGCAGAATCAAGGCAAGCGGTGAACAGACCGGAAACGACGTGATGAACGACGAAGCAGACATTCCGAAAGTGGCGCCGAAACGCGGCTACGAGGTCATCCACGGCTACCTCAAGACGCTCGACTCCAGTCCGGGCGTCTATCGCATGCTGGATGACCAGAGCCGGGTGCTTTACGTCGGCAAGGCGCGCAATCTGAAGGCGCGGGTGTCGAGCTATTCGCGGCCCTCGGCGCAGCACTCGCGGCGGATCAGCCGGATGATCTCGGAAACCGCGTCGATGATGTTCCTGACCACGCGCACCGAGACCGAGGCGCTGCTGCTGGAACAGAACCTGATCAAGCAGCTCAAGCCGAAGTTCAACGTGCTGCTGCGCGACGACAAGAGCTTTCCGAACATCCTTGTCACCACCGAGCATGACTTTCCGCAGATCAAGAAGCACCGCGGCGCGAAGAGCGAGAAAGGAGCCTACTACGGCCCCTTCGCCAGCGCCGGGGCGGTGAACCGCACGCTGACGCAGCTGCAGCGGGTGTTCTTGCTGCGCAACTGCTCGGACTCGATGTTTGACAGCCGCACGCGGCCCTGTCTGCTGTTTCAGATCCGCCGCTGCTCGGGGCCGTGCACGGGCGAGATCAGCGCCGAGGATTACGCGGAATCGGTGCGCGACGCTCAGCGCTTCCTGTCGGGCAAATCTACCGAGATGCAGGCACGGCTGGCCGATCAGATGATGGCCGCCTCCGAGGCGATGGAGTTCGAGCGCGCCGCGGCGCTGCGCGACCGCATTCGCGCGCTGACGCAGGTGCAGTCGGTGCAGGGCATCAACCCGCAGGGCGTGGAAGAGGCCGACGTCGTGGCGCTGCATATGGAGCACGGGCAGGCCTGCGTGCAGGTGTTCTTCATCCGCTCGGGGCAGAACTGGGGCAACCGCGACTTCTATCCGCGCGTCGGCGATGACGTGGAGGAGGCGGAGGTGCTCGAAGCCTTCCTCGGCCAGTTCTACGACACCAAGGAGCCGCCGCGGCTGGTGCTGCTGAGCCATGAGATCGAGAGCCCGGATCTGATGTCCGAGGCGCTCAGCGGCAAGCTGGGCCGCAAGGTCGAGATCGCGGTGCCGAAGCGCGGCGAGAAGGCGGAGCTGGTCGAGGGCGCGGCGCGCAACGCGCGTGAGAGCCTCGGGCGCCGCATGGCCGAGACCGCGACGCAGGCCAAGCTGCTGCGCGGTGTGGCCGAGGCCTTCGGGCTCGACGGGCCGCCGCAGCGCATCGAGGTCTATGACAACTCGCACATCATGGGCACCAACGCCGTCGGCGGGATGATCGTCGCCGGGCCGGAAGGCTACATGAAGAACCAGTACCGCAAGTACAACATCCGCGGTGAGGATCTGGTGCCGGGCGACGACTTTGGCATGATGAAAGAGGTGCTGACGCGCCGCTTCACCCGGCTGCTGAAGGAAGACCCCGAGCGCGACAAAGGGCTCTGGCCCGACCTGCTGCTGATTGACGGCGGCGCCGGGCAGGTCTCGGCGGTCTGGGAGATCATGCAGGAATACGGCGTCGAGGATATCCCGATGGTGGGCGTCGCCAAGGGCATCGACCGCGACCATGGCAAGGAAGAATTCCACCGCATCGGCGAGCGGCCCTTTGCGTTGCAGCGCAATGATCCGGTGCTCTACTTCATCCAGCGCCTGCGCGACGAAGCGCACCGCTTCGCCATCGGCACGCACCGCGCCAAGCGCGCCAAGTCGCAGATGGCCAACCCGCTCGATGAGGTGCCCGGCGTCGGCGCGGCGCGCAAGCGGGCGCTGCTGCAGCATTTCGGCTCGGCCAAGGCGGTGGCGCGGGCGAATCTGGCGGATCTGAAGGCGGTGGACGGGGTCAGCGAGGCGCTGGCCGAGCGCATCTACGATTTCTTCCACGAGAAGGGCTAGGCAAGTTTCTTCGAAGAAACTTGCAAAAGCCGTCGAAGGCTTTTGACCGCGCCCGCCGCTGGCATAGTTCCTTTTGTGCTGCGGCCATGTTATGGCGGCGGCATCTTTACCTAAGGAGAGAGGCCATGGCCCATAAGGTGTTCATCGACGGCGAGGCTGGCACGACCGGTCTGCAAATCCGCGAGCGGCTCGAAGCGCGCGCGGATATCACGCTCGTTCAGGTGGACCCGGCCCGACGCAAGGACGCCGATGCGCGTTCCGAGGCGCTGGCCGAAGCCGATGTGGCCATCCTGTGCCTGCCCGATGATGCCGCGCGCGAGACCGTGCGGCTGGCCGAGCCGCATGGCACCAAGATCATCGACGCCTCCACCGCGCACCGTGTCGCCGAAGGCTGGGTCTTCGGGTTCGCCGAGATGGCCGAGGGCCAGCGCGAGGCGATCGCCGCGGCGCAATTCGTGTCCAACCCCGGCTGCTGGTCGACCTGCGCCATCGCGCTCATTCGCCCGCTGGTGGAGGCGGGGCTGATCGACCCCGCCGCAGGGCCGGCCATTTCCGGCGTGTCGGGCTATACCGGCGGCGGCAAGGGCATGATTGCCGAGTATGAAAGCGGCGAGACCAATGGCTCGTTCCTCTATGGCGCGTCGCAGGGCCACAAGCACCTGCCCGAGATCGTCAAGCACGGGCTGCTGAGCGCGGTGCCGGTGTTCGTGCCCTCCGTGGGCGCCTATGCGCAGGGCATGGCGGTGGCGGTGCAACTGCCCGCCATGGGCAGCGAGGGCCAGGCCGCGGCCGAGGCGGCGCTGCGCAAGGCCTATGCCGGTGAGCGCTTTGTGTCGGTGGTCGAGGCATCGGTGCATGAGCCGCGGGTCATGCCGCAGCGGCTCAACGGCACCAATGCGCTGGCGCTTTCCGTGCATGGCAACCCGGCGACCGGCGCGGTGACGCTGATCGGCGTGCTCGACAACCTCGGCAAAGGCGCGTCGGGCGCGGCGGTGCAGAACCTCAACATCATGCTCGGCTGCGACGAGGCCGCAGGGCTTGAGGGGGCCGAGGCCGCGGCAGCCTGAGCGCTGGTGCCGGGAGGGGGCGCTGCCCCCGTCCGCTGACGCGGACTCCCCCGGCGTATTTGGCAAAGAGAAGAAGGGGCGCGGTCCGGCGGGGCGGCGCCTTTTTTCGTGGGCTGCGCGGGGGAGGGCGGCGCTGCGCGCGGGCAAAGAAAAACGCGGCGCCTCCGGGGAGGCTCCGCGTTCGAGAATTCAGACCTGTGGCGGGCTCAGGTGTTGAACAGGAAGTGCAGCACGTCGCCGTCCTTGACCATGTAGCTCTTGCCCTCGGCGCGCATCTTGCCCGCTTCCTTGGCGCCCTGTTCGCCCTTGCAGGCGACAAAATCATCATAGGCGATGGTCTCGGCGCGGATGAAGCCGCGCTCGAAATCGCCGTGGATGACGCCAGCGGCCTGCGGGGCGAGCGTGCCCTGCGGGATGGTCCAGGCGCGGGCCTCTTTGGGGCCGACGGTGAAATAGGTTTCAAGGTGCAGCAGCTCGTAACCGGCGCGGATGAGGCGGTCGAGCCCGGCTTCTTCGAGGCCCAGCTCCGAGAGGAACATCTCGGCTTCCTCGCCGTCGAGCTGGCTGATCTCTTCCTCGATCTTGGCGGAGATCACCACGTGGCTGTTGCCCTGCGCGGCGGCCATCTCGGCGACCTTTTCCGACAGCGCGTTGCCGGTGGCGGCCTCATCCTCGTCGACGTTGCAGACGTAGAGCACCGGCTTGGAGGTCAGCAGCTGCAGCATGCGCCACTGTTTGGCGTCCTCGGCATCGACCTCGACGAGGCGCGCGGGCTTGCCCGCTTCGAGCATCGCCATGGCGTCCTTCATCAGGCGCTCTTGCTGGATCGCCTCCTTGTCGCCGCCGCGCACCTTGCGCACGATGTTCTGCAGGCGCTTCTCGAGGCTCTCCATGTCGGCGATGATCAGCTCGGTCTCGATGGTCTCGGCATCGGCCACCGGATCGACACGGCCGTCGACGTGGGTGACGTCGTCATCCTCGAAGCAGCGCAGCACATGGGCGATGGCGTCGGTCTCGCGGATGTTGGCGAGGAACTGGTTGCCGAGGCCCTCGCCTTTCGACGCGCCCTTCACCAGCCCGGCGATGTCGACGAAGGTCATCCGCGTGGGGATGATCTGCTTCGACCCGGCGATCTGCGCCAGCGTGTCGAGGCGGCTGTCGGGCACCGCCACGTCGCCCACATTGGGTTCGATCGTGCAGAAGGGGAAGTTGGCCGCCTGCGCGGCGGCGGTCTTGGTCAGGGCGTTGAAAAGGGTCGATTTGCCCACGTTGGGCAGACCCACGATCCCCATGCGAAATCCCATGTCGTGCTCCTAAGGCTCGGGCTTGGCGTTCTTGCGGTCGCGCCGCTTCTAGTCGCCGCCCGCGCCCCTTGCAAGCGCCAGCCCCGACAGATGCGGCACCTGACGGTACCAGAAGCGCCAGTAGAGCAGCAGCGCCGCAACGCCGAGGCCGAGGCTCAGGCCCATCCAGACGCCGCCCGCGCCATAGCCCAGCGGGAAGCCCAGCACATAGGCGGCGGGCAGGCCGATCAGCCAGTAGGACACGGCGGCGATGATCATCGGCACTTTGGTGTCCTGCAGCCCGCGCAACACGCCCAGCACGATCACCTGAATCGAGTCGACCAGTTGGAACACCGCGGCGAGCAGCAGCAGCAGCGTGCCGAGCCGCAGGATCTCGGCGCGGCGCGGCTCGTCGTCCGACAAGAAGAGGTCGATCAGCGTCTCGGGCATGCCGAGGAACAGGATCACCGTCAGGATCACGGTGCCGATGGAGAGGATCTGCGCGGCCATGGCACCGCGGGTCAGGAAGGGCAGGTCGCTGCGGCCCATGGCCTGACCGGCGCGCACCGTGGCGACGTTGGAAAAGCCGAGGTGGATCATGAAGATCGCGCCCGAAAGCTGCATCGCGATGCCATGCGCCGCCAGCGGCAGCGTGCCCAGCCAGCCGACCAGCACCGCCGTGGCGGCAAACAGCCCGACCTCGGCCAGCGTGGTGAGGCCGATGGGCCAGCCAAGCTGGAACACCTCGCGCAGCATCTCCATGTCGGGGCGCCAGAAGTGGAACCAGATCTGATGCTCGGGCAGGCGCAGCCGCGCGTAGAGGATCACCCCGAAGAACGACGCGCTATGGGCGCAGATCGAGGCGATGGCGGCGCCGCGGATGCCAAGCTCTGGCGCGCCCCAATTGCCGAAGATCAGGGCGTAATTCGCCGCCGCATTGACCAGCGCCGCCGCGACGGTGATCCACAGCACCGCGCGGGTGTGTTCAAGCGCCGCCAGATAGCTTTTGAAGACCATGACGCCGAGCGCGGGCAGCAGGCCGCAGCCCGCGATGCGCAGGTAGGTCTGGGCGTTTGCCGCAACGATATCGTCCTGTCCCAGCAGCCGCAGCAGCGGGCCCGAGAACCACAGGATCGGCAGCGCCAGCAGGAAGAAGGCGGCAGACAGCCACAGGCCCATGCGGGCGACCCTGCGCACATGCACCTCGTCGCCGCGCGCGGCGTATTGCGCGACCATCGGCATCACCGCAAAGGCAAACCCCGAGCCAAAGAGGAACAGCACCTGAAACAGCGTCATCGACAGTGTCAGGGCAGCCAGTTCCGGCACGCCATAGCGCCCCATCATCACCGTATCGGTCAGGCCGATGGTGAGCTGCGCCAGATGGCCGCCGATCAACGGCAGGCCCATCACCAGAACGGCGCGGATATGGGCGGAATATGGCAGGTCTTGCGTCATATACGGGCTTTATTCTGACGCAATTGTTCGCGCAACCTCAGAGTGTGCGCAACAGGAGTTGGGCCGCGAAGAGTGTGACAATCGCGCCCGCCGCCGCCTCGAGCAATGCCAGCGCGCGGGCGGTGCCGGGGCCGGAGGCGAAGCGGGTCAGCGCGCCTTCGCGCAGCGAGACCGAGGCCAGCGCCACCACGAGCGTCACCGAGGCGGTGCCCAGCCCCATGGCGAAGGCGCCGAGGATGCCGGCCATGCCGATGCCCATCCGCCACGTGAGGATGAGCAGGAACAGCGCGCCGGTGCAGGGACGGATGGCGATGGCACCGATTAGCAGGACCGCGTCGCGCAGGGAGTGCACCTTTTGCGCCTGTTCAAGGCTGGGGCCATGGGCATGGCCGCAGGTCTGGCAGATGCCCTCGTGGTCGTGGTCGTGGTCGTGGTCGTGGTCGTGGTCGTGGTGGACGTGTGTCGCGTGGCGGTTGGCCAGAAGGCGGCGCAGCCCGCGCAGCAGCAGGTAAAGGCCGATCCCGGCGATCGCGGCGTAGCTTGCCGGGGCGAACCACTCCTCGGCGGCGGCGGTCATCCGCTCGCGCCCCCAGCGCAGCAGCCAAACCCCGGCATAGACCAGCAGCACCGCCGCGGCGGCCTGCGCGAGGCTCGAGGCCACCGCCAGTGCCGACAGTCGCAACAGTGCCACGCGCCGACCCAGCCCGTAGCCGCCGATCAGCAGCTTGCCGTGGCCCGGTCCGACCGCATGGAAAAAGCCGTAGCCGAAGCAGATTGCCATCAGCGCCATCATCGCTCCCGGCTCGCCAGCCCGCAGAGCCCGGAGGCCGCGCGCCATGGCGTTCTGCGCCTCGCGCTGGCCTTCCATCGCCATCACGGCCAGCCGGTCCGCACCGCCAAAACCCCAGAGCCAGACCGCCGCCGCCAGCACCAGCAGGGCGGCGAGCGTCAGGAGGCGGCGCATGTCACCTCGATGCGGTCGGCGAAGTCGCGGCCGGGCTCGATCTCGAGGAACTGATCCTCGGGGATCTGCGCCAGCTCCTGCTGCATCTTGCGCGCGGCCTCGTCGAGGTCGGGCTTTGCGACCGCCGCCGTGCAGGGGGCGGGCAGGGTGATCGGCAGGCTCGCTTCGAAGGCGATGTAATAGGTCGGGTCATAGGGCTCGATCACCAGACCATCGGCGGGGGCAGGGCTGACGCTGCGGCGATGCACCGAGGTGATCCGCCCCTCGTCGACCGAGACGGAGACGAACTCTGGCGCGCCGAGGGTCAGCTTCTGCTCGCCCGAATACATGTAAAGATCGCCTTCGAAGCCCTCGTACCAATTGTCGAGATCGAAGCGTTCCAGCGCCGTGAGTTCAGCAGGCGTGAGGGCGCCATCGCCGTCGGCATCGAGCCCCATGTCCTCGAGAATGAGCAGCGAGAAGAAATCGTCGTAGCGCCAAGTCACCTCGACCGAGACGACATTGCGCTCGGCATCGAGGTCCAGCGCCAGCCCCACATCCGCAAACACATGCGGATGCGCCTGCGCGACCGGGGCGCAGAGCAATGCGGCGGCGGGCAGGGCGACGAGACGGCGAAGGAGTTTTCGAAAAGGGTGCATGGCGGCGCGACGTTACAGCGTTTCGAAGCCGCCACAAGCTTTTGCCCCGAGCTTCGGCGGCTTCGTGCTAGGGTGGCCTCATTTGAGACATGATTCCCTTGGGAAATTTTTATGGCAAGTTTGATTGATCTGACGGGGTTCGCCCCACAGGCCCGGCAGTTTTTGTCCGAGCTTGAAGCCAATAACGACCGGGCGTGGTTTCACACGAACCGGCAACGCTACGACAGCGAGGTGAAACGCCCCGCCGAACTCATGATGGCGCAACTCACCCCCGAGCTTGAAACCCTGTGCGGCGAGCGGCCCCGACCCAAGCTGTTCCGGGCGCATAGGGATGTGCGCTTCAGTGACGACAAACTGCCGTTTCACACGCATCTTCATGCGCTCTGGGCGCTGCCCGACGGCAGGGCATGGTATTTCGCGCTGTCGCCCAGCTACGCCACCGCGGGGGCGGGGATTCTCAAATTCGACGCGCGTCAGATGCTGGCGTGGCAGGCGGCGCTTATGGGGCATGAGGGGGAAGAGTTGGAGCGCTTCATCGAGCGCAGCGGCGCGCGGATCGATCCGGCACCGGATCCAGACCAGATGGTCCCTTCCGGGCCGCGGTCGGAATTGATGCGGCGGCCGGGCTGCGTGCTCTGGATCGACGGCATTTACGATACGCTCAGCCCGGACCCGGTGGGTGCGTTGCAGCAGTGCTATGCGCGGCTGCAACCATTGCAGGACTGGCTGGGCCAGCGGCTCTGACGCTCACTCGGGCGCGCTTTGCTTGGCTGCTGGCGCGGCAGGCGTCGGGCTCAGCGCCGTGCCCAGAATATGCTCGGAGCGGTGGATCACATGCGCCGCGCCGCCGACGATCAGCGGATCGGGCGGGGTGGCGATGCGGCGGTCCTTGCCGGGATAGTCCAGCGTCGACAGAAAGTGCCGCATGCAATTGATGCGCGCGCGCTTCTTGTCATCGGATTTCACCACCGTCCATGGCGCGTCGGCGGTGTCGGTGTAGAAGAACATTGCCTCTTTGGCTTCGGTGTAGTCGTCCCATTTGCCAAGGCTCGCCTTGTCGATCGGCGAGAGCTTCCACTGTTTCAGCGGGTCGGTCTCGCGGCTCTGGAAGCGGGACTTCTGCTCTTCGCGGGTGACCGAGAACCAGTATTTGTAAAGCCGGATGCCCGAGCGCACGAGCATGCGTTCAAGCTCGGGGGTCTGGCGCATGAACTCGAGGTAATCATTGGGCTCGCAGAACCCCATCACCCGCTCGACGCCCGCGCGGTTGTACCACGAGCGGTCGTAGAGCACGATCTCGCCCGCGGTGGGCAGATGTTCGACGTAGCGCTGGAAATACCATTGCCCGCGCTCTTCGACGCTGGGTTTGTTGAGCGCGACGACGCGGGCGTGGCGCGGGTTGAGATGCTCGGTGAAGCGTTTGATCGTGCCGCCCTTGCCAGCGGCGTCGCGCCCCTCGAAGAGCAGCACGAACTTCATGCCGGTCTCTTGCGCCCAAAGCTGCACCTTCAGCAATTCGGCCTGAAGCTGCGCCTTCTGCCGTTCGTAGCTGCGCCGGGCCATCTTCTTGGCATAGGGATACTCGCCGGTCTCGAACGCGTGGCGGATCTCGTCCGGGGTCGGTCCGCGGTGATGCGGCATATGCGGGGGGATGGCGATCTCGGGAGCGGCGGCGCCATCCGGCGCCACGGCCGGAGTGTCGGCGGTGGGCTCATCTGCTTGCGGGGTCTTGGGCATCTGGGTCATCGCGAACTCCTCGGCGGCGGCTGGGCATGTGATGTCCCAGCCTACGCCCAAAGCCTGCGCCTGCCTTTGATACCTGTCAAATCCCGCCCAGCGGTTTATCCGCGCAATACGCTGCGCCAATCATGCTGCGGGGCGAAACCGAGCATCTGCCGCGCCTTGGCGTTGCTGAAGAACGCCTGCCGCGGCTGCATCGGGGTTTTCACCGGCACGCCGTCGTAGAACTGGCTGCGCAGTGCCTCATTGTCCTGCGGCACGGCAAGGTCGTCGTTGACCACGTTGAACACCTCATATCCCAGCCCATCGGTGTCGAGGCAGCGCTCGACCATCTGCGCCAGATCGCGCACGTCGATATAGCCGAACATATTGCGCAGCCGCAGGCCGGGGTCCTCGGCGAAGGCCGGGAAGTCGCGGTGATAATCCTCGATCTCGCAGACGTTGGAGATGCGCAGCCCGTAGATGTCCTGCCCGCTGCGCTTCTGGATGCTGCGCGCGGTGGCCTCGTTGCAGACCTTCGAGATCGCATAGGCATCCTCGGGCACGGTCGGGTGCTCTTCGTCGATGGGCAGATAGGCGGGCTGGCGCGGGCCATCGGCAAAGCAGATGCCATAGACCGTCTCGGAACTGGCGAAGATCACCTTGGGAATGCCCAGCTTGGCGGCGGCCTCCAGCACGTTGTAGGTGGATTGCGTGTTGACCCGGTAGGTCTCGCAATCGGGCTGGATCAGAATGCGGGCGAGCGCGCCGAAATGCACCACCGCATCGAACTTCGGCAGGCCGGTGCCGGTCTCGAGCTCGTCGAAGCCCGCGTAGGAGGTGAGCGCGCCCCAGACCTGTCCGGGATCGGCAAGATCGGTGATCAGATCGTGCACGCCGGAATGCCCGAGCGGCGCGAGATCGGCGTTCAGGATGCGGTGGCCGCGTGCCGCGAGATGCGGCACGACATGGCGCCCGGCCTTGCCGCTGCCGCCGGTGAACAGAATGCGCATGGGGGTCTCCTCGTGATGTCTCCTCGCCGTGCAGCTAAGGCGTGGGGCGCGGCGAGGTCCAGAGGCGGCGGAGGATTTGGCGGGCTCCCGCAGCATCATGGCGTGCCGAGCGGGCCGCCGCCGTCAGACATGCGCTTGATTTTCCCTTGGGTATCCGGCAGAGCTTTCGCGACATTCCGGGCGCCCCGCGCGCCCGCCTGCGAAGGGAAGGACCGCCATGACCCGCATCGACGCCAAATTCGCCGCCCTGAAGGAAGAGGGCAAGAAGGGATTCGTTGCCTATGTGATGGCCGGGGACCCCGATTTCGACCGCTCGCTGGAACTGGTGCGCGGTCTGCCCGAGGCGGGTGTCGACGTGATCGAACTGGGTCTGCCCTTCACCGATCCGATGGCCGATGGCGAAACCATCCAGCTGGCCGGGCAGCGCGCGCTCGAAGCAGGCATGACGCTGAACCGCACGCTGGAACTGGTGCGGGAATTCCGCAAGGGCGACGACAGCACGCCGATCGTGATGATGGGCTATTACAACCCGATCTACAGCCACGGCGTGGACAAGTTCCTTGAAGAGGCGCGCGAGGCGGGCATCGACGGGCTGATCATCGTCGACCTGCCGCCCGAGGAAGACGAAGAGCTTTGCATCCCGGCGCAGAAGGCGGGTCTGAATTTCATCCGCCTCGCCACGCCGACCACCGATGACAAGCGCCTGCCGAAAGTGCTGCAGAACACCTCGGGCTTTGTCTATTACGTCTCGATCACCGGGATCACCGGCGCCGCTGCGGCGCAGGCCACCGATGTCGGCCCCGAGGTCGCGCGGATCAAGGCGGGCACCGATCTGCCGGTGATCGTCGGCTTCGGCATCCGCACGCCGGAAACCGCCGAGAGCATCGCCGGTGTCGCCGATGGCTGCGTCGTCGGCTCGGCCATCGTCGCGGCCATGGCGGAGGGCAAGCCGGTCGCCGAGGTGCTGGGATTCGTCAAATCCCTCGCCGATGGGGCGCATCGCGCCTGACCCGGCGTAGGAGGCGAAACGTCGCCTGATCGAACGCACCCTGACACAAAATACCCCAAAGCCGCGCCGCCCGCCGAGCGCGGCTTTTTCGTGCCCGGCCACAGAGCTTGCGTGGCGCGCAGCAGGGCGAGGGGCGCTGCCCCTCGCGCTCCCCGGCGTATTTTCAAAGAGAAGAAGTGCAGGACCTGCCTTGGCCGGAATGGCGTGTTACCGCCACCAGCCGCATTGACACTCCGGGCCGCAGGCTTCATCTTCATTTGGTATACCATTTTGCGGGAGGAGCACTTTGGCAGAGATCACGGTGATCGGGCTCGGCTCGATGGGCATGGGCATGGCGCAATCGCTGCTGCGGGCAGGACACGTCGTGCACGGGCTGGATATTTCGACCGAGCGGATGGAGGCCTTCAGGGCCGAAGGCGGTGCCGAGGGCAGTCTCGCCGAGGCGCTGGCGGCAAGCTCGATCCTTGTCTGCGTGGTGCTGAACGCCGCGCAGACCCGCGAGGTGCTGTTCGGAGAGGCAGGCGCGGCGGCGCATCTGCCGCAGGGCGCGGCGATCATTTCCTGCGCCACAATCGCGCCCAGTCAGGCGCGCGAGTTCGCCTCTGAGGCCTCGGCGAAAGGGCTGCACTATCTCGACGCGCCGATCTCTGGCGGCGCGGTGAAGGCGGCGCAGGGCGCGCTGTCGATCATGGCGTCGGGCACGCCCGAGGCCTTTGCCGCGGCGCAGCCCGCGCTGGACGCCATGGCGGCCACCGTGCATCCGCTTGGGGATGAGGCCGGGGCGGGCAGCGCGATGAAGGCGGTGAACCAGTTGCTGGCGGGGGTGCATATCGCCGCCATGGGCGAGGCGATGGCGCTGGGCGTGAGCCAAGGCCTTGATCCGGCGCGCATCGTCGAGGTGATCTCGGCTTCGGCGGGCACCAGCTGGATGTTCGAGAACCGCGGCCCGCATGTGGTCGAGGGCGATTACACCCCGCGCTCGGCGGTCAACATCTGGCCCAAGGATCTGGGCATCGTCGGCGGCATCGCCAGTGAGGCGCATCTTCCGGTGCCGATGACCGAGGCGGCGCTGTCGCAGTTCAAGGCCGCGGCCGAGGCCGGCGACGGGCTGATCGATGATGCGGCGGTGATCAAGGTCTATGCTCGCGCGGCGGGTCTCACCTTGCCGGGAGACGCGTGATGCTGCTGGGCTGTATCGGCGATGATTTCACCGGCTCGAGCGATCTTGGCAACACGCTGGTCAAGCAGGGCATGCGCACGGTTCAATACGTTGGCGTGCCGACGGGCGATGCGGCGCCGGAGGTCGAGGCCGGGGTGGTGGCGCTGAAGTCGCGCTCCATTCCCGCCGCCGAGGCGGTGAGACTGTCTTTGCAGGCGCTGGAGTGGCTGCAGGCGCAGGGCTGTCAGCAGTTTCTGTTCAAATATTGCTCGACCTTCGACTCGACCGCAGCGGGCAACATAGGCCCGGTCGCCGAGGCGCTGGCGGATGCGCTCGGCACCCAGAGCGTGATCTTCTGCCCGGCCTTTCCGGCGACGGGGCGGACGATCTATCAGGGCCATCTTTTCGTGCAGGATCACCTGCTGTCCGAAAGCGGCATGGAAAACCATCCGCTGACCCCGATGACAGACCCCGACCTGCGCCGCGTGCTGGCCGCGCAGGTGTCGCGCGATGTCGGCCATGTGCCCGCCAGCGCGGTGTGGCAGGGGCCGGAGGCGATCCGCGCGCGGCTTGCGGAAGAGGCGGAGGCGGGGCGCGGCTTCGTCATCGCCGACGCGATCCGCGACGCGGATCTGCTGACTTGGGGCAAGGCGCTGGGGGGCAGCAAGCTGCTCACCGGCGGCTCGGGCATTGCGCTGGGTCTGCCGGGCAACTTCGCGCTTTCGGGCAAGGCCGGGGCATGGACGGGGCAGGGCGGGCAGGTGGTCGCGCTCTCGGGGTCCTGCTCGAACGCCACCCGCGCGCAGGTCGCGGCCCACTGTGGGCCGAAGCGCGAGGTCACCGCAGAAGAGGCGCTTGGCGGGCTGACCGCCGAGACGCTGGCTGAGTGGGCGGTGGCCCAAGATGGGCTGCCGCTGATCTACTCTTCGGCAGAGCCAGCGACGGTGGCCGAAGCGCAGAAAAAGCACGGGCGCGAGACGGTCGCCGCGGCGCTGGAGGGGCTTTTCGCGCAGACCGCCGCCGCGCTGGCCGCCAAGGGCGTAAAGCGGATCATCAGTGCCGGGGGCGAGACCTCGGGCGCGGTGGTCGAGGCGCTGGCTCCCGAGGCGCTGGAGATCGGGCCGGAGATCGATCCCGGCGTGCCGGTCATGCGCGCGGGCGAGATGGTGCTGGCGCTGAAGTCGGGCAACTTCGGCGGGGCGGATTTCTTTGCCAAGGCCGCGCGCGTGATGGAGCAGGGCGCATGAGCGAGACCAAGCTGCGCGAGCAGATCTGCGAGATGGCCGCCTCGATGTTCCAGCGCGGCCTCACCGGCGGCGCATCGGGCAATATCTCGGCGCGCACCGAGGATGGCGGGCTGCTGGTCTCGCCCACCGGCTCCAGCTTCGGCAGCCTCGATCCGGCGCGGCTGTCGCGTTTCGACGACCGCGGCATGCTGATCGGCGGCGACAAACCGACCAAGGAGATGCCGCTGCACAGCGCCTTCTACGAGACCCGCGGCAAGACCGGGGCCGTGGTGCACCTGCATTCGAGCCATGCGGTGGCGTGGTCGATGATGCCCGACATCGATCCCGAGAACCTGCTGCCGCCGCTCACCGCCTATGCGGTCATGCGGCTCGGCAAGGTGCGGCTGCTGCCGTTCTTCGTGCCGGGCGATCCGGCCATGGGCGATGCGGTGCGCGGGCTGGCGGGCAAGCGCTCGGCAGTGGTGCTGGCCAACCATGGCCCGGTGGTCGCGGGCAAGGATCTCGAGGCAGCGGTCTATGCGATGGAAGAACTGGAAGAGACCGCCAAGCTGGCGCTGCTGCTGCAGGGGCACCGGCCGCGCATGCTCACCTCTGGACAGGTGAAGCAGGTGGTCGACAAGTTTGACGTGGAGTGGGACTGAGACATGAAGTTTTCCGCAAACATCGGATTTCTCTACACCGAGCTGCCGCTGCCCGAGCGTATCCGCGCCGCGAAGCGCGACGGGTTCGACGCGGTGGAGTGCCATTTCCCCTATGACGTGCCTGCGGCCGAAATGAAGGCGGCGCTCGACGAGACCGGCTTTGCCATGCTCGGGCTCAACACCGTGCCCGGCGATGTGGCGGGCGGGGATTTCGGCCTTGCCGCGCTTGCCGGTCGTCGCGATGAGGCGGCGGCGGCGGTGAAGCAGGCGGTGGACTATGGCGCTGCGATCGGCGCGCAGAACGTGCATGTGATGGCCGGTCGGACCGATGGCGGCGCCGAGGCCGAGGCGGCCTATCGCGAGACGCTGAGCCTTGCCTGCGATCTGGCGGGCGAGAAGGGCATGGGCGTGCTGATCGAGCCGATCAATCATCGCGACGTGGCGGGCTATCACCTGTCGCGTGTCGAACATGCCGCCGAGATCATCGACGCGCTGGGGAAGGACAACCTGCGCATCATGTTCGACTGTTATCACACGCAGATCATGCAGGGCGATCTGCTGATGCGCTTCAAGGCGCATCTGCCGCTGGTCGGCCATGTGCAGATCGCCGCAGTGCCCGACCGGGGCGAGCCCGATGGCGGCGAGATTTGCTTCGAACGCCTGCTGGCCGGTCTTGCCGAGGCGGGCTGGGCGGCGCCGGTGGGCGCGGAATACAAGCCGCGCGGCGGGGATACGAAGGCCGGTCTCGGCTGGCTCGCGCCCCTGCGCGCGGCGCTGAATTGACCCAACAAGGATTGTTGAGATGACGGATGTACTGGCGGTCGGCAGCCCCGACCAGAAAAGCCGCGAGGCGCTGGCTGAACTGGGCTGGACCCATGTGGAAAGCCTCGACGCCGCGCAGGCGCTGGGTGAAGAGACCCGCAAGGGCGTGAAGGCCATCGCCTTTTTTGGTCACAGCCCCTTTGCAGGCGCGCAGATGGAGGCCTTCCCGGCGCTTGGGCTGATCGCCAACTTCGGCGTCGGCTATGACGCGATCAACGTGGGTGATGCCTCGGCGCGCGGCATCAAGGTGACCAACACGCCCGATGTGCTGAACGATGATGTGGCCGATCTTGCGGTGGCGATGCTGCTGGATTTCTGCCGCGACATGCGCGGCGCCGAGGCGCATGTGCGCTCGGGCGACTGGGGCAACAAAGGCCCGCATCCGCTGCAGCGCAAGATGAGCGGGCAGAAGGCCGGGATCCTCGGCATGGGCCGCATCGGGCGCGAGGTCGCCGACCGGCTGGCCGCCTTCAAGATGGAGATGCACTATCACGCGCGCTCCGAGAAGGAGACGCCGGGCTGGACCTTCCACGCCGATCCGGTGGCGCTGGCGCGCGAGGTGGATTTTCTGGTGATCGCCCTCGTCGGCGGCCCGGCCACCGAAGGCTATGTCTCGAAAGAGGTGATCGAGGCGCTGGGGCCGACCGGCGTGCTGATCAACATCTCGCGCGGCACCACGGTGGACGAAGAGGCGCTGATCGAAGCGCTGCAGAAGGGCACCATTCAGGGTGCCGGGCTGGACGTGTTCCTCAACGAGCCGAACCCGGACCCGCGCTTTCTGACGCTGGAGAACGCCGTGCTGCAGCCGCATCAGGCCTCGGCCACGCATGAGACCCGCGCGGCGATGGGCCAGCTGCAGCGCGACAACGTCGCGGCCTTCCTTGCGGGCAAGGACCTGCTGACGCCGGTAAATTGAAGGCGGTGAACTGAGCCGGGTGAACTGAGGCGCAACGTCCTCCGAAGGACGTTGCAAATCTCTTGCAAGAGATTTGGCCCCTGCCGCTGGCGGGGGCTTTTCCTTGCGCCGCTTCTCTTGGCGGGCCGGATCGGGTAGGGCGGGCGCAGCCACCACTTGAGGACCGCATCATGCAGCCATGGGAACTTCTCGCGACGGCGCAGGCGCCGCAGGGCGACACGCTGCGGCTGCTGCGGCGCGGGCATGAATATTCGATCCGTCTGCAGGGCGGCAACGAGTTGATGAGCAGCCGTCTCAGCGGCTCGGAGGAGGCACTGGCGACGCTGGCGCTAGAGGCGCTCGGCGGGCGCGCCGCGCCGCGGGTGCTGATTGGCGGGCTCGGCATGGGCTTCACCCTGCGCGCGGCGCAGGAGGTGGCCGCCAAGGACGCGCGTCTGATCGTCTCGGAAATCGTGCCGGAGCTTGTCGGCTGGGCCACCGAGCATATGGGCGCGGTCTTTGGCGATTGCCTCGACGACCCGCGGGTGGAGATCCGCACTGGCGACGTGGCCGCAGAGATCCGCGGTGCCGAGGCGGGCAGCTACGATGCCATCCTGCTCGACGTGGACAACGGCCCCGACGGGCTGACACGGGCGGGCAACGACTCGCTTTATGGGGAGCGCGGGCTGCAGCACGCGCGGCGGGCGCTGAGCAAGGGCGGCGTGCTGGCGGTCTGGTCGGCGGCGCAGGATCAGGGGTTCACCCGGCGGCTCGGGCAGAACGGCTTTGCCGCCAAGGCGCATATGGTGCGCGCCGGGCGGACCAAGCGCGGCGCCAAACATACGATCTGGATCGCGCAGAAAACCGGCGCCTGAGAGACCGGCGCCTGACGCGGCGCCGGTACATCGTTCTAAAGCAATGTCTTAGGCAAAGATGCCGGGCACCAGCGCGCCGCGCGCCTGAATGACCTTGGCGGCCAGCTGCATCGCCTCGGCTGCGGCGTCCTGCGGCGCCTTGCCCTGTGCCAGCCCGGCCAGCAGACCGGCGGCAAAGCTGTCGCCCGCGGCGGTGGTGTCGACCACATCGGTCACGGTCTGCGCCTCGATCTGGTGCATCCCGGCCTCGCGCTGCCACAGGTGCAGCGCGTCGCCGCCCTGTTTGACCGCCACCATGTCGGCCCCGCCTTCGCGGTAACGCTCGATGGTTTCGGTGGGGGTGGCATCGCCGAAAAGGCTTTCTTCCTCGTCGAAGCTTGGCAGCACGATGTCGGCGGTGCGGGCGCCCATGGTCAGCCCGGCGCGCATCGCTTCGGTGCTTTCCCACAGCTTGGGCCGCAAGTTGGTGTCGAAGGAGACGATCGCGCCCTTCTTGCGCGCCCGCGCCAGTGCGCCGCAGAACATCTCGCGCTGCTTCGGCGGCAGGATGGCCAGCGTGATGCCCGAGAAATGGATCATCTCGCGGCCCTTCAGAATGCCGTCGAGCCACGTCAGATCGTCGGCCATCAGCTTTGCCGCCGACTGGCCGCGCCAGTAGGAGAAGCTGCGCTCTCCGCCGTCGAGCGAGATCATGTAGAGCCCGACGGTGCGGTCCGAGACACGCTTGACCGTCGACACGTCGACCCCTTCGCCCGAGATGAAATCGAGCATCTCGGTGCTCACGGCGTCCTCGCCCACGCAGGTGCCATAGCTCACCGACCACTCCTCCGGGAGCAGGCGGCGGGCGTACCATGCAGTGTTGAACGTGTCGCCGGCAAAGCCGCGCTTGTAGAGGCCGTCTCCGGCCTGCGACAGTTCAACCATGCATTCTCCGAGGGCGAGGAAAGCGGTCACAGAAGGTTTCTCCGGGATAGGTTGCGCATCAATGCGCCAGCGCCAAAGGTCCATTCCGGGGCCTCGGTCGACAGGCGTACGGTGTTCTCTAGCGCACCGAGCGCGGGTTCGGAAATGGTTACCACGTCACCGACGTGATGGGTGAAGCCCTGACCGGGTGCGTCGCGGTCCTCGGTCGGCGCGAAAAGCGTGCCGAGGAACAGCATGAACCCGTCGGGATACTGGTGGTGGCGGCCGATGGTCTGGCCGACGATCGACGCCGGATCGCGGCTGATCTGGCTCATCGACGAGGCACCGTTGAGCACGAAACCATCCTCGCCCTTCACCGTCATCGTCAGCTCTGCCTTGCGCACGTCGTCGAGCGTGTAGCTCTCGTCAAAGAGGCGGATGAACGGGCCGATGGCGCAGGAGGCGTTGTTGTCCTTGGCCTTGCCGAGCAGCAGCGCCGAGCGGCCCTCGACGTCGCGCAGGTTCACGTCATTGCCCAGCGTTGCGCCAAGGATGTCGCCGCGCGAGTTGATCGCCAGAACGATCTCGGGCTCGGGGTTGTTCCATTTGCTGATCGGGTGCAGGCCCACCGTCGCGCCCCAGCCGACCGCGGCCATGGGCTGGGATTTGGTGAAGACCTCGGCGTCGGGGCCGATGCCCACCTCGAGGTATTGCGACCACATGCCTTCCTGCTGCAGCACGCGCTTCACTTCCATCGCCTTCTCGGAACCGGGCTCGATGCCCGACAGCGAGTCGCCGATGATGGATTTCACCTTGGCGCGGATCGCCTCGGCGGCGTCGGGGTCGCCTGCCGCTTGCTCCTCGATCACCCGCTCGACCATCGACTGCGCGAAGGTCACGCCCGAGGCTTTCACCGCCTGCAGATCGCAGGGGGCCAGCAGGTGCAGCACATCCTCGCCCGCGTTTTCCTTGGACCCTTCGGCGAGATCGGACAGCGTGCCGATCTCTTCGCCGGTGGCCGCGCGCAGGGCCGCCGCCGGATCGTCGCCCTCCAGCAGGTCGCGCATGGTGGGGATCGCCGTGCTGGTGATGTCCACCAGTGTCTCGCCGCGCAGCGCGACAACGGCAGGTCCGACGCCGGGGCGCCAGACGCGACCGACAAAAAGAGCATCAGGGGTGGGGTTGCTATGCGGGAGCATGAAATCTCTCCTAGTCAATTAATCTTGGGGCGGCAACAGTTTGCCGGGGTTCAGGATGCCCTGCGGATCGAAGGACGCCTTGATGCGCCGCATCCAATCGAGGGCGGGGCCGTGTTCGGCCTCCATGTATTTTTGCTTGCCGATGCCGATGCCGTGCTCGCCGGTCACCGTGCCGCCGAGCCGAAGCGCGGTCTCGTTGAGCTTTCCGGCAAAGGCGTGCACCGCCTCGACCTCCGCCGGGTCGGCGGGGTTGAAGCGCGCGGCGCAGTGGAAATTGCCGTCGCCCACATGGCCGACGATGGTGCTGACCAGCCCCGCCGCGCGGGCGTCGGCCTGCGCCTGCAGCACCGCCTCGGCAAGCTGCGAGATCGGCACGCAGACATCCGTGGCCAGCGTGCCGAACTCCGCCCCGGGGCGCAGCGCGGCAGAGGCGAAATGGGCATTGTGGCGCATCTTCCACAGTGCGTTGCGGGCCTCGGTGGTATTGGCCTCGGCCCAGGCTTCCATGCCGAACTCCTCGGCGATCTCGCGAAAGCTCTCGGATTGCTCGGCGACGCCCGCCGGGCTGCCGTGGAACTCGACAAACAGATGCGGCTGCTCGGGCAGGCTCGATCCGGCGTGGATGTTGAAGCCGCGCACCATCATCTCGTCCACCAGTTCGATCCGCGCCATCGGCAGGCCGGACTGGATGGTCAGGATCACGCAGTTCACCGCATCCTCGACGGACGGAAAGCGGCAGGTGGCCGAGGCGATGCCCTCGGGCAGACCGTGCAGCTTCAGCGTCAGCTCGGTGATGATGCCGAGCGTGCCTTCGCTGCCCACCAGCAGATGCGTCAGATCATAGCCCGCCGAGCTTTTGCGCGCCTTGGTGCCGGTGCGGATGATGCTGCCGTCGGACATCACCGCCTCCAGCGCCAGCACGTTCTCGCGCATGGTGCCGTAGCGCACCGCCGTGGTGCCCGAGGCACGGGTGGCCGCCATACCGCCAAGCGAGGCATCGGCGCCGGGGTCGATGGGGAAAAAGAGGCCGGTGGCCCGCAGTTCCTCGTTCAGCTCGGTGCGGGTGACACCGGGCTGAACCACCACGTTGAGATCCTCGGCGTTGACCTCCAGCACCTTTTTCATGCGCGAGAAGTCGAGGCTGATGCCGCCCTTGACCGCCAGATGCTGGCCTTCCAGCGAGGTGCCGGTGCCGAAGGGGGTGATCGGCGTGCCGGTCTCGGCGCAGAAGCGGACGATGGCGGCGACCTCCTCGGTGGTTTCGGGGAAGGCCACGGCGTCGGGCATGGCGAGGGGGAAATGCGCCTCGTTCCGCGCGTTCTGCTCGCGGATGGCATCGCTGGTGGCAAGGCGGTCACCAAGGAGCTGTTCGAGCGGGGTGAAGAGGGTCATTTCTCAGGTCTCCAAGTTTGGGTGCCGGGCGCAGGCCCGCCCGGACGAAATCAAAGCCAGCGCTACGACAGCCGGGCGAGCGCCTGCCCGTGGGGTGGCGCCGCGACGGTCGAGGTCCGCGCTTTATATCAGCCAAGCCCGGGCGACCTTCGTGCGTCTCGCAAGGGTGACAGAGCGCCAGCCCGCCGGGACGGGCAAGCGCTGGCCCGGCGGCTTCGCCTTGATTCCGGGCGGCCTTACTTGCCCCAGTTCAGCACGAGCGGATCGAGCGGCTTGATCAGCTCGATCAACATCGAAGCGGTATCGGGATGCAAGGGGGCAATCGGGTGGCGGCAGAAGGCCGATTTGATCACGCCGCCCACCTGCATCGCGTGCTTGGCCGACCGAAAGCCGCACTGGCGGTTCTCATGGTTCACCGCGGGCAGCACGCGGGCATAGCCGTCGATCGCCGCCTGCCGGTTGCCAGCAAGGAAATCCACCACGATCGGGCGGATCTGATCGGGGATCATCGCCGAGGTCATGCAGCCGGTCGCCCCGGCGTCGAGGTCCGCGAGCAGGGTGATCGCCTCTTCGCCGTCGAAAGGCGCCTCGATGGCCGCGCCGCCCTCTGCGATCAGGCTGCGCAGCTTGGCGGCGGCCTGCGGGCATTCGATCTTGAAGAGCTTCAGCATCTCGATCTCATTGGCCATTTTCACCAACAGCGGCACCGGCAGATCGACACCCGAGAGCGGCGCATCCTGCAGCATGATCGGAATGCCCACTTCACCCACCTGCCGGAACTGCTCAAAGGTCTGCTCGGCAGTGCCCTTCATCAGCGCGCCGTGGTAGGGCGGCATCATCATCACGATGTCGGCGCCAAGGTCCTTGGCGTATTGCGCGCGCTCCACCGCGATGGGGGTGGCATAATGCGAGATCGTCACGATCACCGGCACACGGCCCGCCACATGCTCGACGCAGAGCTTGGTGAGGATCGCGCGCTCGTCGTCCGACAGCAGGAACTGCTCGGAGAAATTGGCGAGGATGCAGATGCCGTCGACGCCCATGTCGATGGTGCAGTCCAGAACGCGCTTCATGCCCTCGAGATCAAGCGAGCCGTCGTCGTGGAACGGCGTCGGCACGACGGGCCAGCATCCGGTATATTTGGTCATTCTAAAGGTCCTCCCGAATAGTCGATGTCTGAGTGTCAGGTTCCGCCGAAGGCCGACACGAGGGCCAGCGCGACGACGCCCAGCATGGCCAGCGCCATGCCGTAATTGATCAGCCGCTGGGTGCGGTAGCTGAGGTTGAGCCGGTGCAGGGTCACCCCCGCCTTCAGCCACGCCAGATGCACCGGGAGCCAGATCGCGTTCATGATGAGGATCTTGGCGGCGGTCTCGAAGCCGAGGCTCTCTGGCGCAAAGGAAAACCCGGTGAACATGGCGGTGTTCACCGCATAGGCCTTGGGGTTGATTACTTGCAGCAGGACGCCCGCACGCACGCCCGGCGCGGTCTTGGCCTCGATGAAGGCGATGCGGCTGCCCGCCAGCGCGATGCGTGCGGCGAGATAGAGCAGGTAGCACACCGACAGCCCCATCAACACGATACGCACGGCGGGCACCGACAGGATGATCGCGGCAAAGCCGGTCAGCACCAGCGTCATCACAAGGTTCGTGCCGATCCACAGGCCCGCGCCGTAACGCAATCCGCCCTGCCAACCGTAGGCCGAGCCAACCCCGGCGATCGAAAGAACCCCGGGGCCCGGCGTGATGAACAGCAGAAAGACGGCGGCGGCAAAGCTCAGCATGGGCCGGGCTTTCGGTCCTGCGGGGCTGCGCCGGGGAGTGTCACGTCGCTGTCCTCTCTTGCGGGCGGGGCGGTTTTGCACGGGCCCCGCTTGCATCGCGGTTCATTTGGTATACCATTTTCCTGAATACGGTCCCGCCGCGTTTTGTCAATGGGATTGCGGGTACGCGCAGCCCTTGCGGCATGCGCGCGGCGGCCAAGGGTAGAGGAGAAATCATGTCCCTGTTCGATCTGACGGGCCGCACCGCGCTGGTGACCGGCTCGACCATGGGTATTGGCTTTGCGCTGGCGCGCGGCCTCGCGCAGGCGGGAGCCAAGGTGCTGCTCAACGGGCGCAATCCGCAGCGGCTGGAAGAGGCGGTAGAGACGCTGAAGGGCGAGGGGCTGCAGGCCGAAGCGCTTGGCTTTGATGTCGTCGACCACGACGCGGCCCGCGCCGCCATTGATGGCTACGAGGCCGAGCATGGCCCCATCGACATCCTGATCAACAACGCCGGGATGCAGCACCGTGGCCCGCTCGAAGACTTCGATCCCGAGGCCTTCGACAAGCTGATGCGCACCAATGTCTATTCGGCCTTTTACGTCGGGCAGGCCTGCGCGCGGCATATGATCGGGCGCGGCGCGGGCAAGATCGTAAACATCGCCTCGGTGCAGAGCGCCTTGGCGCGGCCGGGGATCGCGCCCTACACCGCCTCCAAGGGGGCGATCACCAATCTGACCAAGGGTATGGCGACCGATTGGGCCAAGCACGGGCTCAACTGCAACGCCATCGCGCCGGGCTATTTCAAGACGCCGCTGAACGCCGCGCTGGTTGCCGACCCCGAGTTCAGCGCATGGCTCGAGAAGCGCACCCCGGCGGGCCGCTGGGGCGATGTGGAGGAACTGGTGGGCGCCTGCGTCTTCCTCTGCGCCCCGGCCTCGAGCTTTGTGAACGGCCACACGCTGTTCGTCGATGGCGGCATCACCGCCTCGCTGTAACCACATCTCTGGGAGGAGAGACCATGAGCGACAAACCCGTAGTGGGCTTCATCGGCGTCGGGCTGATGGGCCACGGCATGGCCAAGAACATCCTCAAGGGCGGCTACCCGCTCTGGATCAAGGGCAACCGCGACCGCGCGCCGGTCGAGGATCTGCTGGGGCAGGGGGCGCAGGAGGCGGCCTCGCCGAAGCAAATGGCCGAGACCTGCGACATCATCCATCTTTGCCTGTCGAACTCGCCGCAGGTCGAGGGGGTGATGCGCGGCGACGAGGGCATCCTTGCGGGCGCGCGCCCGGGGCTGATCGTGGTGGATTGCTCTACCGCCGATCCGGCCTCGACCGAGGCGCTGGCGGCGGAACTGGCCGAGAAGGGCGGGGCGATGGTCGACGCGCCGCTCGGGCGCACGCCGAAGGAGGCCGAGGAGGGCATGCTCGACGCCATGGTTGGGGCCGATGACGAGAGCTTTGCCAAGGTCGAGCCGGTGATCCAATGCTGGGCGGGCAACATCAACCGCGTCGGCGGGGTCGGCGCGGGCCACAAGATGAAGCTGGTGATGAACCTTATCTCGATGAGCTATGCCGCGCTTTATGCCGAGGCGACGGTGCTGGCCGCCAAGTCCGGTATCTCGCCGCAGACCGTGCGGCAGGTGATCGGCTCGAGCCGTCTGGGCAACGGGTTCTTCGACACCTTCATGCGCTACGCGGTGGATCGCGACAAGGACGCGCATAAGTTCAGCATCTTCAACGGTGGCAAGGATGTGCGCTACGCCAATGCCATGGCGGCCAAGGTCAACGCCCCGGCGCTGATCGCCAGCGCCACGCGGCATTACTTCGCCACCGCCGAGGCGACGGGGCATGGCGCGGATTATGTGCCCAGCCTGTCGGACCGGATCGCCGAGATGGGCGGAATCGATCTGGCCGAGGAGGTGAAGAAGGGCGAGGGGTAGAGCACGGGCAGGCGCCCGTCCGGCTCCCGTTCCGCGTGCTTAGCTCGTCGCGCGGCGCACCACGGTGAAACCCATATTCTCGCGCAGACCCTTGGGCAATTCGCCCGCGAGGATCAGCTCGGCGGCGCGGCGTCCGATCGCCATGCCGTCGATATGCACCGTGGTCAGCGCCAGCGCGGCGGGGCTCGCCATATCAAAATCCCCGAAGCCCGAGATCGCCAGCTGTCCCGGCACGTCCAGCCCGCGCCGCCATGCTTCGCAGAGCGCGCCGCTGGCCAGCATGTCGCTGACGCAGACCACCGCCTCGGTGTCGGGCCAGCGCTGCAGGATCTCGCCCAGCCCCTGCGCGCCAAGCTCGGGCCCGGCGACGCCGGGCCGCGGCGTGACGGCGACGATGCGCTCTTCCGCCAGTTGCCCGCAGAGATCCACATAGCCCTGCCGCCGCAGCTGCGCGCGGGTGTCATGTTCGCGGTTGAGCCCGAGGAAGGCGACGCGCCGCCGCCCGGTCTCGATCATGTGGCGGGTGATCGCCGCGCCCGCCTCGCGGTTGAAAAATCCCACCGCCGCATGTACCGGCGGATCGGGCAGGCCCCAAACCTCCAGCACCGGGATGCCCGCACGCTCCAGCAGCGCGTGGGCGGCGGGCGTGTGGCGGTCCGAGGTCAGCACCAGCGCCTCGGGGCGGCGTCCAAGCATGGTCGAGATCAGGCTCGCCTCGGTCTCGGGGTCATATTGCGTGGTGGCCAGCATCAATTGCAGCCCGCCCGCGCCCAGCCCCTCGGTGAGGCCGCGGATGGTGGCGGCAAAGACCGGCTCTTCCAGCGTCGAGACCAGCGCCGCCACGATCCGCGACCGCTGCGAACTGAGCGCGCCCGCGGTCTCGTCGATGACATAGCCAAGCTCGTCGACCGCCGCCTGCACCTTGCGCAGCGTGCCGGGGCTGACCTTGCCGGGGGTGCGCAGCGCGCGGCTCACGGTGATCTTGCCGACCCCCGCCCGCGCCGCGACGTCGCCCATGGTCACCCATTTCCTGCCGTCTGCCATAATTGTCCCTGCCTGCCCTGTTGACGGCCTCTGATACGCGGTGGTACCGATACCACGGAAGGCCGAAAGCGGTCTCAGAGAATCGCAGTTTCGTGAGCGGGCCGTGCCGGTCTGCCCGATGAACCATCTGCGAGCCATCTGCATAAGAATGCCGCCGGGTGCGAGGCACGTCGCCGCCCGGCACAGCGCGAAGCCCGCCGCCCTCGCAAGCCGGCGGCGCTTCGCTGAGGGTCGGCTTCGGAGGAGGGGGCCGACCCTCTCTAATTTTCAGCCCCTCTCTAATTCTCAGAGATTGCGATGCTTCGCGCGGTATGCCGCAGGCGCTTCAGAACAGCGCCTGCGCCAGATAGAGCGTGCCCATCCCGGCGATCAGCGCACCGGTGACCGACAGGCGCAGCGCCACGAGGAAGGTCACAAGCGCGGCGATGACCCGCGCCGGTTCGGTCTCGCCGCCCGTGGCCTGCGGCCAGAGCACCAGCGGCGTCACCATGGCGGGCAGCACGCCGACGCCGACATATTTGAGGTGCAGCACGAACCACTCGGGCAATGTCTTGCGGCCGAAAAAGCCGAGGAAGGAAAACCGCACCAGAAAGGTGCCGATGCCCAGCAGCACCGTCAGGGTCCAGAAGGTTGCCGTGTCGATCATGCCTGCCTCCGAAGCGCGCGGCGGCGCAGGGCCATTTCGGTCTGCGCGCCCACCAGCATCGCCACCAGCGCCGCCGCGATCAGCCCCAGTCCGGCGGGAAACCCCGCGAAGAGAATCGCGCACAGCACCGACACGCCCGCCGCCAGCACATGCGGCAGCGAGCGCAGCAGCGGCGCGGTGATGGCGATGAAGCAGACGGGCGCGGCGAAATCGAGGTGCAGCGAGGCGGGAATCGCCGTGCCGATCACCGCGCCGAGCAGCGTGCAGCCGTACCAGAACGGGCAGATCAGAGCCATGACGCCGAAGTAATAGGCGACCTTTTCATCGCGACTCATGCCTGGCTTTTCCTCGTAGGTCTTCACAGCCACCGCATAGGCCTGATCGACCATGAGATAGGCCATCAGCGCCCGCGTGCCGAGCCGTGCGTGGCCCACATGCGGCACCAGCGCGGCGGAGTAGAGCGCCATGCGCAGGTTCACCGCCAAGGCGGCGGTCAGCGCGATGAACACCGGCGCGTTTTCCTGCAGCAGCGCCAATGCGGTGAACTGCGAGGCCCCGGCGATCACCAGCACCGACATGGCCATGACCTGCAGGATATCCAGCCCCGCGTCACGCGCTACGACCCCGAACAAAAGCGAGAAGGGGACCACCACCGCAATGAAGGGTGCGCAGTCGCGATAGCCCTGCCAGAAGGCATTTCGCCTCATGCGGGAAGTCCTTGGTGTGGATTCTTGCAGCCATGCAAGACCTGGAATTTAATAGATAAAACGCCGTTATAGGCCTGTCTTCCCTGCATCTGTGCGCCTCCCTCCCACGAATGCTCTTGCATTTGGTATACCAAATTGGGAAGCTGCCGCAAGGAAACAGCGCGTCCCCCGGCGCGCCCGAGAGGCGCGCGGGGAGGCGCGTCAAGGAGAGGAAGCGACCCGTGTCCGATACACGTGCCAACAAGCGATTCCGCTCGCAGGAGTGGTTCGACAACCCCAACAACCCCGGCATGACCGCGCTCTATGTGGAGCGCTATCAGAACCAGGAATACACCCGCGACGAGCTGCAGGCGGAAAAGCCGATCATCGGCATCGCCAACAGCGGCTCTGACATCGCGCCGTGCAACAAGATCCACGTCTTCCTGATGGACCGGATCAAGGCGGGCATCCGCGAGGCGGGCGGCATTCCGATGGAATTCCCGGTGCACCCGATTCAGGAAACCGGCAAGCGGCCCACCGCCGCGCTCGACCGGAACCTCACCTACCTCGGCCTCGTCGAGGTGCTGCACGGCTATCCGCTCGACGGCGTGGTGCTGACCACCGGCTGCGACAAGACCACCCCGGCCATGCTGATGGGCGCGGCCACGGTCGACATTCCCGCCATCGCGCTCAACGGCGGTCCGATGCTGGATGGCTGGTGGAAGGGCAAGCGCGCGGGCTCGGGCACCATCGTCTGGGAATCGCGCCGCCTGCTGTCGGAAGGCAAGATCGACTACGAAGAGTTCATGTCGCGCGTCTGCTCCTCGGCACCCTCGCTGGGGCATTGCAACACCATGGGCACGGCCTCGACGATGAACGCCATGGCCGAGGCGCTCGGCATGTCGCTCACCGGCAACTCCGCGATCCCCGCGCCGTTCCGCGAGCGCATGGCGATGGCCTATCAGACCGGCAAGCGCATCGTTGAGATGGTCTATGAGGACCTCAAGCCGTCGGACATCCTGACCCGCGAAGCCTTCGAGAACGCCATCGTCGTCAATGGCGCCATCGGCGGCTCGACCAACGCCCCGCCGCACCTGCAGGCGGTCGCCCGCCACGCCGGTGTCGAGCTTGACGTGAAAGACTGGGAGACCATCGGCTTCGACGTGCCGCTCCTCGTCAACATGCAGCCCGCTGGCGAATACCTCGGCGAGAGCTTCTTCCGCGCTGGCGGCGTGCCCGCGGTGATGGAAGAACTGCGCAAGGCGGGCCGCATCCACGAAGGCGCGATGACCGCCAGCGGCAAGACCATGGGCGAGAACGTCACCGGCCTCGGCTCGGTCGACACCGATGTGATCAAGACCTATGACGCGCCGATGCGCACCAATGCAGGCTTCAAGGTTCTCTCGGGCAACCTCTTCGACAGCGCCCTGATGAAGACCTCGGTGATCTCCGAGGACTTCCAGAAGCGCTTCCTGTCGGAGCCGGGCAAGGAGGGCATCCTCGAGGCCCGCGCCATCGTCTTCGAAGGCCCCGAGGATTACCACGACCGGATCAACGATCCCGAGCTGAAGATCGACGAGCATTGCATCCTGTTCATCCGCAACGTCGGCTGCGTCGGCTACCCCGGCTCCGCCGAGGTGGTGAACATGCAGCCGCCCGATGCGCTGATCCGGCAGGGCATCAACCACATGCCCACCGTCGGCGACGGGCGCCAGTCCGGCACTTCGGAAAGCCCCTCGATCCTCAACGCCTCGCCCGAGGCGCTTGTGGGCGGCGGTCTGGCCTATCTCGAAACCGGCGACATGGTGCGGCTCGACCTCAATGCCAGCACGATGAACGCGCTGGTCGATGACGCCGAATGGGAGAAGCGCAAGGCCGACTGGCAGGCGCCCGAACTGGTCAACCAGACCCCGTGGCAAGAGATCTACCGCCGCCATGTGGGGCAACTCTCCGACGGCGGCTGTCTCGAACTGGCCACGGCCTACCAAAAGGTCGCCCGCGTCCTGCCGCGCGACAACCACTGACGCAGATCAGTTCCGGCGCGGGCGAGGGGACGCCCGCGCCGTTTCCTTGTCCAATCTCCTGGGAGGAGTTTCATGCAGAGCATCATCATCACCGGTGCGGGCAGCGGCATCGGCCGGCTGACCGCGAAATCATTCCTCGACGCGGGCTGGAAGGTCGGCCTCGTCGGGCGCCGCGAGGCGCCGCTTGAGGAGACCGCGGACGGCAATCCCAACGCGCTGGTTCTGCCCTTCGACGTCTCGGACCCCGCCGCGGTGGAGGCGGGCTTTGACAAGGCGATGGCCGAATGGGGCCGCATCGACACGCTGTTCAACAACGCCGGCGTCAATGTGAAGGGCGCGATGATCGACGAGATCCCCGCCGAGGATTGGCTCAAGCTCTCCTCGATCAATATCTCGGGCATGTTCCTCTGCGCCCGCGCCGCCTTTGGCCGGATGCGCAAGCAGGACCCGCAGGGCGGACGGATCATCAACAACGGCTCGGTCTCGGCGCATGTGCCGCGCTGGGGCTCGGCGCCCTATACCACCTCGAAACATGCGGTCACCGGGCTGACCCGCTCGCTGTCGCTGGACGGGCGGGCGTTCAACATCGCCTGCGGCCAGATCGACATCGGCAATGCGCTCACCGACATGGCGCAGGCGATGACCCAAGGCGTGCCGCAGGCCGATGGCTCGATCGCCGTAGAGCCGGTGATGGACGCGAAACATGTGGCCAGTACGGTGATGCATATGGCCACGCTGCCGCTCGAGGCGAACGTGCAGTTCGTCACCGTCATGGCTCCGGCCATGCCCTACATCGGGCGCGGCTGAGCGCCAACCGGCACCCCGGCGATTTACAATCGCCGGGGTCTGGCCTATCTGGGGGCCGACGTAAAACAAGGCGCTCCAAATGCCCAAAACGCTCGTGACCGGCGCCGCCGGATTTATCGGTTTCCACCTGTGCCAGCGACTGCTTGCCGAAGGCCATGAGGTCATCGGTCTCGACGCGATCACCGATTATTACGATGTCTCGCTCAAGCGCGACCGCATCGCGCAACTGGAGAACGAGCGTTTCACCTTCGTGAAGGGCCGGGTCGAAACCCGCGGCCTGCTCATGGACCTCTTCGCACAGCACCGCTTCGACTATGTGTTCCACCTCGCCGCGCAGGCCGGGGTCCGGCACTCGATCGAGCAGCCGCGCGACTATCTCGACAGCAATATCGCAGGCACCTTCGAGCTGCTCGAAGCGGCGCGGGCGCATCCGCCCAAACATATGCTCATCGCCTCGACCTCTTCGGCCTATGGGTCGAACACCGAGATGCCCTATGTCGAGACGATGCGGACGGACCACCAGATGTCCTTCTACGCGGCGACCAAGAAGGCGACCGAGAGCATGGCGCACAGCTATGCGCATCTCTACGATCTGCCGATCACCATGTTCCGCTTCTTCACCGTCTACGGCCCGTGGGGGCGCCCGGACATGGCGCTCTTCAAGTTCACCAAGGCGATCCTGCAGGGCGAGGCGATCGACGTCTACAACCGCGGCGACATGATGCGCGACTTCACCTATGTGGACGATCTGGTCGAAGCGCTGGAACGGCTGGCGCCGCTGGCGCCCAAGCGCGGCGCGCCCGCCTGCGCCGAAGACAGCCTGTCGCCGGTGGCGCCGTGGCGCGTGCTCAATATCGGCAACGGCAGCCCGGTGCAGCTGACCGCCTTCATCGAGGCGATCGAGGCGGCCACCGGCCTTACCGCCAAGCAGAACCTGCTGCCGATGCAGCCCGGCGACGTGCCCGCCACATGGGCCGACACCACGCTGCTCACCGCGCTGGCGGGCGATGCGCAGCACACGCCGGTGACCGAGGGCGTGCGCCGCTTCGTGGCGTGGTACCGCGCCTATTACGCGGTCTGAGCCGGGCCGGATCGGGGCCGATCTGAGCCGGACTGGTCCCGCCGCTTCTTCTCTTTGAAAATACGCCGGGGGTGAGGCCGCAGGCCGAGGGGGCAGCGCCCCCTCACTGCCCCTATCTCACATCCGCGGCGGACGGTGATGCGGCACGCCGCGCTGCCGCTCGCGGTGCCATATGTAAAGCCCGGCGCCGATGATGATCGCCGCGCCCAGCAGCGTCCAGGGCGTCGGCCATGTGCCGAAGATCAGCAGGCCCGCGGCAGCGGCGCTCAACAGCTGCAGATAAACCACCGGCGCCAGAACCGAGGCATCGGCATAGCGGTGCGCCGCAGTCGCCAGCATATGCGCCACCGCCCCGAAGATGCCGATGACACCCATCATCACGCCGACGCCGGCGCTCTCGGGCGCCTCCCAGCTTGGCAGCACCACCGGTGCCAGCAGCAGCGTCGGCAGCGCGCCGCCCCAGACCTGCGAGGTGGCGTTGCTCTCCTTGCCCGCCATTTGCCGCGTGAGGATGAAATAGAGCGCGGCGCAGCTCAGCGCGCCCACCGACAGCAGCATGGCCGGGTGGAACTCCGCGCCCCAGGGCTGCATCACCACCAGCACGCCCAGAAAGCCGACGCAGACCGCGCCGATCCGATGCGGGCCGACCTTCTCGCCCAAGAGCGGGATCGCCAGCAGCGTCACCACGATCGGCCCGGCGAACATGATCGTCGTGGTCACGGTGATCGGCAGATAGCCAAGCGCGAGGAAGTTCAGCATCGTGCTGCCAAACAGCGCCGCGGCGCGCAGCGTCTGTTTCCACGGATGTTCGGTGTGAAACAGCGCCTTTCCCTCGCGGGGGAAGAAGGCGACGAGCACCAGCACCAGATGCGCGGCATAGCGGCACCAGACCACCTGCAGCGCCGGGATCCCGTGCTGCAGCAGCCATTTCGCCGAAGTGTCGATACAGGTGAAGCCGATGACGCCAATGGCCATCAGCGTCAGGCCCAGGGCCGTCTTGTCTTCGCGGGGAGCGACGGCCATGGCTCAGCGCGTCCGCGCCGGTTGGAGGGGCATTCGTTCAGCCTTTCAGGTGCTTGGAGAGGTAGTCGACCATTTCCGGCACCATGTGCCCGGCAAAGCCGTTCTGCAAGGCCTCGGCCAGCGTTTCCGATGCACAGCCGGACATGCGCGAGCGCGCCCCCAGTTCTTCGGCCATGGCGCGGTAATAGCCCACGTCCTTGGCGGCATTGTCCACCGAGAAGGCCAGATCGAGCTTGCCGTCCATCGCCCAGCTTTTGATGAAATCCATCATGCCCGAATGGTTCGGCCCCGCCGCCAGCACGCCGTAGAGTTTCTCGCGCGGGATGCCCGCGGCGTCGCCCATGGCAAAGGCCTCGGACATGGCCATGGCGGTGGTCATGGCAAAGAAGTTGTTGATCAGCTTGATCGTATGGCCAGAGCCGAGCGGCCCGAGGTGAAAGACGTTCTCGCCCAGCACGTCCAGCACCGGCTTGACCTGCGCATAGGTCGCTTCATCCCCGGCGCACATGATGTTCAGCTTGCCCTCTTTGGCGTGGGCGGGCGTGCGCCCGAGCGGCGCGTCGAGATAGCTTGCGCCCTTGCTCGCCAGTTCTGCGCCGATGCGCTGGGTCGAGCCGGGCAGGGAGGTGCCGAAGTCGATGACGATCTGCCCCTCCTTGGTGCCCGCCAGCACGCCATCCTCGCCGAAAATCCGGCTCTCGACCTGCTCGGAGGTGCCGACGCAGAGCATCACGATGTCGCTGCCCGCCGCCAGATCACGCGCCGACCCCGCCTCGGAGCCGCCCCGCGACAGCGCTTCTTCAACGCCGCTGCGGTCGCGGTTGCCAAGGACGCTCACGTCGTAGCCCGATTTTTGCAGGCATTCGACCATGGCCCGGCCCATGAGGCCGAGCCCGATGAACCCGATGCTGGGTTTGCTCATGTCTAGTCCTTCCTATGTGAAGATGAGGAAGGCGCGGGCTTACATCACCGCGCCGACCTGCCAGGGCACGAACTCATAGTCGCCAAGCCCCAGCGCTTCGGATTTGCTCTGCTCGCCCGAGGCCATACGCAGCCACATCTCATAGATCTCGCGGCCCACCTCTTCGACCGAGGCGCCCTCGGTGAGGATGCGCCCGGCGTTCACGTCCATATCCTCGGTCTGGCGCTGATAAAGCTCGTTGTTCGAGGCGACCTTCATGGTCGGCGAGGGTTTCGCGCCAAAGGCCGAGCCGCGCCCGGTGGTGAAACACACGAGGTTGCAGCCCGAGGCGATCATCCCGGTGACCGAGGCGGGATCGTAGCCGGGGCTGTCCATGAAGGTGAAACCCTTCGCGGTGACCGGCTCGGCGTATTTATAGACGCCCATCAGCGGCGTGGTGCCGCCCTTCGACGCCGCGCCGAGGGATTTCTCGAGAATGGTGGTCAGCCCGCCCTTCTTGTTGCCGGGCGAGGGGTTGTTGTCCATCGAGCCGCCGTTGCGCTCGGTGTAATCCTCCCACCAGTGGATCAGGTCGATCAGCTTCTTGCCGATCTCGGGGGTGGTGGAACGGGCGGTGAGCAGATGCTCGGCGCCGTAGATCTCGGGGGTTTCCGACAGCACGCCGGTGCCGCCCTGCGCCACCAGCAGGTCGCAGGCATGGCCGACGGCGGGGTTGGCGGTGATCCCCGACCACGCATCCGAGCCGCCGCATTCGAGGCCAACCATCAGTTCCGAGGCCGGGCATTCGCTGCGCGTGGCTTTGTTGACCTCGGGCAGCATCTTCTCGACCTGCGCGATGCCATGTTCGACGGTCTTGCGCAGCCCGCCCTCGTCCTGGATGTTCATCTTCTGGAACAGCGGGCCGGGGGTCAGCCCATAGGCCTGCACCAGCCAGTCGATCTGCATCACTTCGCAGCCAAGACCCGCCATCAGCACGCCGCCGACGTTGGGGTTGCGCGCATAGCCCCAGAGCACGCGCTGCAGGAACTCAAAGCCGGTGCCGTCGCCGCCCATGGCGCAACCGGTGCCATGCACGAAGGCGACAACACCGTCGACATTGGGGTAGGCGGCCAGCTTTTCGGGGGTGAAATGCTGCGCGATCATCCGCGCGGCGGTGGCCGAGCAGTTCACCGAGGTGAGGATCGCAAGGTAGTTGCGCGTGCCGACCCGGCCGGTCGAGCGGCGGTAGCCCATGAAGGTGTCTTGCTTTGTGGCAGGCGGGACCGGGCGCAGGTTGGTGCCGAACTCATAGTCGGCCTCGACGTTGCGGAACTCGAGGTTGTGGGTGTGGATATGCGCGCCTGCCGGGATGTCCTCGGCGGCGTAGCCGATGATCTGGGCGTATTTGCGCACCGGCGCGCCTTTGGCGATGTCGGTGGTGGCCATCTTGTGGCCGCGCGGGATCAGCGTGGTCGCGCCCTCGTCGCCCACTTCGAGCGGGACGACTGCGGTGACGACGTTGTCATGTTCGGAAAGACGGACGGTTTTCATCTTGGCATATGCTCCATGGAGCGGCTGTGTGGGGTGTCGGGCAAAGGCCGGGCGGCGCATCTTCGGCGCCAGCGGGGTCTTTGGGAAACTCTCTGCCTCCGATGCCGGAGGGTCAAGCGAAGGGGCGGCGCTTGGCCGCCCCTCCGAAAAGGTCGCGTTACAGGAACAGCGTCACCAGCGGCGGCCAGGCCAGCAGCACCAGCAGCGCCAGAAGCTGCAGACCGATGAAGGGCAGGAAGCCGCGGAAGATGTCGGTGAGCGAGATATGCGCCGGGGCGACGGACTTCAGATAGAAGGCCGCGGGGCCGAAGGGCGGCGACAGGAAGCTCACCTGCATGTTCATACAGAACACCACACCGAACCAGATGCCGATATAGCTGCTGTCCACATGGCCGAGCCAGCCGATTTCCTCGGGGGGCAGGCGCATGACGATCGGCAGGAACACCGGCATGATCAGCAGCACGATGCCGACCCAGTCCATGAACATCCCCATGATCAGGAAGATGAACATCATCACAAGGATGATCCCCATGGTGGGCAGGTCCGAGCCGACGATCAGGTTGGCCACATAGCTCGGGCCGCCCGCCAGCGTGTAGGCCGCCGCGAGGGCTGCCGCGCCGATGGTCACCCAGATGATCGTGCCGGTGGATTTGAGCGTGCGCATGACCGCATCCCAGACCACCTCAAAGCTCATCTCGCGGCGGATCAGGCCGATGACGAAGACCGCCACCACGCCCATGCCCGCGGCCTCGGTGATGCCGGTGATGCCGCCATAGATCGAGCCCAGAACGACGCCGATCACCACGGTGGGCGCGATCAGGCCCTTGCCCATCTCCCAGCCGACGGCGGTGCGCTCACGGCCGACGATGAAGAAGACCACGATGGCAAAGACCACCAGCGCGCCGATCAGCCACGGGATGTCCGACACCATGCCAAGCGGGATCGGGTCCACGCCCTCGGTCACGGTGTTGGCGCCGGTGACGGTGAAGAACAGTGCGCGCAGCGTCAGCACGGCCACGATCCACATGCCGAAACGCGACAGGAAGCCGAGGAACATCAGGGCTTTCTCGCTGCCCGCCGGGGCGTCCGGATCTGCCGGGGGCAGGGGGGCCTCGTCGGGGTTCATCCGGGTGCGGATGAAGATGTAGATCATGAAGAACGAGGCCAGCATGAAGCCCGGCAGGAAGGACGCGGTGAACAGCGCCTTGATCGAGGTCTCGGTGACGAGCCCGTAGAAGATCAGAACGATCGACGGCGGGATCATCGTGCCAAGCGAGCCGGACGCGCAGATCGTGCCGATGGCGAGGTTCTGATTGTAGCCAAGGCGCAGCATCTGCGGCAGCGCAATGAGGCCCAGCAGAACCACCTCGCCGCCGATGATGCCCGACATGGCGGCCATGATGACGGCCATGATCGAGGTCACGAAGGCGATGCCGCCCCGGGTCCGCGACAGCCACACGTTCAGCGAGCTGTACATGTCCCGCGCGATGCCCGAGCGTTCTAGGAGTGAGGCCATAAATATGAACAAGGGTACTGATATCAGTACGTAGTTCACCATCTGCCGATAGACCGCCTGACCCAGCACCGCAAAGGGTCCCATGCCGAAGCGCCCGAACAGCAGATCGGGGCCGAATTTCATCACAAGCGTCGCAACTGCCAGAAAGGCGGAGGCGAAGCCCAGTGGCATCCCGATCGCCAGCAATGCGAACATTGCCAGCAGCAGGATCAGGCTGAGTGTGCCGATATCCACCATTTAAGTCAGTCCTCCAGCGTGCGACGGATGTTTTCAATCTCCGTCTGGTCGATCTCGTCCGCGGGCGAGTGGTGTTCGGGGGCCTTGTTCCAATCCGCGATGAGGTTGGAGAGCGCCTGCAGCGCCACGAGGCCGATGATGATGATGAGGCCGATCTTCAGCGTCGCCGGCAGGGGCGGGTCCCACGCGGTGCCAAAGGTCTCCATACGGCCAAGCTTCTGCATGGCTTCGTTGTAGCCACCCCAGAGCAGGCAGAAGAAGAACACCCAGATCAGCGAGACCGAGATCACGTCGGCCAGCTTCTGCATCCAGCGCGGCATCATGTCATAGATGATGTAGATGCGGATGTGGCTGCGCTGCTGCATGGAATAGAGCCCGGCGAACAGGAACACGAAGGACGCGATCCACAGCGACAGTTCGTTGGCCCAGAGCGTGGGCTTTTCGAAGACGTAGCGGGCCACGACCTCGTAGAACATCACCAGCACGATGGCGATGATCGCGATCATCGACAGGCGCGACAGCACCAGCGACAGGATGTCGAGCGGGCCGGTGGGCTCGATCTCGATCGAGCCGCGGGTGTCCGACAGATAGAGCGAGCCGAACAGCAGCGCGGCGAACAGCGCCCACAGCATCACCGACACCATCGGGCGGCCTGCGGGGCGGAGCATTTCGTACATGCCGACAGGTTCGGCAGAGATGAACTGGCTGAGCACGAGCCAGGCGTACACGGCCAGCGCAAGCCCGGTGCTTATCAGGGCCAGCAGCCGGACCGGGCCGCGTAGCGAGCCGAGCCAGAGGCTTTGATTGGACATTGGTTAACCCTTTCGGAGGAGGGGATGTCAGGGTCGATGTGACAAGGATGAAACAAGAAGGGCGGGCCCGGGTCTGGGCCCGCCGCTCTGCCTGTCACGGATCAGGACGCGAAAGCCGTCCTTATTCCGCCGAGATCAGACCCAGCTGGCCCAGGTAGTCCTTGTGGCTTTCCACAAGCGCCTTGGCTTCGGGCGACTTCTCGGCCCAGACGTCCCACGCCGACTGCGCGGCTTCGCGGAAGGTGGCACGATCTTCTGCGGTCCAGTCATGCAGCGTGACGCCCGCCTCGGTCAGACGTGCGGCTGCTTCGTTGTTGGCCTTCTCGAAGTAGAGAGCCGAGCGCAGCGCGAGCTTTTCCATCGCGGTTTCGATGATGCGCTTGTTCTGGTCCGACAGACCGTCCCAGACCATCTTGTTGCACGCAAGGTGGTCAGACGGCATCGAGTGGAAGCCGGGGTAGGTGGCGTGTTTGGCCAGATCGAACAGGCCGATCGACTCGTCGTTGGCCAGACCGGAATAGTCGGTGCCTTCGATGATGCCGGTTTCCATCGCGGTGAACACTTCGGTGAAGTCCATCACGATCGGCGATGCGCCGAGGTTTGCGAAGATCTCGGTTTCCATGCCCGGGGGCGAACGGAATTTCCAATCCTTCAGATCGTCGGGGCCGGTGATCGGGGTCGAAGAGACCAGCGATTCCTGACCGTAGACCCACCAGCCGATGAGCTGCATGCCGAACTCATTATAGAGTTTCTGTGCCTGCTCGAGGCCGCCGCCGTAATACAGCCACGACAGCTGCTGGTAGGGGGTGTCATAGCCGCCCATGATGTCGCCGACGAACTGGAAGCCAGCGTTCTTGCCGGTCTGGTAAGCACCGCCGGTCATGTCGCAGTCGAGAATGCCGTTGGCTGCCGCGTCGAAGGTCTCGACGGTCGCCACAACCGAGGAGGCGTAGAACATCTCGATGTCGATCGCGCCGCCCGACATTACTTCGACGTCGTCGACGAATTGCGCGGCAAGTTTGCCCGAGGTCTGCTCGGGGTTGTAGTGCGTCTGGATGCGCAGGGTCACGTCCTGTGCCAGCGCCGGGCCAGCCAGAACCGCGGCCGCAGTTGCAGCCTTCAGCAGGGTTTTCACTTTCATGTCTTTCCTCCCAGTGATGGGGTCTTCCCCCGGTGTCGACACTCCCTCACAGTGTCGGATGGTATACCATCTGGAATCGAAGCTAACCCAACGTGGGATCGACAATCAACAATTTTTGGTATACCAGATGGGAAAAGAGTAGGTCTCCTTCCCCTCAGAGGGACCCCGGTCTAAATCCACATGGCTCCGCGCGCGGAGTGCATGATAACGAGCCGACAAGGCTGAGACTGAGAGGCCCACATGCCCGACATCCCCGCCGAGAGCGCTGCCGAAGCAACTCTGGCCGAGCAGATCGCCGCCCAGCTGCGCCGTGATATCCTGCGTGGCAAGCTGCCGCCGGACACTGCGATCAAAGAGCGCGACAATGCTGCCGACCTTGGGGTCAGCCGCACACCCATGCGCGAAGCGATCCGGATTTTGGCGCAGGAAGGTCTCGTGGTGCTGCGCCCGGCCCGCAGCCCGATCGTGGCGCGGCCCACCGTCAAAGAAGTGCACGATCAGGTCGTGGTGCTCTTGGCGCTGGAAAAGCTCTCGGCGCAGATCGCCTGCGAGCGCGCCACCGAAGAAGACCTCGACCGTCTCGCCGAGCTCAACGAGAAGATCGCCGACGCCTATGACCATGTGGATGCGCTCGACCTCTTCGAGATGGACATGGCCTTTCACCGGCTGATCGCCGAGGCCGCACATAATGAGGCGCTGGCCGAAACCCATCACGCCTATCTCGCCCGGCTCTGGCGCGCGCGCTTCCTGTCGGCGACCATGCGGCGCAACCGCGAGCGGGTGGTGACGCATCACAGCGCCATTATGGATGCGCTGCGCGCCCGTGACCCTAGGGCGGTCGATGCGGCGCTGGACCAGCACCTCGCCAATCTCGCCGAAGACATCTCGGCGGCGATCGAGGCCGAGAACACCGCTGCGGGTGGGGCAGGGGGGTAAGCTCCCCTGCACGTCGCACCTCATGCGCATGGGGTGTGCATACGTTGTGCATGGATTGTGCCTATCCGGTTTCGCGATTCCGGCCCGAGTCTGGGGTGAGTCTGGCGTGACTCGGGTGCTGCTTTTCACCACCTTGTTGATAACTCTGTGGGCGGCGCAATATCTTGTCCCTTGGGCGGTTTGCTCACCCTGCGGCACCCTACGCCGCGAAGGGCAGTCGGCAAAAATTCGCGCTCTAAGCCTCTGTTTTCATGCTGTTTTTGGCGAATTTCGCAAAAACTTCACGGGTCTTTCGAAAAACCGCTTGCGGGTCCTGGTGGGTATCCGTAAAAGCCCCCTCACCGGCGGCGCTGAGGCGCTAGGCGGGACGCCAGACGGGGCGGCGGCGAGGCGGCAAGCTGAGCCAGCGCAGACGA